>JAJEDQ010000195.1 GCA_022821445.1 Acidimicrobiia bacterium | reverse complement strand
GCCGCCACAGAAGCACCAGCACCAGCGTCCACACCGGCCCCGGTTGAAGAAACCCCCGTTGAGGCCCCCGTCGAGGAGGAGCCCGCACCCGATTCGGTTGAGGAGCCCACACCTGCTCCCATCGAGGAAACCACACCGATCCCCATCTCGACAGCGGAACCGATTGAGGCGCCCGAGCCTGTTGACCTCAGCGATCCCGCTTTCAGCAGTTCCGACAAGCTCACCACCGCGGGACTCGGGTCGATGTTCTTCGGCATGACCCCCGAAGAGGCAGCCCAGTCGCTCCCCACCCTGTGGGCCGGCGGCCCAGAAGACGGCACCCCCCGCTGCTACCTGCTCGCCCCGGCCAACGGCCCCTCGGGCGTGGTGGTCACGATCTTCAACAGCTCCATCGAGCGGGTGGACGTGACCAACCCGAGCATCACCACCCGGTCGGGCGCCAGCGTGGGCAGCACCGAGGCCCAGCTCCACGAGCTGTTCGGGGAACGGCTGGTGGTCACTCCCCATGCCGATGGCAGCGGGAACTCGATCCAATACGTCCCAGTGGACGAGCCAGACGTGGACTATCGGGTGATCTTCGAGACCGACGGCACCTCGGTCACCTCCATGCGGGCCGGCCGACTGCCCACCGTGGCCCCGGCCGAACCCTGCACCTGATCGGTCAGAACCGGATCAAGTCTTCAGGACAGCGCACCTGATTCGCCAGAGCCGGATCAACCCTCCAGAACACCGCACCTGACTCGTTCAAGCTGGGCTATTAGTCCAACTCTTCGGGCATCAGCACGAACTCCGGGTATGCCTCGATGCCGAGCTCGGCCACGTCTTGGCCCATGCGCTCGACGTCGGCTGACACCCGCAAGCCCATCACCATGTCCAGCGCCTTCCACACCACCAAAGAGGCGATGAAGACAAACGCCCCGATGGACACGATGCCCAGAAGCTGAATGTGGAATCGGCCGCCGGCCGCGATGGTCACGGCCAGGGTTCCCCAAATGCCGGCAACGAGGTGGGCGGGAATGGCGCCGACCACATCGTCCACCTTGACTATCTCCAGCACCCTGATGGCGATGGTGCAGAGCAGACCGCCGATGGCGCCGATTATCATCGCCCACCAGTGATCCACCATGGTGGGTCCGGCGGTGATGGCAACCAGTCCGGCGATGGCCCCGTTCAGCCCGGCGAAGAGGTCGATCCTCCCCAAGATCGAACGGGAGACAGCCAGGGCGGCGAGCACGCCGGCCGCGGCGGCCAGATTGGTGTTGACCAAAACGATGGTCATCGCCACCGCATCACCCGGGGTGCCCAGCGCGAGCTGGGAACCGCCGTTGAAGCCGAACCAGCCGAGCCACAAGATGAACACCCCCAGCGTCACCACCAACACGTTGGAGGGCGGGGTGGGTTTCACGCTGCCGTCTGCTTTGAACTTGCCCAGCCGGGGGCCCACCACCAGCACTCCGGCCAAGGCGGCCCAACCGCCGGTGCCGTGGACAATGGTGGAGCCGGCGAAGTCCTGGAAGCCCTCTTGGGCCAGCCAACCGCCTCCCCAGGTCCAAGAGCCCACGATGGGATAGATGAATGCGGTCAAAACAAGGGTGAACGCAAAGAACGACCACAACTTGATGCGCTCGGCGATGGCCCCCGACACGATGGATGCGGCGGTGGCCACGAAGACCATCTGGAAGAACCAGTCGGACATCACGGCGTATCCGTTGTCCACCACGCTGCCTAGCGCGCTCGCATCCCCGTCAAGCAGGGCTTTCTCGGCGGCCGACGGCCCGTAGAGGAAGTCGAAGGTGCCGATGAGATCACCCACATCCACGTACATGAGGTTGTAGCCGACGATGAAATACGCCAGGCCCGCGATGGAGTAGATGCCGATGTTCTTGAGGCAGATCATGGAGGCGTTCTTGGTGCGGACCGCGCCCGACTCCAGCATCGTGAAGCCCGCACACATCCACATCACCAATGCACCCCAGATCAAAAAGGCAAAGGTGTTAAATACGAATTGATCTGGCAGGTCAACCATCGCTTCAGCTTAGAGGAAAGACACTGAGGGCCGACGCAAGTCGCCCACTGCCCGAAGCACGGAGTAGGCGGTGACCGCGCTGGTGCGGGGGTTGTCGGGAGAGGCGGCATTCTCGAACGACAGCTCGTAGGTGCCCGCCTCCCCTGAGGCGGTCACTACGTGGCGCACCCGGGCGGCCGCCGGATCGCCCACCATCCGCACCCGCACGTGGTCGAACCCGACGGTGGCCAGCGACAGGGTGGCGGTCACGTTGGCCGATTCCGGAAAGAGGGCACACGCCTCCCGGGCTGGGCCGTCGAACACCGTCACCGGCTCGGTGCCTTGGGCCAGCGCATCCTGAATCGTCTCGTCCATCCACGGGCGACTGAGGGCCATCGCAGGCTTGGTGCTGGTGATGGCCACCTCCTCCAACGGGCCAAAGAGCATTGCAGCTCGCAGGATGTCGAAGCCGCCAATGGCCCCGGTACACAGAAACAAACGCCCGCCCTCGGCCTGTCGCAACCGAGCCTCTAGGTCTCCATCGGCCAATGCTCCAATGCTCACCACCAGCAGGTCGGTGCCCGCTTCCCGCACCGCCACCCCGTGCTCGCGGAGGGCGGAATGGCCAGCGGCTTCCACCACCACATCCGATCGGGACAGCAGCGATTCCCGATCATCCACACTCAGGGGATGACGGACAACAGGATCGAGAACCACGGCCAGCTCCACCCCCTGCACCGCCCCCTGCGACAGCTCGCGCGCCACCACTGAGCCGATGGCCCCACAGCCAATCAGGCCGACTCGAAGCATCGAGCCAGGATATATGCCGCGCTCCCCGCACTCTTTTTTCAATGTCTCGTTGCTCGGTTGGTACTCTCAGAGCATGGAACCGGCGAAGACCGCCGACTGACGACCGTGAGCGGCGGCGTGAGAGTCGAGGTGCCCGCGGCTCAAGGGTACGGGCGCATGGCTGAGATCGCCGCCGTCCACGCGGCCGACCATCAGGGATTCTCTTCCTACGACATCGCCAACCTCAGCCGGGTCATCAAGGAGGCAGTGGTGCTGCTGCTCGATCCAGAGCGGTCCGACGGAACCATGGCATTCGACTTCCAGAGCAAAGCGGGCATCGTGACCGTGGAAGCCCAGCTAGACCAGCGGGGAGATAAGCCGATCCCCCACGACAGAATCGACCGTTTCGAGTCTTCCGCCGGATCGCTGGTGGACTCGTGGAAGCTCGACCCCGACGAGCACCGTCTTTGGCTTCAGAAGTCGGCTTAGGCCCCAGTAGAGCCGAATCCTCCCGATCCCCGTGACGAAGGGGGCAGTTCCTCCACTTCCACGAAGTCAGCCTGCTCCACCTTTTGCAGCACAAGCTGGGCCACCCGATCGCCGCGGCGCACAGTGAACGGCTCGGTCGGGTCGGTGTTCACCAGCAGCACCTTCAACTCGCCTCGATAGCCGGAATCGATCAGCCCCGGCGTGTTCAAACAGGTGACCCCGTGGCGCAGCGCCAAGCCGCTTCGGGGCTGCACAAACCCGGCATATCCCTCGGGGATGGCGATGAACGTGCCAGTGGGCACCAGGCCTCGGCCACCTCCCGGAGCCAGCTCAACGTCTTCGCTGGCCACGAGGTCGGCCCCGGCATCGCCCTCGGTGGCGTAGCGGGGAAATGGCAGGTCAGGGCGGCTGCGGACAATGGGGATCTCCAACACGGCGGTGACACTACATGGCCAGGGCCGACACTTCCCCCGATCTGAGCGATTACCCGCCGACTCAGGTTTTTCAGACCCCAACCTCTAGGGTCAACTCAAGATGCTGGCTTGGATGGACTTGGAGATGACGGGGTTAGACCCGGCCAACGACGTGATCGTGGAGATCGCCACGCTCATCACCGACGACACCCTGGAGCTGGTGGCGGAAGGCCCTGACCTGGTGGTTTCAGCCCCCCCTGAGGCATTGGCCTCAATGCAAGACGTGGTAGTGGAGATGCACACCAAAAGCGGGCTGCTGGATCAGATCAAAGCATCCACGCTCAGCTTGGAAGCTGCGGGCGAGATGACCCTGGCCTTCCTCAAAGAGCACATCGACAAACCCCGCACCGTGCCGCTGTGCGGCAACTCCATCGGAGTCGATCGCCGCTTCTTGGCTGCCCAGCTTCCCGAGGTGGAGCACTTCTTGCACTACCGCTCCATCGACGTCTCCACCATCAAGGAACTGGCTCGGCGGTGGAACTCCAAGGCATTTCAGCAGGCGCCCAAGAAGGCCAAGGGCCATCGGGCCCTCGACGACATCCGCGAGAGCCTCGATGAGCTCCGCCACTACCGCGAACAGTTTTTTGCAATTCCCACGGAGGCTGGTGGATGACCGAGCGGCCTCGCAAGCAGGAACAGGAGGAAGCAACCACCGAGGTCACCGAGGTTGTCCCCGGTGTGCTCCGCACCATGTTGCCCATCAACCTGCCGGGGCTAGGCCATGTGAACTGCTACGTGATGGAAGACGAGCGAGGGGTGGCGGTGGTGGACCCCGGACTGCCCGGTCCTGATTCTTGGAACGCCCTGGTCGACCGACTGGGCCGCGCCGGCTACAAGATCGGCGATGTCCACACCGCAATCATCACCCACTCCCACTTCGACCATTTCGGCGGTGCTGAGCGGCTTCGAGAAGAGGCCGGCGCCGACATCTTGACCCACGAGAGCTTTCGCCCGATCTGGGATCGCCGCGAGACCACAGAAACCCACGATGCCGAGGACAATGCCACCGACGAGGAGATCTTTGAGCGAATCGAGGAGAGCTTCCGCTCGTTCACCCCGTGGGGAACCGAGAGGACTCCGCCCAGCCGGGAACACATCCAGCGGTTCCGAGCCAAGGACAACCTCCACGCTCGCTGGTTCCAGACCCCCAAGCCCACAGTCAAAGTGGTAGACAGCCAAGTGGTCCGCTTCGCCCGTAGAGACTGGGTGGCGCTCCACACCCCCGGCCACACCGGTGATCATCTCTGCCTCTACGATCCTGAGAACGGCGCGGTGTTCTCCGGCGACCACGTCTTGCCCACCATCACGCCGCACATAGCCGGCCGCAGCGACAGCGATGACTCGCTTTCCGAGTTCTTCGACTCGCTCGACCGTATGAAGACCCTGGAGGGGGCCACCGTGGCCCTACCCGCCCACGGGCACCCGTTTTCCGATATAGGGGCCAGAGCCGATCACATCTGCGACCACCATCACGAGCGGTTGAACGTGCTTCGCCACGCCAGCAGCCAGATGGGCTGCGCCACTGTGGAGGAGTTCATGCGGGTGCTGTTCAGCGAGCGGGCCTGGGGCGACATGGCCGCTAGTGAGACCTTCGCCCACCTGGTGCATCTCAAGGTGATCGGCGAGGCCCGCCAAGACGTCACCCCCGACGGGCTGACGACGTTCGAAATCAAGCCCGGGCTGCAATAGCCGGTTCTGAGAGCAAATTGATCGGGAAATAAATTGACATCGCGCTCAATACACTGTTGAGTAGTGGCCATGTTCGCTAGGAGCTACCTCGCCATCGGCCAATCAGGCCGGGGCGCGCGCGTAGCGATGGCTGACATGGCCCGAATTGGCCACGGCTATTGGACGACCCATCACACACCATGTGTGTTTGGTCAGAAGACTGCCAACACCAGGCCTCGGGGAGGATCCACGTAGAGCACCTACAAGGATCAAATACTCACCGAGGCCGCCGGAAAAATCCGGCGGCCTTTTCAGTTTGCAACCACTACCCAACCAACCCTCTGAAAGCACCTAACCGAAGACCTCCCCGAAAGGAGAACAACATGGAAGCGCTCCTCTTTGAGAACGCACCCTGGCGCTTGGATGCTGCGTGCCGCACCATCGACGCCTCGCTTGGGGAGATCTTCTTCTCCGACGAGCTCCAGAACATCTCCCGGGCCAAGGCCATCTGCGCCGAGTGCCCGGTCATGGCCGAGTGCCTGGAAGGCGCCATTGCCCGACGCGAGCCGTGGGGCGTGTGGGGCGGCCAGTTGTTCCGCAACGGCAAGGTGCTGACCAGCAAGCGGCGTCGGGGTCGTCCGGCCAAGGTGCCCCGTCCCGAGGACGAGTTTGTCCAGGTGCCGGTGCCCGTACACCTGCGTGAGCGGCTCCGCTCGGCTTGATGGCCGACGCCTGGCTTGATGGCTGGTTCGGCACAACAGCCGGTATGGCCTGATGGTCGGGCGGAACCGCCTTGCCGCACTAGCGATTCTGATCGCCGTCGTCGCCGGCTCCTGTGGTTCAGGGGCCGGCGACGACGTCCAAGCAACGGAAGTCGAGTTCGAGTTGCTCAATGGAGGCACCGCTGCCGTTGGTGATTTCCTCACCCGTCCTGTGGTGCTCAATTTCTTCGCCTCGTGGTGTACGCCGTGCATCACGGAGATGCCCGCCCTGGAGTCCATCAGCCAACAGCGCCCAGACATCGCCGTTGTCGGTCTGGCCTACAACGACACCCCCACCAGAGCCCGGGAGATCGTGGCCGACACCGGGGTCAGCTATGCCACCGGGGTAGACCCGGACTCGGCCATCGGAAACGCCTATGGGATTCTGGGCATGCCCACCACTTTGTTCATCGCCTCCGACGGCGAGATCGTCTATCAGCACACCGGGGGCCTGACCGCCGACCAGATCACCGAGCACATAAACGCCCATCTGACCCCGTAACCTTCCGGTTGTGTTCAACCTCGACCTGGCGGTTCCCTTCGGCGCCGGTCTGGTCGCCGCCGTGAACCCGTGCGGGTTTGCCATGCTGCCGGCCTACCTGGCCTACTTCCTGGGCATCGGCAGCCAAGACCACTCAACCGACACCGATCGAAACGTGCTTCGGGGATTGCTGGTCGGGCTCACCCTCACTGCCGGATTCGTGGCCTTCTTCGGCGTCATCGGCGCGCTCACCTCGTCGCTCATCTCCACATCCACCATCGCCGACCGAGGCCCGTGGATCACGCTGGTGATCAGCGGGCTCATGGTGGTGCTGGGCATCGCCATGCTGGCCGGATTCGAGCCCAAGATCTCCGTGCCCCGACTGTCCAAGGGGGGCGACAGCCAGGGCCTGATCTCCATTTTCTTGTTCGGGGTGTCTTATGCGGTGGTGTCGCTGGGCTGCGCCAGCCCGGTGTTCTTCGGCTCAGTCAGCGGCTCGTTCAGCACCGACGGGGTGTGGGAGGGCACCGTGCGGTTCTTGGCCTACGCGCTGGGGATGGGGCTGGTTATCACCTTCTTGACCTTGGCCGTTGCCATGGGACGCTCCGGGGTCACCGCCCACATGCGCCGCCTGCTGCCCCACATCAACAAGATCTCGGGCGGTTTCCTGGTGGTGGCCGGCGTGGTGCTGGGGTTCTACGGCTGGTGGGAAGTCCAGGTGCTGCTGCGCGACGACTTCGAGGCCAACAACCCGTTCGTGGAGGCCTCTAATCGGGTGTCCATCCGGTTGGAGAACTGGATCATCGACGTGGGCGGCAACCGCTTCGGCCTGGCCACTGCGTTCCTGGTGCTGGCCGTGCTGCTGTGGGCGTTCCGCCACCGCATCCCCCGACCCTGGCTGGCCGCGGCCTCTGCCGTCGTTGCGGTGGGATACGCCTTGTCGGAGTCAATCCAATACCAGGGCGACTTGTTGGTGCTACCGATCGCGCAAACCATCGCCGCCGTTCCCGAGCGGGTGGGCAACTGGTTCACTGACCCAGGCCGCTGGCCGGTTCTCTGGGAGGTGTTGCTCGCAGTAATCGTGGGCATTGTGCTGTGGTTCCGCTTCCGGCCTCGGAGCGATTCCGGCCCGCCCTTGGCCGAGAGCGGTGGCACATAGCTTGATCCTCGCACCTCGGGCCGCAATTGCTGTCGGAATAGGCGGGCTGGCCGGAGCGGGCACGCGCTGGGCACTGGTCGAGGCGCTGCCCGCCACCGACACCTGGCCCTGGGGGGTGCTGGCCGTCAACCTGATTGGCTGTCTGGTGCTCGGTTATCTGGCCGCCGCGGCCTGGTCGGCCCGGGCCGAACTGCCGATAACCCTCGGTCTCGGAACCGGCTTCTGCGGCAGCCTCACCACGTTTTCGGCGCTCACTGTGGATGTGGCCCAAATGGCCCGCGCCAGCCACTGGGGTTATGCCGCCGGCTATCTGGCCGCATCAGTGGCCGGCGGGATGGCACTGGCCATCGTCGGCGCCGCGGTGCGCAAAACCCAAGTGAGGCCAGCCCAGTGACCGCCCTCGGCTTCGTCGTGCTGGCCGCGGCCGGAACCCTGCTTCGGGCCGCCACCGCGCCGCGGTTCAACTCCCCCACCTGGCCCTGGGGCACGCTCGGAGTAAATGTGCTCGGAAGCTTCGCCCTCGGCCTGCTGGCCGGAGCGGGCAACCCGGTGATGACCGCAGTGGGCATCGGCGGCCTGGGATCGCTCACCACCCTCTCCGCCTTCGCCGTGGAGCTAACCACCCTCAGCCGCCCTCACGCCCTCGCCTACGCCGCCGTCACCCTCACCCTCGGCCTCGCCGCCGCCACCGGCGGATTGGTGATCTCTAGCTGAGCAGAGTCAGAGAATGTCGCGGCCCAGGTAGGGGCGGAGGGGTTCGGGGATGGCTACGGAGCCGTCGGGCTGGCGGTGGGTTTCAACCAGGGCGGCCCACACTCGGGGGACGGCCAGGGCGGAGCCGTTGAGGGTGTGGAGGATGCGGGTGCCCTTCTCCTCTGACGGCCGATAGCGGAGGTTGGCCCGGCGGGCCTGGTAGTCGGAGTACCAGGAGCACGACGACACCTCCAACCATTGGTCGGCGCCGGGGGCGTATACCTCCACGTCCCACGACCGGTGATGGGCCTGGCCCAAATCGCCGGTGCAGATGTCCACGATGCGGTAGGCCAAGCCCAGATCGGCCACCGCGGCCTCGGCCCGCTCCAGGATCTCGGCGTGAAGGGCGGGCGCCTGGTCGGGGGTGGCGTAGGCCAAGATCTCCACCTTGTCGAACTCGTGGACCCGCAGCAAGCCCCGGGTGTCTCGACCGGCGGCGCCGGCCTCCCGGCGGTAGCAGGGGGTGTAGGCCATCATCCTCATGGGCAGGTCGGCCTCGTCGAGAATCTCGCCGGAGGCCAGCGAGGTGAGCGGCACCTCGGCGGTGGGAATGGCCCAAAGGTCATCTCGCTCCAACCAGTAGGCGTCGTCGGCGAATTTGGGGAGCTGGCCGGTGCTCACCATCACCTGGCTGTGTACCAGGGTGGGAGGGCGGATCTCCTCATAGCGGTCGGCGTTGCGGTTCAGCCCGTATTGGACCATAGCCCGAGCCAGCGACGCCCCCGGTCCCCTGAGCATGGCGAACATGGACCCCGACAGCTTGGCCGCCCGCTCCATGTCCAGCCAGCCGGCCTCCACCGCGAACTCCCAATGGGGCACCCGCTGGTGTTCGCCGTAGGCATCGGGGTCGAAGTTCTCCACCCGGAGCACTGGGTTGTCGCTCTCACCTTCGCCCTCGGGGGCATCAGGAGCGGGCAGGTTGGGGATGTGCAACAACAGGTCGTGGATCTCGGCGGCCACCGCGTCGGCCTCAGCGGCCAGGGCCTTACCCTGCTCGCCTAGCTTGCGGCTCTCGGCCGCGGCCTCGTCGGCCTCGGCGTCGCGGCCATCGCGTTTGAGTTGGCCAACCTGCTGGGACAGCTCCTTGACCTCATGGCGCATCGCATCGCGCTCGGTGGTGAGATCGCGATGGCGCGCATCCAGGTCGGCCACCTGCTCGAGCTCCGACAGGTCGATCCCCCGGCGGGCCAACCCAGCCCGCACCGCGTCGTAATCGGCGCGCACCAGGCGCAGATCAATCATCGAGACCCGTTGGTGGAGTTGGAGCCGGAAGTGACTGGGACTCGAGTGTCGGCGGCGATGGGGCCGGAGGGAACGGTGGTTACCAAGCGCATCTGGGTATTGTCCCGCTGCTCCTTCCCGGCCCAGCTGAAGAACAGCACCCCGATCCACGTCCACAGATACATCCCGCCCACCAACTTCATGATGAGCCCGGCGGCCTGCTGGTCGGCCTGAAGGCCGATGCCCCACAGGCGAACATCGTGGTCATAGGCGCTGTACACCGCCCCCTGGGCGAAGGTCAAGAATCCGCCGGGCACGGTGGGCACCACCGACATCAAGAACAGGTAGACCATCTTGCCGGTAGGGCGCATGTGCAACTCGGGAATGGGGCCGCAAACCGGCAGCCACATCAGCATCGCCGAGCCGAACAGCAGCAGGTGGACAAAGTAGTGAAGGGCACCGCTCTCCACCGAGGTGTTGACCACCCAGGGGATGTGGCTCACCGCCACCATGAAGTTGAACAGGATCCCGGCGGCCACCGGGCGGGCCAGCCGCCGCACCCAGACCCCCACACTGCCGTCGCCGCTGAGCGCCAACCGGGCCAGCCATTCGGGAATGGCGGCCAACAGCAGCGGGGGCACCACCAGGGTGATGAGCAGGTGCTGGATCATGTGGACCGAGTACAGGTACTCCTCGGAGATGTCGTGCATCGGCCAATCGCTGGCCACCCACAGCAACACCATCGCCCCGACGAAGGCCAGTTTGTGATGGCGGGCGAAGGGAGGCTCGCCGATGGGGGCGGCCTTGGGGGCGATGATCCGGGCCGCGTACCAGGCCATGGCAATGGCGGCCAGCAGGATTATCCACACCTCGGCATGGGGCTGGTACCGCCAGATATCGGTGTCGGCGGCAAAGGCCATGGCCGTCTACCAGAAGCGGAATGCGGTGAGCCCAAAGTGGCGGGCCTCATCGCGTAGTTGGGCCATCGTGGTCTACCAGAACCGAAATGCTGTCAACATGACCATGTACACCGCCATGGCCAATATCAGACCGAAGACAAATAAGCGCCAGAAGATCGGAGAGTCGAACTTCAGGTGCATGAAGAAGGCCACCACCAAGAAGAACTTCAGCAGCATCATGATCACGAGCATGATGATGATGGCGGTGTCGCCCCACCCGTGCACCGTCTCGAAGTAGGTGAACACCTCGAACGCGGTGAGCAGCGCGAGGTAGATGGCCACCTTGACATAGAGCCAATCGGATGGATGGGCGTGCCCGCCCGCGGACGCGTGCTCCTCAGGAGCGTGAGCCGAGGCAGTGGCCTCGCGCATGGGCTCGTCGGATGCTTGGGCGGTGTCGGCGGAGTCTGGGGTGAGGGTGGCCATGACGAATCCTATTGCGGGAAGAGGTACACGATCGTGAAGATAACGATCCAGACGACGTCAACGAAGTGCCAGTACAAACCGATGATCTCCACGGTCTCGGCCCGCTCCGGACCGAGGTTGCCCCGCATCGACATCACCAGCAGCGACATCAGCATGACGATGCCGATGGTGACGTGAGCGCCGTGGAATCCGGTTAGGGCGTAGAAGGCAGAGCCGAACAGGTTGGTGGTGAACCCGAGGCCTTCGCTGTAGAAGGCGGTGAACTCGTACACCTGCCCGGCCACGAAGGTGGCGCCCAGCGCGGCGGTGGTGGCCAGCCAGATGCGATTGCCCCGCAGATCGCCCCGGGCGATGGACGACACCGCAAACACCATGGTCAGCGAGCTCATCAAGAGCACGAAGGAGCTGACCGAGGTGAACGGGATGTCGAACACATCGTTGGGGCCGACGTCGTTGGGGCCGATGCGCCCCTTGTTGAACATGTAGGTGGAGATGAGCCCGCCGAACAGCAGGCACTCCGAACCCAGGAACACCCACATGGCCAGCTTCTCGTTGGAGAGGCCGGTGCTGGTGTGGTGCGCTCCGTCGTGGTGCTCTGGGGTGTGAGCGGGCGCCTCGGAGGTCATTGTCTCAGCCAACGGTCGCCTCCTCCTCCTCGGTCTCTGGCTCCTCGGTCTCTGCCGACGCCAACTCGCCGTTGCCGGTGGGTCCGCCGTTGCTGTCGGGGTCGCCGTTCTCGTCGCCGTGATCGTGATCGTCGTGGTGGCCGGCGGCGTCGGGGTCGTCGGCCGGCTCCAGAATCCAGCCGTAGATGGCCCCAACCAGGAACACCAGTCCGGCGGCGGCCAGCCACAAGTTGTAGATGATGCCGTAGCCCACCAGCAGGATGCCCCCGCTCAGCACGATGGGCCAGTACGACGGAGACGGCAAATGCACATTGGTGTTGCTCCCGTCGTGGGCGATCTCCGAGGTGGGAGCGGCCCTCACCACCCGGCCGCTCTCGTCCTTGCCGTACTTGCGGTGCCAGAAATGGTCAAGGCGGTCCACCTGAATGTCCTCGTCAAAGTTGTGCTCGGGCACCGGGGAGGCTGTCATCCACTCCAGCCCCCGGGCATCCCACGGGTCGGGCCCCACTTCGGGCTGACCGGCCCGCCGCCAGTTCCGGGTGCTCACGTACACGTTCCAGAAGAACATGGCCACCCCGATAGCGATCACGAACGCCCCGATGGTGGCCACCATGTTCCAGAAGGCAAAGCCCTCGTCGGCCCGATAGGTGGCGATGCGCCGGGACATGCCCTGCAAGCCGAGGATGTGCATGGGTCCGAACGTGAAGTTGAACCCGATGAGCATCACCCAGAAGCTGGCCTTGCCCCACGCCTCGTTGAGCTTGTAGCCGAACGCCTTGGGCCACCAGTAGTAGAAGCCGCCGAACAGCCCGAGCAGCGCCCCGCCGAAGATCACATAATGGAAGTGAGCCACGATGTAGTAGGTGTCGGTCTGCTGGGTGTCGGACGGCGCAATGGAGTGGGTCACCCCCGACAGGCCGCCGATGGTGAACATCGACACCACGCCCACGGCGTAGAGCATGGGGGTGGTAAATCTCAATCGACCCCGGTACATGGTGGCCAGCCAGTTGAGGATCTTCACCCCGGTGGGCACGGCGATGAACATGGTGGACACCGAGAACGCGGCTACCGACAGCGGCCCCACGCCGGAGGTGAACATGTGGTGGGCCCACACCCCCCAGCCCATGAAGCCGATGGCAATGCCGGAGGCCACCATGAAGTGGTATCCGAACAGGGGCTTGCGAGAGAACGTGGGAATGATCTCCGACACGATCCCGAAGGCGGGCAAAATCAGGATGTACACCTCGGGATGGCCGAATATCCAGAACAGGTGCTGCCACAGCAGCGGATCGGCCCCGGCCTCCACGTTGAAGAAGTTGGCGTCCCACAGCCGGTCGAACATCAACAGGAACAGGGCCACGGTGATCACCGGGAGAGCGAACAGCAACAGGAACTGGGTGATGAGCAGCATCCAGGTGAGCACTGGCATCCGGAAGAAGCTCATCCCCGGCGTTCGCATGTTCAACACGGTCACAATCAAATTGATGGCGCTGACCAGCGAGGCGATGCCCAATATCTGCAACCCGACGGCATAGAAGTCGATGCCCTTGGAAGGCGAGAAGAGCAGCCCGGTGTTGGGGGCATAGGCGAACCAGCCGCCGTCGGGGGCGTTCTGGAACCAGCCGCCGACGAGGATCGAGGAGGTGAGCAGCAGACCGCCGGCCAAAAAGCACCAGAAGCTGAAGGCGTTGAGGCGCGGGAAGGCCACGTCTCGGGCGCCCACTTGCAGGGGGAGCAGATAGTTGGCGAAGGCGGCGGCCATGGGCATGATCACCAGGAACACCATGGTCACGCCGTGCATGGTGAACACGCCGTTGTAGGTGCCGGCCCCGATCACCGAGCCGTTGGGGGTGGCGAGCTGGAGGCGGATGAACAGGGCCTCGGCCCCGCCCACCAGGAAGAAGAACAGGGCGGCCGCGCCGTACATGATGCCGATGCGCTTGTGATCGACGGTGAACAGCCAGCTTCTCCAGCCCTCGCTGCCCTGGGGTCGGGTGAAGACGCCGAGGGGGCGATGGGCAATGGCCGGGCCAGCCGGCAGCGCGAGGGTTTCCTCGGGGGCGGTGATCGTGCGTTCGGTGATGGTCATCAGCTCTTCACAGTCACAATCAGTCGAGGGTGGATAGGAAGGCAACGACATTGTCGATGTCGGCGGGGCTCAATCCAGTGCGGGCGGGCATGCCCCGGAGATCGTTGGCATCGGCGGGCTTGCGCTCGGGGGCGTTGGAAATCCAGGCCTCCAGTTCGCCTCGGTTGAGCGTCCCGGCTTCGGCCAAATACAGGTATGGGATGTGGTCGCCGGCGTTCAAATAGAGATCGAACGCCGACCCGGCGAAGGTCCCCCGGGTCATGAGGTGGGTGAGGTTGGGGGCGGCCCCGGCCACCAGCTCGGTGGTTAGCACCGGGCCGGCGCTGCCGCCGTTGTGCTCGCCGTAGATGTCCCAGTCGTCGGGGGGCGAATCAGCGGCCCCGCCTCGGTTGGCCGCCGAGGTGAGCCCGTTGACCACGTGGCAGCTTGCGCACTGCTGGCTGAACGTCGCCCAGCCCTGGCCCTCGGGCGTGCCCTCGGCCGGGGCCTCAGCCGGGGTCATCTGGTTGTTGCGCCACTGGGCGAACTCTGCGGTGGGCAGCGCCACGGCCACCATCTTCATATAGCCGTGGGATAGACCGCAGAACTCCGTACACTGCCCCCGGAAGCGGCCAGGCTCGTCGGATTGGATCACCCAGTCGTGGGAGCGGCCGGGCACGGCGTCGCGCTTGCCGTTCAGCTTGGGAATCCAGAAGGAGTGGATTACGTCGCGCGACTTGATATCGAGAGCCACGTCCTGCCCCACCGGGATCACCAGCTCGTTGGCAGTCACGAAATCGGGTGGGGAGTCAGTGTCGCCGTTGAGGTGGTACTGGTACTCCCACCACCACTGCTGGCCGATCACGGTGACCACCAAGTCGTCTTCGGAGGCCTTCACATCGTCGAGGGCGAACAGGGCTACCAGGGTGAACACCGAGATCACGGCCAAAAGCACGGTGGGCACAATGGTCCAAGCGATCTCGAGGCGGTTGTTGCCGTGGGTCTGCTCGGGGAACTCCTCGTCTTCGTAGTAGCCGTACTCGCCATCGCCGGTATCGGAGCCCGCAACCCGATAGCGCCACCACAGGGCCAGCACCGCGCCTTGGATAAGAAAGAACACCACGCCGGCCACGATGAAGATGGGGTTGATGAGCTCGGCGATGTCGCGGCCCTGGCGACCGACGGGCGACAGCGTGGACAGCGGGTGGTCTTTGTCCACCACGATGGCCACCACGATCAAGGCGATCGTGCCGGCAATCACCAGCAGGCTGGACAGCCAAACCAGTCCCCTAGCCCGCCCGCTCATCGGACACCGCCCCTCATCCGCGTGATCGCCATCACTAATGGCCTCCGTTTTCGGCCGCGGGCTCGCCGTGCTCGTAGGCCGGCCCTTTGTGGTGGAATTCGCGCGAGCCCATTGCCGCGGTGACCACCCCGGCTACCAGAACGCCGACACACACCAAAGCCACGGTTCCGGCGATCACCGACCGGCTGATCTTGGGGGCCACTGCGAACACCACCGCGATGAAGAAGATCACGGTGGCCACCGAACCGGCCACCATCACCGCGCTGAACTTCGACACGGTCAAGAACACCCGGGACAGGGCCAGCACCAGCACTGCCACGCCGATTGCCGCGGTCACGGGGTACTCGATTGGCCGCATGATGCGGTTGCGCAGGTTGCGGTTCACCACCGGATCGGCCGTGGCCCGGTCGGCCCACGCGGCGAGCATCCACTCGAACACCGCCGCTGCCACGATCACCAGCCCGATCACGAAGATGGTGGCGTGGGTCACCAGACCCACAATGATCGCCCCCATCCCGGCGGCGGCCACGGCCGGCCAGTAATTGGCCTCCAGGTCGGCTTGGGGCTCAGGGGTTTGGCCGTTTTCCATCAGCTCGCCCACCGACTCGGCATCGGCGTCACGGAAGGCCACCAGGAAAAGGGCCACCAGCGCGGAGAGCACCGCGAAGCCCATCAGCACCACATAGCCCACGTGGTCGCCGATGCCGCCCTTGTAGCCGAGGCTGAGCACGCCCACCCAGGTCTCCACGTTGAGCACCGCAAAATACTCGGTTTCGCCCGCGCTGCCGCTGGCCACGCCGTAGACGGCGGCGGCGGCCACTGCGGCCAGAGTGAAGCCGAAGAACAAGCGGAAGCCGGGGGTGAACATTATTGCCCTGCCCAGGGGGGGTGAACGAGCTTGAATGCGATCAACAACACCAGGGCCTACTTCAGCACGAAGATCGCCGTCCAGATGACGACATAGACGAATACAACGGCGTACCAGTAGATGGACGCGGCCACGAACCCGTCGGTCTGGCGGCTGCTGTACTGGCCGGCCAAGGCCCGAAAGGCCATGAGGAGCAGGAACACCAGGCCGATGCCGATCATGGCCAAGTGCGACCCTGAGATGACGTAGATCAACGTGGCGGCGATCGACTCGTCGGCCACCAGCCCCATGTCGGTGTACTGGAACGAGGTGGTGACCACCACCGACATGCCGAACAGGGTGGTCAGCGCGGTGGCCATGATGGCGTGGGTACGGTCGTCGCGGGCGATGGAGTACACCGCCCACTGCATGGTGACAACCGACATGAGCATGGTCCACGCCGCCACCGTGGGCGGGGCCAACTGCATGTTGGCGCTCGAGGGGATCCACTCCCCTCCGTCGGAGAGCGCATCGGAGCGCTCCCTCAGATAAACCGCCAGCAGGGCGGCAAAGTACATGAGCGAGGCGGCGGTGCCGAAAACCGTGCCCACCAGCAGGGTGCGCTGACGGGGCAGCGGTGCGGCCAGCGGCGTGCCTACGGCAATATCAGCCATCAGGCGCCCTCCCCTAGCTCGGGCTCGTCCATCGGCGCCCCGCCGAGGCTGCGAGCCACGTTCAGCGCCACCAGCGCCAAACCGCCCAGCACCGCGATGTAGCCGATCAGCCCGATCACATTCAGCGCCTCCACGAAGCCGAGGGCGTCGATCTCATCAAAGTGGCCGGGACCATAGGGCGGATTGCCCGCGGCATAGGGCCGGGCCGGCTGGTCGAAGAACCCGCCCAGACCATCGGTGGCCCCAACCAGAATGGCGCCGCCGGCCAGCGGCAGCACCGACAAGAATCCCAGCGGCGCGTTGAGGGGGCGTCCCAGCAGTGGAGTGGCCCAGTGGAATAGGCCGGCCACCGCGGCGAGCAGCGCGCCCAACACGGCAAAGTTCATCATGCCGTTCACCAGGCTGGAGCCCTCTAGGTCGTCCATAGCGTCGAAGAATCCTCGCCAGATGTCGCCGTCGGCCTCCCGCAGCACGCCCAGAGCGGGCTCGGCCACCCGGAGCACACCGGTCACGACGGCCGCGGTCAGCAACGCCCCCGACAGCATGACCAGCGCGAACTGCGGGGTGATCTGGGGACGCTGCCCGGCAGAGTAGGCGTTGAATGCCAGCCAGCCGCCGTAGGCCAGCACCACCAAGGCGATGGCCAATGCGAACGCGGTGAACACCACCTCGTTGGTCACAACGTGGGCGTCTTGGGCCAACGGGTCGGCGCTGTCGAAGAAGCTCTGTGCCCAAGCGCCAAAGGACAGGAGCCCGAAGGCGCCCACGATGAAGGCCATGGGCTCGAACAGCTTGGGGCTGCTGCGGTGGGCGGCGGTGAACACCTCGGCGGTGATGCCGAGCAGCGGGATCGTCCAGGCGTACACCTGGGGAGCGTCGAACGCCCAGGCCACCATCTCGAACGGCGCATCTCCGCCGCCGAAGCGCAGGGAGTCGGCCCCCCGCATGTCCACCCAGGACACCACCAGGTTGGCCAGCAGCACCGGTAGCGAGAACAGCCACACGCCAGTGGCCACCAGCATCGACCACGAGAAGGCGGGCATCTGGAGCAAGTCCATACCGGCGGGGCGCTGGGTGACCAAGGTGGTGAAGATCACGCCGGTGCCCACCAGCAGGCCCACCCCGATCATGCCCAGCGACAGCACGGTGAGCTCTACCGACTGCCCGCGGGCAGCTCCGGCCTCAAGCGAGCCCAAGCCGCCAAAGGAGAAGGTGGCGGCAATGTGGGCGATGGCGCCCACGAGCCAGGTCCAGAAGGCGGCGGCCGCCGCCCGGGGGAAGGCCACCGATAAGGCGCTGAGTTGGCGGGGCACTATCGCAGTAGCCAAACCCAGAAACAGCGGGACCAAGCCGCAGAGAATCAGCGTGGTCCGGTAGAGGCCGAAGACTTGGAAGAGTTCATTGGCCTGGCCGAACACCCCGAAGCCCCCATCGATGTCGGCTTGCTCGATGCCGATGAGCATTCCAAGGGTGAGAGCCAAAACCGAGAGGAGCAGGGAAAAGACGATGTAGAGGCGACCGATTACCTGGTGATCCCCGGTGCTGAGAATGCCAGCGAGACCGGTGGGCGGGGTCCACTGAGGGGCCGACGACAGGGTCGCCGGCCTCACGTCGTCGCCTGCCGCGACCGCTTCCGTTTCGGGCCTCGTTTCGCCGCCTGAAGCGACCGCTTCTGCCTCTGGATTAGTTTCGGTGAGGGTCATCGTGCTCCACGAAGGCAAGTGTGCGAGCGAACTTTACACATCGCCTGTGTCCGTTCTCGCATCAGACAACTCTGCCCAATGGGCACCGGGGATCGGCGGAAATCTGCGTTAAACACCGGTCCGAACCACCTGATCGACGGCCATCGCGGCGAACAACAGCGTGATGTAGGTGATGGAGTAGGAGAACAGCCGCATCGCCGACGCGGTCTCCTTCGTGCGCAACACCTCCACGGCCAGATACAAGAACACCGCGCCCAGCACCACGGAACTCAGCAAGTACACCAGCCCCATCTCGCCCACCGCGCTGAACAGCACCGACAGCCCCCACAGCACCACGGTGTAGCCGATCATCCGCACTGCGGTGGTGCGGGTGCTGGCCACTGCGGGGAGCATGGGCACGTTGGCCGCCCGGTAGTCGTCTCGATAGCGGATGGCCAGGGCCCAGAAGTGGGGCGGCGTCCAATAGAAAATAACGCCGAACAGCACCAATGGGGCCCAACTCAGGCTGTTGGTGACCGCCGACCAGCCCACCAGCACCGGCACCGCCCCGGCGGCTCCGCCGATGATGATGTTGCGGGTGGAGGTGCGCTTGAGCCACAGCGTGTACACGAACACGTAGAAGGCGGTGGCCGACACCGCCAGCACCGCGCTGAGCAGGTTCACAAAGCCCCACAGCCACATAAAGGCCAGCACCTCAAGGGCGATGGCAAAGACCAGGGCCCGCGGGGGGGCGATCTCCCCGGTGGCCAAGGGGCGGTTCTTGGTGCGCTCCATGAGCCGGTCGATGTCGCGGTCTACGTACATGTTGATGGCGTTGGCGCCACCGGCAGCCAGGGTGCCGCCGACAACGGTGGCCACCATCAGCCACACCGAGGGGATGCCCCGGTCGGCCACCACCATGGTGGGCACCGTGGTAACCAGCAGCAGCTCAATGATGCGGGGCTTGGTGAGCGACACGTAGGCCCGCGCGGTGCGCGTGCGGCTGCGAGGAGATTGATGAGCAGGGTCGATGCCCGGGCTTGAGTCCGGTTCGGCAGCGCGCGTGCGACTGTGGGGAAACAAGCGGGCAACACCCATGACCTGCCCAGAGTACGGTTTCGGCGCTGGGCAGGCCAAGATATCGGGAGAGCGCTTTTTCCGTGGCGAAAGCCCCGAAAACCATCGACTCGGCATGACCGACTGTCACAGGCGACCCGTACAATTCGAAACGTGATCCAACCCCGGGTCTCCCCCGCCACTTACCGCAAGATCACCATCTGGGCGCTGGCCCTTTTGGCGTTGATCATCGTGAGCGGAGGCGCGGTTCGGCTCACCGGCTCAGGGTTGGGCTGCCCCGATTGGCCGGCGTGCGACAACGACCAGCTGGTGGCGCCGCTGGAGACCCACGCCATGATCGAGTTCATCAACCGCCTCATCACCGGGCTGGTGTCGGCCATTGTCATCGCCGCTGTTTTGGGCTCCCACTGGCGGCAGCCGAGGCGAGCCGACTTGGTATGGCTGTCGTGGGGCCTGGTGGCTGGAGTGCTGGCCCAAATCGTGCTGGGGGGCCTGGTGGTGTTGTACGAGCTGCCCCCGATGCTGGTGATCGGCCACTTCTTGCTGTCGATGGTGCTGCTTTGGAATGCGGTGGTGCTGCTGTGGCGAGCCTCGGAGGACTTTGAGCGCCAACGCGAGCCCCGACCCCGCCCCCATTGGTTGGGCAACGGGGTGGTGGCGCTCACCTCGGTGGTGATCGTGACCGGCACCATCGTGACCGGCGCCGGGCCGCACAGCGGTGATGAGGACGCTGAGCGCATCGACGTGGCCGTGAGGGACGTGGCCCAGATTCACGGGACCACGGTGGTGGCGCTGCTGGTGGTACTGGCCGGAATGGTGTGGTGGCTGCGCCAAAGGGGCGCTCCAGAACGAGTCCAGCGGTGGGGGCGGGCCGTGCTGGGGATGGCGCTGGGCCAAGGGCTCATCGGATACGTGCAGTACTTCACCGGTATGCCGGTGCTGCTTGTGGGCGCGCATATTGCCGGTGCCGCCCTACTGTGGATAGTCACCGTGTTCTTCTGGTTTAACGCAAGGGGCCCGCTGGAGCGGGTCGAGGGCGACATTGCCCAGGCGGTGCCGGCATGAGTCCGCC
>JAJEDQ010000144.1 GCA_022821445.1 Acidimicrobiia bacterium | reverse complement strand
TCATCGGCCAAACCCGCTCACAGTCGGTTGAACCTGTTCATCACGATCTCAACCGGATGGTCGAGCAGGGCCAGTGCGGCCTCCGCAGCCCGCTCTACCGCATCGTCCAACAGGTCGCGGTCGGCTCGGCCCGGCCGCTTCAGCACATAGTCTGCGCCGGCTCGGGGATTGGGGGGCTTGCCCACTCCGACGCGAATCCGGGTGAAGTCGGCGGTGCGAAGGTGGCCCTTGATTGACGACAGGCCGTAGTGACCGGCCAACCCCCCGCCGTGCTTCACCTTGACTCGTCCTGGGGGCAGGTCAAGCTCGTCGTGGATCACCACCAGGCGCTCCAGATGCTCGGCGATGCTCCAACGCCGCACCAGTGCTCGCACCGCCTCGCCCGATTTATTCATGAAGGTCTGAGGAAAGGCCAGCACCACCCGGCGACCATCAACCCGGGCCTCGGCTACTAGCGCCGCTTCCCGGCTCTTGCGCAGCGTCTGCCCGTACCGCTCGGCCAGCAGCTCCACCGCCTCGGCGCCCACGTTATGGCGGGAACCGACGTGCTTGTCCCCGGGGTTGCCCAACCCCACGATCACAAGATCGGCCGGGGTGTCGGTGTGTTTCTTGCGGGATCGCCAGCGGGAAGGCACGGCGACAGGCGCCGATCAGCTCAGCTCTCGGCGTCTTCGGAGGTGTCGGCGTCGGCGTCGGCCTGCTCGGCGTCTTCGTCGGCGCCCTCGCGGACAATCGGCTGGCCGTCTTCGTCCAGCTCCACCTCGATCCCTTCAACAACCTCGGGCCCTTCGATCTCGATGACCCGTATCGAAGTGCTGGCCACCAACTCGTCGGGGTCGCCCGCCAATTCCACCCCTTCGGGCAGTTCGAGGTCGCCAGCCCTCACCGAGTCGCCCATCACCATCTTGCTGATGTCGATCGTCAGTTCGTTGGGAATGGCCTCCGGCTTGGCCAGCACCCGGATGGTGAAGGCGGCCTGGTCTACCACGCCGTCTTCGTTTGTCACCGCGGTGGCGTCGCCCTCGAGCACCATCCGGACCTCCACCTCCACGGCAACGTCGGCATCCACCCGGATGAAGTCCACATGGATGACCTCGTTGCGCACTGGGTGGTGCTGCAACTCCTTGACCAGGCCGAGCTGGCGGTCGCCGTCGACTTCCAAGGTGAGCAGGGCGTTGAGACCGGCATCGGTGGCCAGGGCCGACCGCAGCTCGCCGGCATCCACCGCCACAGAAACCGACTCCCCTCCTAGCCCGTACACCACGCCGGGCACCCGCCCGGTCTGGCGCAGGCGACGAGACGGCCGGGTTCCCAGCTTACGCGAGGTGTCGGTCTTCAAGATCAGCTCAGCCATAGCGCAGCTAGAAATGTTATCGGGCCGCAGCCCGAAACCTCTAACGGCTAGGAGAGGTTCTTGCCGCCGAAGATCTCAGATACGGAGGTGTCTTCGAATACGGCGTCAATGGCGTCGGCGATGATTCGGGCCACCGAGAGCACTTCGATCTTGTCGATCTGCTTGTCGGGAGACAGCGGCAGGGTGTTGGTGATCACCACCTTGGAGATAACCGAGTTCTTGAGCCGGTCGACGGCCGGGCCGGAAAACACGCCATGGGTGGTTGCGGCAACAATGGTGGCCGCTCCCCGGGCCGCCAAGGCATCGGCAGCGGCCACGATGGTGCCACCGGTGTCGATCATGTCGTCGATGAGCACGCAGGTGCGGCCCTCCACGTCGCCCACCACCTCGATGACCTCCACCGCGTGCTTGACGTCCTTGGCCCGGCGCTTGTGAACGATGGCCAGGTCGGCGTCCAGCTCATTGGTGTAGCGCTCGGCCACCTTCACCCGGCCGGCATCGGGCGACACGATCACCAGTTCGCCGTTGAAGTCCTTGAGATAGTCCACCAGCACCGGCATTGCGGTGAGGTGGTCCCAGGGGCCGTCGAAGAATCCCTGGATCTGCCCGGAGTGGAGATCGACGCTCAGCATGCGGTTGGCTCCGGCGGTGCGGAAGGAGTTGGCCATCAGCTTGGCGGTGATGGGCTCTCGGCCCGCAGCCTTGCGGTCTTGGCGACCGTACCCGTAGAAGGGGCACACCGCGGTGATTCGCTTGGCCGATGCTCGCCGGGCGGCGTCCACCATGATGAGATGCTCCATAACGGCGTCGTTGATGGAGGCGTCGCCGTGGGCGGTGTGGCTCTGGACGATGAACACGTCGGTGCCCCTCACCGATTCCTCAAACCGGCAGTGGATCTCGCCGTTGGCGAAGTCGGCGATATTGGGCTCCACCAGCTCTTCATCGAGCGCCTCGGCAATCTCAGCGGCCAGATCGTGATTGGCCCGACCCGAGATGATGGCCAGCTTCTTCTTGGTGACCAGTTCCATCGTTTCAGTCTCCTCGCGTCGAAGCAGGCGGGATCTGGGCGCCGGGCTCCAGTGTGATGTAGGCCCCCACATGGGCATCGGCACCAATCTCGGCGTCGGTGGCCGACACCGCCTCCAATACCGCTCGGGGACCAACCACGCAATCCACCAAGTGGGTGTGGGGGCCGATCACCGCACCCTCGCCGATCACTGTCTGTCCTCTGAGCACGACACCGGGGTGAATCACCACATCGGGGGCCAGTTTCACACTGACGTCGATGTAGGCGCTGTGGAGCGCCATGATGCGCACCCCGGCAACCATCCAGTTGCGATTGATGCGCTGGCGCATTTCCGCCTCGGCGAAAGCGAGCTGCTCCCGATCGTCCACCCCCTGCGCCTCAGCCTCGTCGATGGCGAAAGACCCTGCGTCATGTCCGGCAGAGGTGAGCACGGCGACCGCGTCGGAGAGGCTGTATTCGCGGCCCGAGTCGCTGGCCGCCAGTCGGCGCAGGGCCGGAGACAGCAGGCCGCGGCGGAAGCAGAAGAACTCAGCGTTCTCCTCGGCCACAGCAGCCACGGTGGCCGCCGTCCCGGAGAGCCGGTGCTGGGCGGCCAGGCCCCGCAGCGTCTGTCCCTGGATGAGCGGCATGTCGGCCGATACCACCAGCACGTCTTCATCATCGACATCGCTGTCCAGAGCCGAAAGGCCCAGGGCGGCGGCATCAGCTGTGCCCCTCTGCACCGGTTGCTCGACAAAGTCGATGCGCAGATCGAAGGCCTCTTCGGTGACGTGCTTGGCCACTTCTTCCGCGCCAAATCCCACCACAACAGTGATTTGGCGGGGATTGACCGCAGCCACCGCGTCGATCACGTGCAGCAGCATGGCCCGACCGCAAACGTCATGGAGGGGCTTGGGCCTCCCCGATCTCATGCGAGCGCCCCGGCCCGCGGCCAGCACCACCGCAGACAGGGGCAGAACATCAGTCGTCATGGGTTCAGCGGTCCAACCCGCTCTGCACCTTCACGGGTGTATTTCTAGCGCGATTACTCGTGTAGCTGGCGAGGCAGGACTCGAACCTGCAACCTCCTGGTCCAAAGCCAGGCGTTCTGCCACTTGAACTACTCGCCAAAGAGCCCTTTGCTTGGCAGTCATCAGGCACCAATTTCAGGCTACTTCATTGCCGCCGGATGAACGCTCGGGTTATTGCTGGTGATGCTGGCCGGACTAGCGTGGGCGCACCATGGGATCGTTGATCAAAAAGCGCCGCAAGCGGATGCGCAAGAAGAAGCACAAGAAGATGCTGAAGCGCACCCGCTTCCAACGGCGGGCACGCGGGAAGTAGTCCCCCCCCCCCTTCTTCAAGCCCGTTGAGATGAGGCGGGCACGGTGCCAACCACGATGCGGTCGTCGCCGGGGTAGGCACCTTCCACAAACCAACTCGAGCCGCTGCCCGCCAGCCGCGCCGTCTGACCAGTGGCTTGCTCCAACGCTCTGCGGTACTGGTCGAGACGGGGCTCCACTTCCAGTGCCGCAGGCTCCAGGTCGTTGCCATTCGACCCCTTCGGGCCGCCCATCTCGTCCCAGCGGCGGTACACCGCCGGAGTGGAGCAGCCGAAAGGCGGGATGAGCAGGGTGAGCGTTCGGGGGATGTGCTCCAGCGGCTCAATGAGCTCGCCAATTCCCTGGACCCGGGCCCGCCCGCCGACCAGGCAAAAAGGGACGTCGGCGCCCAGTTGGGCCGCTCCCTGGGTTTCGGCGTAGCCTGCCCAGCGCAAGATGGCGGCAGCGTCAGCCGACCCTCCCCCCAACCCGGCTCCCGGCGGAATCCGCTTAGCCAGTGTGACCCGCGCGGTTCTCCCCACCAGAGCCAGCGCCTGAGTGATGAGATTGTCGTCGGGATCAATCTCGCCCGTACCCTCGACCACCACCCCGTGGCCCAACTCGATCTTCAGCGTGTCGGCCAGATCAAGCGACACCATCTCCGCATCGATCAAGTGGTACCCGTCGGCTCGCACGCCGGTGATGCTGAGCGACAGCGTGAGCTTGGCCGGAGCCGAGACCGTGGTCATCAAGACGAGGCTATGGCAGCAAGCTCGGCCCAGTCGGCGAGGGTGAGCTGCTCGGGGCGGGAGGTGGGGGGGATGGCCGCTTGGGCGAATTGGTCGGAGGTGACGTGGGCGGCGAGGGACCGGCGCAGCATTTTGCGGCGCTGGGCGAAGGCGGTGCGGATGAGGAAGAACAGCCGGTCGGGGTCGGCTTCAACGGCCGGCACCGGCAACCGCACCAGCCGGACCACCGCGGACGACACCCGGGGCCGGGGGTAGAACACAGTTGCAGGCACCAAGCGGACGATGCGAGCCTCGCACCAGTAGGCCACTTTGAGGGTCGGAATCCCGTAAGCCTTGGTACCCACCGGGGCCACCAGCCGCTCGGCCACTTCCCTCTGCACCATGAAGGTGAAGGTCTTGATGCGGGGCTCGTTGTCGAGCAGGTCCAACAGCAGGGGAACGGCGATGTTGTAGGGAAGGTTGGCCACCAGGGCCCACCGCTGGTCGGCGGCCCCCAGCCTGGCTCGCCACTCCCGAGTGGTGGCATCGGCGTGGACGATCTCCACGTTGGGGGCGTCGACCACCTCGACCAGTGGCGCCAGCATGTGGCGGTCGGCCTCAACAGCCAGCACCTGATTCGCTTCGGCAGCCAGCGCCCGAGTGAGCGACCCCAATCCGGGGCCGATCTCCACCACCGAATCCTCGGGACACAGCTCCGCGGCCCGGACCATGGCGGCGATGGTGTTG
>JAJEDQ010000253.1 GCA_022821445.1 Acidimicrobiia bacterium | reverse complement strand
CTCCCTCCCAGGTGACCGTCACGATACCGCCGTCGGGATCCCACACTGCAGCATTGCTGGAGTTGGCATCAAACCGGGCGATACTGGGGGTCAAAGTCAGCGTGATGGACGATCCGGGAGCGACGACGTACTTGCCGCTGCCTGGAGGAACCGCCTCCATGCTGATGGCTGATCCCGGAACCCCTGTGGTGGCATCGGTGTTTGCAACCGGGACAATTGAATCGATCACGGGATCTTTAGGCTGATCGTGAATCACAATCTTTACTACTGAGTCACTGAAAGAACCGACGCTGTCGATCACCCGCAACCTGTAATACACATATACCGGGTCAGCAAGCTGCCCTGTGGGCGTGGCACCGCCATCTGTGAGTAGGCCGACCGTCGGCGTGGCATCGGGAGTGTCGGGTGTGGAGGTATCGGAGCTGATTTTCTTCAACCCATCAGCAGTATCTCCAGCCGCTGGTCCAGGAAGATTCGCCACAACGAAGCCATTGTCGGTGATATCGGCGGCTGGGTGAAGGCGGGTCCACCTGTGATTGGTGGCAGTGATCGTCCCGCTGGGGTCGGAGCTGCCCGAGCCGTCCAAGACCAGCAGCGAGCCTTCGGCGATGTCCCACTCGTTGTCGGCGTTGCCGTTCTCGCCAGGACCGTCGATCACCCCGTCCAACGGGTACTTCTCCGCGTTCTCATCCTTGACGCCGTTGCCATTGTCGTCATAATTGGGCACATCGGGGTTCACCGGATCGGCCAGCATCGCCGATACCGCGATGTCGGCAGTGGGACCCTGATTGATGTTGAAGGTCACCGTGGCGGTGTCTGAGAGATCCGGCGTGCCACCGTCGGTCACTGTGAGCCTGAACTCAATGGAATTGCCATAGCGAGCAGCCAAGGCCGCAGTCGGTGCGATGAAAGTCGTAACGCCAGTCGCAGTCGCAGTGCCTGCAGCGTGCGTACCCGTGGCTCCTGTACTGCCTCCAATATTGAGCCACGAATAAGACTCGGTCACCACCTCCCACTTATAGGTCAGAGTGGTGTTGGCATCAGGGTCAATGCTCGACGAAATCAGACTTACAGTGGTCGCAGTGGCTGGAGCTGGAAGAGATACAGCGGACCGGGGACTGACGCTAGGAATCGCCACAGGAGCGTTGTTGCTCTGTTGCGCCTGGGAGGGAGCAGTCCAGTACAGCACGCTCGCCACCAACGCCAGCAGTGCCCCGAGCGCGAGCAGGGACCTGCGACGACCAGCAGCACTCCCGCCGCCGCCAGTCCTGCGAAACCGCACCTTCGTGACCAGGGGAAATGCCGGCGAGGTCGATTTCCGGTAGCCCGGGCACAGCCCCGGCTAGAGGCCCTAGACAGCCGCACGCGAAAAGAGCAGGCGGACGGCGGGCAACTCAGCAGCCTGCTCGGCGGGATCGGCCAAAACCCCTGGTGGCACCGCCGGCCGCACCAGCGGGCCCATGGGCGCAGCGCCTGTCGACCGGGCTGTGCGGCCGCCGTCGCCGCCCCAGCCGAACGCCTTGGCCGACAAGCGGCCGGCAACACGCCAACACACACCTCAACCGGGCCGAGAAGCGGCGCTCGGCTGCCTTCCCAGACATCTGCCTAACTGCTCCTCGCCCACCCTCTGGGGCAGTCGGCGCGTCAATACCGGCCAGGCCGCCCATAGCCACAGGCTACCTCTGCCAGACCTCCATTTGTTCCGCCCCGCGTGTCAAGGCCACCCTTGGCCAACACATATAACAGCCCAGACGCGGAGTGGCCCGGCCACATGGGCCGGGCCGTCGCCGAGCACCCCGACGGGACCGGCAGGCAGATGGCCGAGCACGCCGGATGAGCTCCGAGCACGGTGAGCGGCCGCTGGCAGGGGCACCGCGCCGAGCGGCCCCGGGCGCGACCCGGAATGCGGGACCAACGTCGCCAACCGCGCCGGTTGCGGTGCCCGCGGTTGCTCCTAACGTCCGACTCCCCCTTGGCTGGGGACAGCCCTGGGGGTTTGATCCGGCCTATTGCAATCAGTTTGCAGATCGGTACATTTAGGATCCCGACATTCAAAAACGGCATTTTGCCCAGCCCCGCCCCAGTGGCGGGGCACCTGCATATGTAAGCTCAAAAATCTAATTACATGATCGGGATTTCAAGAAGGGAAGGCTACCAAGTGGCTGATTTTCGGTCGCTCTGATGTCGCAAGAGCCTCAGCAGTCTGATGTCCAGATTCAGGGCGACCCTGAGATGCGAGGCGGCATCTGGGCAAACTTCGCCATGGTCAAGCACTCACCACACGAGTTCACCATTGACTTCTGCCGCCTCGACTACGACCTCGAGCCCGTCTCGGGGATCATCGTGCAACGGGTCAACATGTCCCCGCTGTTCGTCAAACAGTTGATCGACGCACCAAACGAGAACCTGGACAAATACATCGCAAACACGCCTGACGGCATAATCATCGACGGAGACGACAATGGCTGATTTCATCGAAACACACGACACGATGCTGGTGCTGGCCGCCGGTCAGGACCCGGAGCCGGTGACGGCCACAATAAGGTGGGGCGTTGGAAGCCAGGAGGAACCTCTCGCGGCACCGAACGTGGGGTCAGCAGTAGCCCGAGCTGCGAACGAAGTAGCACGGGGCCTCAAAGAGGGACATGACGCCCTTTTCGAGCCGCCGTGGCTCCAGTCCAACAGCAAGTGAGCGGCGCCTTTTTCCAAACGGGGGATTCCTCGCCTTTGCGTTGGCGATGGGGACTCTCGTCGCAGCAGTTTGGCTCGGCATACTCGGCCACGGCCAAGGCTACCCAATCCCAATCGCCTACTTCGCCAGCACGTTCGGGGTGAAGCTCCTCAACCGCTAAAACCTCTGACCCGACGCGGGCCAGCGCTTCCGCGTCCGGCGCGGTGGCGTGGGTTTCGATGGCGGCGGGCGGCGTCGGTGATTGGTGAGCCGAGTAGATCAGATCGGGAGTTGACCGGGTTCCTTCCATTCTCCGATCAACGTTGGATCGAGAACCGCGCCGGCGAGGTTCTCGGTGAAGATTGCGAGCACCTGATCGATCCCTGTTGCCGATGGGGCGTGGATGGCCTGGAACTGATGCTCATAGGCGGCTTCGCCAATCTGACGTGTGAGAGTCAAGTCATCTCGGATCAGGTCGTCTCGGCCGACGCCGATCATGTCGAGGGTGGAGTTGTTCAAGAGGTCGAGAACCCTGTCCAGTTCGCCTTCGATCTGCCAAACCTCACGGGGTAGAAGGTCCTCTAGCGCCAAGCTCTGTCGGCTTGCCTGTCGGACGAGTTCAGCGGCCGCACATTCAGCCGTCGTGCAGAGATAGATGACAGGGAAACTCTGAGGAGGGTTGTAGCGTCCTCCAAATCGCCTCGCGCCCTCACCGCTCAGGGGGTTGTTGAAGCCCTTTGCTTGGTTCCGATACCCCACAACTGACAGCGACCGCGCCGACGCGCGGGCCACCGCCTTTGGGTCAATGCCTGACATCTCAAGTAGTGACGCCCTCCGCCAGCGCTAACAGCAGGTCGACAACCCGTTGATATTCGCCTTCTGCTATGAGATCGAGTGGCTTCTCATAGCCCAGATCGCGGTTGGGCGAGCGCAGCCAGAATCTTGCTGCGTCATCGCTCATCACAGCGCGGACCAGATCGACGACGGCCCGCAGTTCAAGCAAGCGTTCCTCGGACTCCCGCCTGGGAGTCGTCTCCTGAGATCGCCATCGAGACACGCTTCGGGGGTTGGTCTCACTAACACGGGCCAGATCGACGGTGTCAACCACATCCCCTTCGCAGAGGTGATCCAAGAGAGATGTGAGGGTGGTCATCTATGATTGTCGTCCTTTTGTAAATGATTACGTCGCGATTATGACATGCTATACGTCATCGGAACGTCAAGGACAATCTTATGGAACTTGAATTTAGACACGGCTTCATCCCGAGGGTCGCTTGCTTGAATCCATAACCGACGTCTATCAGTATGCGGCCAGCCGAGGTTTCAGAGTCATCAAGGAAAAACCCTCCTATGTGGGAAAATCGGAAGTGATTTTCCCACTTGGCGGGTTCGGGCGGTGCGGGCCATGTCGGTGTAGCGGGTGTGGTGTTTGGTGAAGGCTAGGCGGGTCTTGCCGGTGGGGCCGGGCCTTTCCGCGCTCTGTCCCGCGCCTGCCTGGTGATTCCCGGTCTGGCGATATCCGGCTCTTGGGGTAGGGTGGAACCCGTGGAGACCAAGATGGCGAGGATGGCCCGGATCGGCCCCAGGGGGCGGCGCTTTTTGCCTTTGGCGCGCTGGATGCGCCGGGGGAGCGCTGCGTTGTTCCACTCCGAGGGCCGCGAGGTGGAGATCTCGATCAGGCGGATGCCGGCATCGGTCGACGTGGAGAGCGTGAAAGGCGTAGCGCTCTATGTCGTTCCCAGCTCAGCGGGGTCGCAGGTCCCGACTCCTGTAGGCCAGATCGACGAGTCCGCCCGCCAGGTGTTCGCCCGAATCGGCGAGGAGTACGACGAGTTGTGCGATCGCCTGTTCGCCGGCGACCCGGTGTTCAGCTACCACACAGACGAAAACGTCGAGCCTCGGTAGCCGCTGACGCTGTTGTCTTGCAGATAGTCGACGACCGTCTGGCTTTGAGGGCGCTGGAGGGCCGGCCCATGCCCGCTTGGGGCGCCGAGGTTCCGGCGATCACCTGGCTGGCCCACGCGCGCCTTCTGCGGGCCCTCCTGAACAGCTCTACCGCCGGGAGTCTGTCGAAGGCCGCTTTCGAAGGTGCTTTGGATGCGGCCCTGAGCCCGCCCGCAAACGTGTTGCGGGTCTTGGACCCTAGGCCCTACACCGCGGACGCGGCTCGGCTGTCGGTGGCGCAGCGAATCCCGCTGATGCCTGCGGAAATGCTTGTGGTCGCGATCCGAAACGGCGCTTGGGTAAACGTCCATTTGAAGAATTTCGCAGACAGCTGGGGTCGCATCGTCGAGGATACGGGAGCGGCCATCCGCGTATACGGGCCTTCGGACTTGGACTCCCGCCCCTAGCAGCACTGCCGGCAATGAGCATCCAGGTCTCGTCGACGGTGTGCACAACGAGCTACTTGGCCTCGTAGCCGGTGCCGTAGGGCAGGGGATCGCCCTGCCCGACGCGGGCTTCGCAACCGCTGAAGAGGCCGCAGTACATGCCGCTATCAGGAGTTGCTGTTCCGGGTTCCATCGCACAATCCCACCGAGCACCTGCAATGGGCGAGCGCTCTTTTCAGCCCGGTTGAGGTGTGTGTTGGCGTGTTGCCGGCCGTTTGTCGGCCAAGGCGTTCGGCTGGGGCGGCGACGGCGGCCGCACAGCCCGGTCGACAGGCGCTGCGCCCATGGGCCCGCTGGTGCGGCCGGCGGTGCCACCAGGGGTTTTGGCCGATCCCGCCGAGCAGGCTACTGAGAGGCCCGCCGTCTGCCGGCCCGTTTCGCGTGCGGTTGCCTAGGGCCTCTAGCCGGGGCTGTGCCCGGGCCACCGGAAATCGACTTCGCCGGCATTTCCCCTGGTCACGAAGGTGCGGTTTCGCAGGAGTGGCGGCGGCGGGAGTGCTGCTGGTCGTCGCAGGTCTCTGCTCGCGCTCGGGGCACTGCTGGCGTTGGTGGCGAGCGTGCTGATCGCGGCTTCCCCAACTCACGCGCAAGGAAACCCTGCTCCACCGATCGCGATTGCCGTTGAAGGCACCTCGGTAACGGACGCGGGCACTGGTGTGGTTACGCAGACGCTTGATGGTTCGAACAGCTTCGACCCCGACGGCGGAACAGTCATATATAAGTGGGAAGTAGTAACCGAGGCGTATTCGTGGCTCCCCCTAAGCAATGACGCCATCGCGAGTCCCACGTTCACCGTTCCCAGCGCGGAATTGGCTGCTCGCTACGGGCAATCGATTGAGTTCAAGCTGACGGTGACCGACGATGACACCCCGAAGGCATCGGCCAGCACCACGTTGACCTTCGAGGTCAACCAGCGTCCGTCCGCCGACATCGCCGTTGCCGCCCACCTCCTTGAGGAAGACGGCGACGCTGATGACATCGACCACTACTCCGTCGACGCCGTAATCGCAGGGCCAGGCGAGGACGGCAACGCCGACAACGAGTGGGACATCATGGAAAGCGCGTTGCTGACCTTGGATGGTTCGGGCAGCTCCGACGCCAATGGTCGGGTCGTTAGCTGGGCGTGGACCTTGACCTATCCGGCGGCAGTTGCCAATGGAATCCCAGATAGTGGCTCGGGCCGCATGCTGAGCACCGATGCCGACGACGGTGGCGACATCGAGACGCTCGCTAACCTCGGCGCAAGCGCCTCTCCCTTCTATGTCTATTACACCCTGACGGTGACCGACAATGACGGTGTTTCTTCAAGGGGCGCCGTAGTCAAGCTGGTCATCCACGATCAGCCCGCCACCCCCGAGGTGGAATTGACCGCCTCCGACGGTGGTGATCCCGTAGACGCGACCAAAGTGCAGAAGTCGAACTTCCCCTCCGACACCCCGAAGTACATCGTCAACCCTGGTGGCACGGTGATCATCACTGCTGCGGCTACTGACGGCGACGACCCCTCCTCAGTCACGGCTGAAGACCACACCGACACCACCATCATGGACTACACCTGGACTGGTGGCGAAAGACAAGACGATGACACCAACACAGCCACCGTCAACGAGAGCAACACTCAGCGTGTTGTGAAGGTCGACAAGGACGCTGAGGACGGTACCGTCATCTCCGTCTCGGTAGCAGTCACCGACAGCACCGGCCTCACCGGCACTGCGTCGATTGACCTCCAGGTTGTCGCTGGCAACACCGCCCCGACGGCTGAGATCCTGAATCGGAATCTTGATCCCACAGGCGTAACGCCCCCGATTGCAGCCTTTTACGGTGGTGCAAGCGGAACTCCAGATGGCGATGCAGGTGGTGACCTAGATGCCGATGGCGAACGTACTGGCATGATCGTTCTCCGTGCTGTCGGGTTTGACCCCGATCAGCCTGCGAATACGTTGATCTACGCCTGGCGCCAGGTGGGTGCAGACTTCATGCCTATTGATCCCGACAAGCATGAAGATGCGGGCAACACGGTCTTGGAAATTGAAACCCCCACGCCCGACATGGCCATCATCACAGTCCCCGAACTGGGTGTCATCGGAGACCCTGAGACATTCACGATCCTCCTGTCTGTACTCGACCAGTACGGGGTAACTGGAACTAGCTTCGTCAGGATCGTCGTCAATCGGTTCAACTCTGCTCCGGTGGCCGATGCTGGTGCTGATCAGATCGTGGAGCCTGGTGATTTCGTCCGGCTGAACGGTGCGGGCAGCGCCGACCCCGACGAGGGCGAGGCCATCATGAATGCCAACCACGTGTGGAGCATCAAGAACATCACTACTGATCCTGGTGCGACGTCTGTATTGAAGTCAGTCCGCGATCAGGCCCTCAAGGACCTGAATGCCTGGTACGAAGCTTGGACTAGTGCTGACCAAGCTGGCGATGCTGATACCGACGTTGGAACCCTTCGCGACATTCTCTCCGGAGCACCTGGCCGGTATCCGTACTTCACTGCGCCGAAGGTTGCCGACGGCCTCAGCAACGTGCAGATCACCTTCACACTGACGGTGACCGACGCTGCCAGCCTCGCGGACTCCGACGACGTGACCGTCACGATCAGCAACCGGTTCTACTCGGGCAACGTGTCCAGCCCGAGCTTCTGCACTGGCATGAGCTTGGGCGGTCCTCGCACCTACGCCTTTGACAGCGATGGCGACGGCGTGGCCGATGTTTGCTCACTGCGGACCACTCGCCGGGCGACAGTGGCCACCCAGAACGCTCTGGAGACCCTGGTTGCTATCGGCTCGACCCTGAGCCGCACCGACACTGGTGACAACGGCACCGATGACGACGGCGGGAGTGACGACCGCACCTCACAGGTCGGCTTTGCTGCCCTGGTTACCGGCCAAGACGGTGTGAACGACGACACCGACACGGCTGATGTCAATGAGACCCAGGCAGCCGTAACCGGTACCTGCCAATCCATTCCTGGCTTGGACAAGCTCGGTGACTCCGAAGCCGACTTGGCCTCGGATGCTTGCTCCGATGGGGGCAAGGTGGCTGGCCTGCCGGCTCCGCCCGATCCGGCAACCGCAGACGTGTTCTTCTCCGGTGTGATTACCGGCCCGAACTACTGCACCGATGTCAGCCTTGGTGGTCCTCGCACCTACGCCTTCGACAGCGATGGCGACGGTGTTGCCGACACTTGCTCGCTGCCCTACACCCGCCGCGAGGCAGTGGCCCGCCAGGCCGCTCTGGAAATGTACAGGGCTCATGCCCAGTTCAGGTCCGCACTAGCAGCGGCTTGCACCGCCCTGGGCAGCACTGATTTCGGTGACAGCGAAGCCAACCTGGCCAAGGATGAGTGCAACCCGGCAGCCCGTGATCCGGAGCTGGGTACCGCTCTACCGGCGCCTGCCACCAACTAACCAATCTGGCTCCTAAGAGCCAATAACTTGAGAGTGGCCCGGCCCCAGCGGCCGGGCCACTCCGCGTCAACACCAAGTTCACCGGCGCCATCAACAACTTGGTCACGAGGCTGACCGGCGAAATCCACTCCCTGGAGCTCAAGCTCACCGACAAGTTCACCATCGAGTTGAGGGCCCACGGCGAGCGCCTGGCCCGTATCGAGCAGAAGCTAGACATCGACCCCCCTGCTGAGGCTGCTTAGCGGTAGAGTCCCAGGGGTGGTGCTCAGGGCGCTCTCTGTGTTGGCCGTGCTGGCCGGTGGGCTATTGGCCTGGACGTTGCCCGAGCCTGGTGCTCAGGCGCAGGTTCCCCACCCCTTCTTTTGCGCCAATCACAGTTTGGGCGGGCCGCAGACCTACCCGTTCGACAGCGACGGCGACAACGTTTATGACACCTGCTCGCTGCGCGACACCCGCCGGGCCACCGTGGCCCGCCAGAACGCCTTGGAGGCCCTGGCCAGCTTGTTCTCCGACGTCTTTTTGAACGCCCTGCACGGCGAGGTGGACGATCCCGACACTCCCAATGTGGACGAGTCCACCGAGGGCACCTGCGCTAATGCCCCTGATGACGTGGGCGACTCCGAGGATGATCTGGCCGAAGACGTCTGCGGCCTAGCCGCCCGGTACGAGGATCCCGAGCGCACCCTGTCGCCCCCGCCCGCGCCGGTAGACCCCACCAAGGCCGACGTGTTCTTCTCAGGGATCATCGACGGCCCCAGCTTCTGCGCCAACCGCAGCCTGGGCGGGCCGGTCACCTATCCGTTCGACGTCAACGGCGACGGGGAGGCCGACATCTGCTCGCTGCCCTACACCCGCCGCGAGGCCATCGCCCGTCAGAGTGCCCTGGAAGAGGCCTTCTCCGACCATCCCCAGTACGAGTCGGCACTGGCACTGGCCTGCGCCGCCCTGGGCACCCTCGACTTCGGCGACCATCCTGACGACCTGGCCGAAGATTCCTGCAACCCTCCCGAAGACCCCCCCGAATACGGTGACCCCCTCCCCACCCCTAGCGGATGACATGGCGCCGAGGCCGCCTAGCCTGGGCTTCACCCGGGGTGGAGCACACCTTGATCAGTGCCGCCCCGTTCGTATCCCTCGGCAAGCGCACGAGTCAATGTCAAAAGCGATTGAGACGTGTGGCGTCGGTGATTGGTGAGCCGAGTAGATCAGATCGGGAGTTGACCGGGTTCCTTCCATTCTCCGATCAACGTCGGATCGAGAACCGCGCCGGCGAGGTTCTCGGTGAAGATGGCGAGCACCTGATCGATCCCTGTTGCCGACGAGGCGTGGATGGCCTGGAACTGATGCTCATATGCGGCTTCGCCAATCTGACGTGTGAGAGTCAAGTCATCTCGAGCGAGGTCGTCTCGGTCCACTTGCCTGGTTCCGATACCCCACAACCGAGAGCGACCGCGCCGACGCGCTGGCCGCCGACTTTGGGTCAATGCCTGACATCTCAAGTAGTGACGCCCTCCACCCTCCTAGCCCAAACAGTCCTTTCAAGGTGCTGGGCTTCAGCGCTTGTCGTATGCGTGGGCGCCTCGGTGCCCGAAAGGGCGGTTGCACCTCCGTCTTGTCCGCCGTCCGATATGAGGGCACCTGGTGGGCTGCCGCCCTGCGGGAAGCTCTGGACTAGCGCCGGCTGCAGGGGGGCCGACCGCACGGACGGCTGTGGATATGGGATTTGTGGTGTCGGCGGGCGGCTCGTCGGCACGCGGGGGCTGCCACCCCGAGTGCCGCCCCCACCCGTAGGCGGGCCGAGGCTCGGCGAGCGCGGCTAAGGCGGTTATGCGGGGACTAGCCGAATACTGGGCTGGCAGGCTGTCAAGGGTTTCTGCGAGCGCTTCGGGGAGTCGTCCGGAGAGGTAGACCGCCCGCTCCAGCGCCCCGCTGGGGTCGAGCCCGATCTCGGCAGCGCACTCCTGCCACGGACGGGGAATGTCAGCTTCTGACACCGACCATGCGGAGCCGACCTGCATGGCGAGAGTTATCCCGCCCTCTCCCACCTCGGACGGAACCCAGGGCGCTTTCGAGCACACGTCGTACAAGGGGGCGAGCGCCACGTTGCCGCCATCGCTGAGAAGGAGGCTGTAGTTCTTGGCGTGTGCGTCATCTGCGGCCAGCAGCCAGTTGCAGACCAGAGCGTCGTAGAAGCGCTGCGCGTCGCGCACTGTCCCGACGCGGGTGAGCAGCCCGGCTATGTCGAAGGCCGCTGGCCCGCCGTTGCGCTGGAACTTGAAGCGGGAAGGGAAGCCGAGAGCCTGGCAGATGTCTTCTTGGTGGATGCGCCCAATAGCGCCGCCGGGCCCGACGCTTCTGTCGTACCGCTCGACGGCTATGGCCCGCTGTTTGCCTGCGGTGACGATCTCCGTGCGGGCTGCGGCGATCCCCGCCCGCCGCAGGGCGGTCATGCAGACATGTTCCACGAGGTCGGTGTCCGGGTAGCCGTGTAGAGCCACTTTCAAGATGTGAGTGGACGGCATCCCTCCTTCGGGCGCGGCCCATCCCCCATTAGGCATCTTGCACAGCACGGTCTTCGCCTGAGCGCCTGCGAGGCTGAATGGGGCCATCGGTCCTTGTGCGCTTGGCGGCGGCATGCCCCGCTGGAGCCGTTCCAGGCGATTCTCCACTTCGTGCTCGGCCAACGGGACGATGCCTGGCGTGCGAGATGCCATCTCGCTCAAGCTGTCGCGGGCGCAGAATTGGACGGCTCCGGCGCAGTCCCAACCAATCGGGGTGGCCAGCAGGTCCATCGGATTGTCGGATGCTGCCCCGTACTGCGTCGCCCAGAACTCGCGTGCCTCGATGCGGGCAGGGAGCAGCCCGTCCATCCAGTCGACGATGTCGCGTTCCTCCCTTCCGACTGGGATGGACAGCGATAGCGGGATGGGAGCGCGGTCAGCCGCGTAGTCGGGGTCGTAGGAGAACCAGCAGGCACCTTCCCGTCCAGCCCTCACGGTGCCAGCGAGCCGGCCGCCCAGCAGCACTGCGAGCCTGCCGTCGGAAGATGTCACGGACCTGCGAACGATTCAGCGTAGGCAGCAAGGTCGCCTGTAGGCGGCGCGGGGCACAGGTCCACCTCGTAGCCGAGGACGGAGAGCACTTCAAGCACAGTTGCGACACTGGTGCCCCTGCCTGCCGACTCGATCTCGCTGATGCGGCCGCGCGGCACCCCTGCGGCAGCGGCAAGCTCAGCCTGAGTCATGTTCTGGTTGCGGCGCAGCTCGCGGACTGCCTGGCCGAGCCGTTCCGTCTCGGTGATCCTGGTGATCCGCCCCTCATAATCCATGCCACAGTATAACTTTCTTGCGCGATATAGCGTACAAGAGAGTTATATCACGATTGGCGGGGCAACCCCGTCCGACCATGACAGAGCCGCAGCACTGTCATCCCACAAAGCGCCGCGCAAGCCGCACTGGAGGCTCAGGCCCCGCGGCCAGCGTCCTCCCGGTGAAGTTCAAGATTGACAAAGAAGCGCTGTTGCCAGCACTAGGACATCCCAGCAGTGTCACGGGAACCGCTGCCATGGCGTGTCTGCGCCTCAAGCTGGAGGGCGACGAACTGTCGGTGCTTGGCACCAACAGGGAGACGTGGGTCGAGACCAGGGTCCAGGTTCAGGGCAACAGCGACGGGGAGGCGCTTCTGGCGGCGGGCCTCTCGGCGGCCTG
>JAJEDQ010000173.1 GCA_022821445.1 Acidimicrobiia bacterium | reverse complement strand
TCGACACCGACCTCAAGGGCTCGGTTGTCTGCATGTCGTCCATCGCCGGGCTAGCCGGTTGGGGGCCGATTCACTACGCCACCGCCAAGGCCGGCCTCCTGGGCTTCATGCGGGCCATGGCCCGGTTCTGCGCCCCCCACGGCATCCGAGCCAACGCGGTGTGCCCTGGCGTGATCGACACCCCGATGGTGGCCGGAGTGGACGCCGCAATGATCGAGGGCCTCAAGATGATCACCCCCGCCGGCCGCATCGGCCAGCCCGAAGACATCGCCTACGCCGCGTTGTATCTGGCCTCCGACGAGAGCGATTTCGTCACCGGCGAAACCATCACCCCCAACGGAGGCCTCGTCATCGGCTGACCGGCCCAGACCATCTGACAAATATCGACGCCCCAGTCTATGAGGGGCTGGGTACAGTAGGAGCATGAGCGTGGTCCTTGACCTGTCTGAGGAAGCAGTTGCGCGGCTTCGAGAAGAAGCCTCGCGTCGTCGGATAAGCGTTGAGGAGCTCATTGGAGAACTGGCCGACAGCCTGCCAGCAGGCGACCCGTTGGACGCGTTCATCGGTTGTGGAGAGTCTGGTATCGCGGAGCCTTTCGATATCCATCGCGAACGATCTGAGATGGCGGCCGGTAGGAACGCCACCACCGTCTGAGCCTTCGTGCTTCTCGTCGATACTGGCGTATTCGTATCTGCCGCCGACCGCAGTGAGCACCGGCATCATGAGTGCTCTGCTTTGCTCCGCGAGCGCCAAGACCTGTACGTGGCTGCACCGGTCGTCCCGGAGACCGCATGGATGCTGGAAAGCCGTCTTGGGTCCATTGCCGAAGAACAGTTCGTGTCCCTGATCACAAGTGGGCGCATAGAGGTTATCGATCTCATCTCTGTGGACTATCGGAGGGTGCTGGCTCTGATCAGGAGATATGCGAATCTTCGCCTTGGTTTTGTCGATTCGTCAATCATGGCAGTAGCCGAACGCCTGCAAGCGACCACCATTGCAACGCTCAACCGCCGGGATTTTGCGGTAGTTCAGCCTGACCACATCGAGTCCTTTGAGTTGGTCCCATAGTCGGGGTCGCATGAGCCGAAGCAAATACCCGCGTGTTTCCCATGGCTGAGTCGGCCATCGAGTGGACCGATGCCACTTGGAATCCCACCACCGGCTGCGACCGGGTCTCGCCGGGTTGCGACAACTGCTACGCCCTGACGATGGCCGGTCGGCTCAAATTGATGGGCCAGGCAAAGTACCAGGCCGATGGCGATCCGAGGACCAGCGGACCTGGCTTTGGACTGACCTGCCACCCCGAGACGCTGGCATTGCCTACGACTTGGACAAAGCCCCGCATGATCTTTGTCAACTCCATGAGTGATCTCTTCCATGAGGGTGTACCAGTGGAGTTCATCAGGGATGTGCTTGAAGTCATGAGAGACACTCCAGACCACATCTACCAAGTGCTGACCAAGCGTTCACACCGGCTTGTGCAACTCAGCAATGCTCTGGAATGGCCATCCAACGCATGGGTAGGAGTCAGTGTGGAATCTGCTCGCTACCTGTTCCGAGTGAGGCACTTGCAGGAGGTCGCGGCTCATGTCCGCTTCGTCAGCGCCGAACCGCTACTTGGGGCGCTGGGAGTTTTTGACCTCACCGGCATAGACTGGCTGATTGCTGGCGGCGAAAGCGGCGCTGGCGCCCGGCGAATGTCACCCGAATGGGTAACCGATCTCCGCGACCGCTGCGTCGAGGCCGGAGTCCCCTTCTTCTTCAAACAGTGGGGTGGTCGCTCGCCCAAAGCCGGTGGTCGCCATTTGGACGGCCGGACTTGGGACGAGTATCCGTTGACCGTCCTGGCCGTCTGATCATCGGCGGGACAGAGAGGTAGTCATCAAGCGACGTGTCTATCATGGCACGATGTCTTTGCAAGAGACTTTGGAGCGAATCCGCTCCTCGCCTGGTCCCAACAACGAGGAGTCGGCCAAGTTTCAGGTGATTGCTCCGATCCTTCACGCGTTGGGGTGGGATACCTCCGACGGAGAACAAGTGCTGTTCGAGCACGCGGTGGGAGGGAAGAGGGGCGGAAGAGTCGATATAGCCCTCAAGGGCAGGGATCGAGTCCTCGCCTTAATGGAAGCCAAGGCGCCTCAGGCCGATCTGGCGGCCCATGTCGAGCAGGTGCTGGGCTATGCCTTCCATGAAGGGGTTGACATTTGCGCCCTGACCACCGGGGAGGAATGGTGGCTTTACCTCCCCCGAGAGGGTGGGGACCCACAGAAGCGGCGGTTCGCGGTATTGCGAATCCATGAGGGTCCGCTAGAGCAGTTGGCCGAGGATCTTGATCGCTTCTTGGGCAAGAGCAACCTGTCCAGTGGGGAGTCGCATCGGTTGGCGCAGAAAGTTCTCAGAGCCACCCACGAGGCTGATCGGCTCAAAACCGAAATGCCGAAGATCTGGGACCGGATGCTCAAAGGGCCTGACAGCGAGTTGGTAGATCTGATCAGCAGGCGGGTATACGACAAGGTGAGCATCCGCCCCAGCAATAAGCAGGTTGTCGCGGTGCTGAGCAATCAGCCTGTGCCGCCCGTCGTATTTCCGGCGACAGAGCAGCCGAGCAGCCCGGTCTGGCAGCGAAGCGACACCCAAGCGGTCGACCCCTCGCCAACGGTCAGGCCTGTGGCCATCGTGCTTTGGGGCAGTCGGCACTCAGTGGCATCGCACGCCGATATCTTGCGCACCGTTGCGGAGAAGCTGTATGAGCAGCACGGGGGCGACTTTGACAAGCTGCTAGACCTCAAGGGGAGGAAGCATCCCTTTGTGGCCCGCACTCCTCAGGCACTCTCGAAGCCAGAGAGAAGCCACGAAGTTGCCTCATCGGGATACTTTATTGACATGAATTTGGGTGCGGTGAGCATTAGAAAGAGAACTGGGGAGTTTCTCGACTGCTTTGGCTACCCTCCCTCGGATCTTGAGGTGCTGTTCGATTAGCAGGCCGCTCCGACCTCCTGAGCTACTCGGGTAGCGGGACCTCTAGGGCACCCATCTCGACAAGGCGTTCGACTTCGTCGGGGTCCATGCTGAGTTCTTCGGTGCAGATCTGGCGGGTGTGCTCGCCGAGTAGGGGAGCGGCGTGGACTGGGGGTGTGGGCATTTCGCTGCCGTAGAAGCAGGGGCCTTCCAAGACTAGGTCGCCGGCGCCGGGTTGGAAGACCTCTAGCGGGAAGCCTCGCTGGGTGAGTTGGGGATCGGTCATGTGGTCGAGGGCGGTGAGCATGGCCGAGCCGGGGACGCCGACGGCCTGACACGCCTCCTGGACCTCCAGCGGTGAGAGGTTGGTGGTCCACTCGGCTACCCCGGCGTTGACCGCTTCCCGGGCGGCCAAACGACCCTCAGCGGTTCCGTAGGCCGGGTGATCGGCCCAGGCCGGGTTGCCCATGGCCTGCTTCAGCGCGGCCCAGTCGGCGTCGTGGCGCACGCACACCACGCTCCACTGCTGTTCACCGGCGCATTGGAACACCCCCCAGGGGGTGCCTTGGTCGGAGTCGTTGCCCACCGGCTGCACCGAGCCGGGGCTGAGCGACTCGGCCATGAACAGATCGCCCAGTGTGTTGACCAATGCCTCGGCCTGGCTGATCTCGGCTTGCGCCCCGTCGCCGCCCCGGCGATTTCGGCTCAACAGGCCGACCAGCGCGCCGAGGGCGCATAGCCGTCCGGCCAAGTGGTCGGGGTGAATGGCGTTGGACCCCGGCGGCGGGTCGCCATCGGTGAAGTTCCACAGGTACTTGATGCCCCCCACCGTCTGGATGGTGGGCCCGTAGCCGATCCAGTCGGCGTAGGCCCCGGTGGCGCCCATGAGCTG
>JAJEDQ010000247.1 GCA_022821445.1 Acidimicrobiia bacterium | reverse complement strand
ACCCGGTCGATGGTCTCCAAGGAGGTGCCCAGCGAGCGCACCAACTCCACCAATGGCTGTATCGGGGCCGGGTTGAAGAAGTGCATGCCCAGCACCATGTCGGACCGGCTGGTTATGGAACCCAGGGTGATGATGGGAATGGAGGAGGTGTTGGTAGCCAAGATGGCGTTTGGGGCCATCACCTTGTCCATGGCCCGAAACACCGACAGCTTCTCCTCCAGCGATTCGATCACCGCCTCGATCGCCATATCCCGGTCGGCCAGGTCGCCCATGTCGGTGCTGAAGCTGAGCGAGTCCAAGGCCAGGTCTCGAGTCGCCGCCGGCACTTTGTTGCGGGAGACCGCCTTGTTCAGGGAGTCCTCGATCGACTTCCGGGCGATGCTGACCGCGGTGTCGTCCACTTCGATCACCAGAGTGTCCAAACCGGCTCGGGCGCAAACCTCAGCGATTCCCGATCCCATTATCCCGCCGCCGATCACTCCGACCTTGTTGATCGGCTCCAGCGGAGACTCGAAGTCCTCAGGCGGTTGCACACCGGCAGAGTCGGCACCCGTAGTCATGGTTTCCCTCCCGTCCGCCGTGTCCGGCGGCCCCTACGTGGCTGTTTAGGATAGTACGCAAGCGATAGAAAAATAAAACGGGGCCGGTCAATGACCGGCCCCGTTTGCAGGAATGAGCTGAGGGGGGATTCAGCTCTTCTTGGCGACTGGCTGGGCGGAAGCCGAACCGTTGGCGCTGGCTGCGGCCAACAAGTTTTGGGCGAACTCCTTTTGGGTGTTGAGCAGTTCCTGGGCGAACCCGAAGCTGACGGTCATCAGATCCTTGGGATCGGGCAGGGAGTCAAGGCCGGGCACGGAATCGAGCTTCAGGCTGTCCGGGGTGATGTTGCCGACCGTATCGGTCCAGGTGCGGACACCTTCGACGATGGCGGTCTGGCCCATCTTGAGGGCGCTCAGAACCTGTTCCTGTACGGCTTCAGTGATTTCTTTGACGTCGGTCATGTTGCTTACTTTACTTAGCAAAGGCTTGATTGCCAATTCGGGGGGAATATTTTTCTGAATCCAAGGCGCCGGAGAATCAAGCCGAGACGGTGTCGCCGGGGCGCATCTTCACGTAGAGGCCCGGCGCATCCTCCATCGGCGGGTAGGCCTTGATGCCGAGCTGCTGGGGGGCATCCACCTTCTTGCCAGCCCGCTGGCCGATCCACTGGGCCCAGTCTTCCCACCATGTGTGCGGGTGTTGTTCGGCGCCTTCCAGCCACTGCTCGGGCGCCTCGGCGATCTGGTCGTTGGTCCAGTGGCGGGCCTTGGGGCTGGGCGGGTTGACGATGCCGGCGATGTGGCCCGACGTGCTGAGAACGAAACGGTTCTGGCCGCCCAGCAGGTTGGCGGTGCGATAGGCCGCGGTCCACGGCACGATGTGGTCGTCGATGGCCGACAACACGTAGCTGTCCTGCTTCACGCCGGCGGGGTGCAGCACGGTGCCGTCCACCTCGAAGGCGTCGTTGGCGAACTGGTTCTCCAGATAGCACCGGCGCAGGTAGCTGCTGTGCATGCGAGCCGGCATCCGGGTGCTGTCGTTGTTCCAGGCCAGCAGGTCGAAGGCCGGGGGGTCCTCGCCCAGCAGCCAGTTGTTCACCACGTACTGGAAGATCAGGTCGTTGGCTCGGATGGCGTCGAAGGTGCGGGCCATCTCGCTGGCCTCGAGGTAGCCCTGGTCGGCCATCTTGCGCTCAAGTCCGGCCACGGTGGGTTCGTCGGTGAACGCGCCCAGCACGCCGGGGTCGGAGAAGTCGGTGAGGGTGTTCAGGAACGTGGCGGTGTGGATCGGCTGGTCGCCGGTGGCCGCGCCGTGAGCCATGGCGATGGCGCTGAGGGTGCCTCCCAGGCACACGTTGACGGTGTTCACCTTCTCCTGGCCGGTGATCTCCCGCACCACTCGCAGGGCGTCGAGGGGTCCCTGGCGGAGGTAGTCCTCAAAGCTGATGTCGCGCATCGACCCGTCGGGGTTGCGATAGCTGATGGTGAAGCAGGTGTGGCCCTGCTGAACCGCCCATTCGATCAGGCTCTTCTGCGGGGCCAAGTCCATGATGTAGTACTTGTTGATCCACGGCGGGCAGAACAGCATGGGGATCTCGTAGGTCTGCTCGGTCTGGGGCTCGTACTGCATCACCTCGATCAGGTCGCTGCGGTACACCACCTTGCCGGGAGTCAAAGCCATGTTCAGCCCCGGCTCGAACCCCGAGTCGTCCACCTTGGAGGGCCACCCGTCGTTGTGGCGCAGATCGTGGAGCATGTTGGCTGCGCCCTTCACCACGCTGGCCCCGCCGGTGGCGGCCGCCTTGGCCAAGGCGTCGGGGTTGGTGAGCAGCATGTTGGTGGGGGCGAGGGTGTCGAAGGCGAACGAGGCGGCGAATTTGGCCTTGCGTTGTTCGGCCTCTTCGAGGTTGGCGGCGTCGATTAGGTCGTCGGCCAGGTTCCTGGTGAGCAGATACGTTTGCTGGAGGCCGAAGAAATAGGGGTTGTCCTGCCACGCCTTGGAGGTCCAGCGATGGTCCTTGGGCTGGGGCTGGATGGGTGAGGGGGCCTCGGGGTCGGCGGTCTTGGCCGCCTTGGCCATCGTGGCCGCTCCCACCTTCAGGGCTCCGGCGGCCGCCTTCAGCAGCGCCGTGCCCACTCCCACTGGGTTGGATGCCGCCTTCATGCCCGCATTGACCAGGGTTCGGGCGAAATAGACCGGGTCGAGCGTGTCGAGAATCTGGTCCCCCACCCAATTGGGGTCCAAAACGTCGGATTTGCCCGCGGTGGCTCCGATAGATCCTGCTTCGACGTCTTCGCTCACGGCTGGGAACTTTATCAAGCAAGGTTGGCAGAACCTTCACCCACAAGTCCTAGGGTTGCCGTATGGATTCACGACGTGACGGGATGACCGTTCCCCTGTTCGGACCCCTCGACCAGCAGGCCGCGCAGATGGCCGAGTTGGTCGAGCTGGGCTACACCGACGTATGGTCGTCGGAGTCCAACTCCCACGACGCCTTCACCCCGCTGGTGCTGGCCTCCCAATGGGCGCCGACCCTGCGCCTGGGCACTGCCATCGTCCCCGCCTACACCCGGGGTCCGGCGCTGGTAGCCCAGTCGGCGGCCACGCTGGCGTCGCTGGCACCGGGGCGCTTCCTCCTGGGGTTGGGCAGCTCCTCCGACGTGATCGTGGAGCGGTGGAACTCCATCCCGTTCGAAGCCCCCTACCAGCGAGTACGCGACCTGGTGCGCTTCCTCAAGCCCGCTCTGGCTGGCGAGAAGGTGAGCGCCGACTACGAGACCTTCTCGGTGCAGGGGTTTCGGCTGGGGTTGGTTCCCCCCGAGCCGCCTCCCATCCTGGTGGCGGCGCTGCGGTCCCAGATGCTGGCGCTGGCCGGCAAGGAGGCCGACGGGACCATCATCAACTGGCTGTCGGCCGAAGACACCGCCCGGGTGAGCGAGATCGTCAACGCCCAGGGGTCCGACAAAGAGATCGTGGCCCGCATCTTCGTGTGCCCCAATCCCGACCGGGAGACGGTGATCGCCCAAGGGCGGCGGGCGGTGGCCGGCTATCTCAATGTGCCGGTCTACCGGGCCTTCCACCAGTGGCTGGGCCGGGGCGACCTGTTGGCCGAGCACTGGGAGCGGTGGGCGGCCGGCGACCGGGCCGGATCGCTGGAGGCCATCCCCGAGCAGGTGGTGGACGACCTCATCGTGAACGGCACCCCCGAGGAGTGCCGCAAGCACATCGACCGCTACTTCGACAACGGCGCCACTACCTCGTCGCTCATGGTGATGCCCCTAGGCGGGATCGACCCCTGGGAGGCAGTCAGGTCGCTAGCGCCGCAGCCTGCTGGAGGTGGCTGACATAGTCGGGCAGTTGATACCCGGCGGCGGCCCCGCTGGTTGAGGGCATCACGTAAACCGGCACACCGGCCAACTCCTGGGGTTGCACTCCGGCCTGGGCCTTTCGGTTCACCGCTGCCCGCCAGCCGGCTAGGCCCACAAAGCACACCGCGGCGGGCTTGAGCCAGCCCACCAGCCACTCCAGCCGGTTGAGGCCGTGGCGGTACTCTTCGGCGGTGAGCGCCTCGGCTCGGGGCGTGGCCCGCTTCACCAGATCGGTCATGCCCACTCCGTGGTCGGTGAGCGCCCGTCGGGGGTCCCGGTCGGTGCTCACCAGCCCCGCGGCGAGCGCCGAGGGCCAGAACCGGTTGCCGGGCCGGGCGAACCCCGCGCCGGCATCGGCGGCGTACACGCTGGGGTTCAGGCCGCAGATCAGCAGCTGCATCTGTGGCCCGACGGTGTCGGGCAGCGTGCGGGTTCGACGGCATTTCACAATGAGGGTGGCCACCTTGGGGGGCCGGTCCAGTCGCTCCAACGCATCAAGGGTGAATCCGGCCCCCTCCATCAGGGGTGCAATCCAGTCTTGGGGCCACTGGGAGAAGCGTCGGCCGGGGAAGTCGTCGTCGGAGAACGGCTCGAAATCGGCATCCCCCTCGAAAATGTGAAGCTCCACCGGAGCGCCCGGGGCCAGCGCCCGGTGCAGGTCGGCCAAGGCCAACGGCACATGGCGCCGGTCGAGGTGGACATAGCTGCGCGACGCCCACGCCCCGGCCAGCGACCCAGGGGCCAGAGGCAGCGCGGCCAGGTCGGCTCGGCAGCGCAGGGCATCGGGGGCGTGGTCGGGGACCATCTCCAGCATCGACCGGGCCGCGTCGATGGCCAGTGCGGGGTCGGGCAGAGCGGCAGTTTGCCAGCCGGGGCCACAGCCCAAATCGGCGGTGACTCCCTCGGGCCGGTCGAGAGCGGCGAACGCCTCGACCCCGGCGGTGGATTTTGGCTGGCGCTGGGCCAGCCATTCGCCAGCCCGGTTCTCGTAGACGCCGACGGTGGCTCGATCGGCCATGTTCTTCTTGTCCTCTAGCGGAGGGGCCAGATCTTCTTGAACAGCCTGGCGATCACTGCTCCCACAAGAGCGCCCACCACCACGTCGGAGGCGTGATGGATGCGCACGTGGACTCTGCTGGCCGCCACCACCGAGGCAACTGCCCAAATGGGCCAGCGGCGGCGCCGCGACTCCACCAACAGCGCGGCGGCAACCACCGCGGCGCTGGCGTGGCCGCTGGGGAAGCTGCTGGTAAGCGGCTGGCGCAAACGGTGGGGGTGGTCGTGCTCAGCCAATGGGCGAGAGCGGTTGAAGGCCGATTTGATCGGCCCGTTGACCAGCGCCGACTCCACCGCCAGAGCCACCGATACCCGCAAGGCCCGGCGACGGCCCCGCTTCGACGTCGCTCCCGCCCAGGCCAGGGCGTGCCACAGGATGCTGAAGTTGCCCAGTTCCGACGCGGTGTAGAACATCCGGTCGGCCACCGGGTTGCCCCGCAAGCGGGCGAAGACCTGCTCGACGGCCTCGTCGAAAGCCTCGACGGCCGGCGAGGTGCCCACCGGGTCATCCTCCTCGAACGCCCCGCCGTCAAGCGCCTCGTGGTCGAGCGCTTCGCCGAAGAACGCCACATCGTCGAGGTCCTCGTCTTCGAGGTCCTCCAGCGAGTCGACCGCTTCGGGAGCTTCCTCGGGGCGCTCGGCCTCGTCAGCGGTCATTCGCGTGCTGCCCGTATCGTCTTGTAGGCCACGCCCACCTCGTGGTTGGCGTCGTTCAGAACCTTGTAGCCGGTTTCATCGCGGATCTGGTCGAAGTTCTCGGCCACGTCTTCCACCGTGAGGTCGGGGTTGTAATAGCCGGGGGTCCGGCCAATGAAGAATCGGGCCACGGTGCCGCCGGCCGCGGAGTACACCTCGCCCGACACCGGGCAGTCCTCGTGGGCCAAAAAGCACACCACCGGGGTGACGTGCTCGGGGTTCATGGCCTCCTTTATATCCTCGCCGAAGATGGCCTCGGTCATGCGGGTGGTGGCCACCGGGGCGATGCAGTTGGCCTTGATGTTGTACTTGGCTCCCTCCAGGGCCAGCGTGTTGGTGAGCCCCACCAATCCCATCTTGGCCGCGCTGTAGTTGGACTGGCCGAAGTTGCCCAGTACGCCTGCGTTGGAGGTGGCGCACACGATGCGGCCATAGCCCTGCTCGCGCATCTGGACGAAGGCTGGCCGGGTCACGTTGAACGCACCCCGGAGGTGGACGGCGAGCACCGGGTGGAGCTGATCGTCTTCCAGCTTGTGGAAGGTCTTGTCCCGCAGGATTCCGGCGTTGTTGACAACCACGTCCACCCGCCCGAACGCCTCCACCGCGGTGGCGGTGATGGCCGCCCCGCCCTCGGTGGTGGCCACCGAGTTGGTGTCGGCTATCGCTTCGCCGCCGCTGTCGTTGATCTCGTTGGCCACCAACTGGGCCGGACCTTCGTTGGCCCCGGTGCCGTCGGCCGCCCCGCCCAAGTCGTTCACCACCAGTCGGGCCCCTCGCCGGGCCAACTCCAGGGCATACAGGCGCCCCAGCCCGCCCCCAGCCCCCGTGACGATCGCCACCCGGTTGTCAAAACTCAATGCCATGGTTGGAAGGTTACGGCGGTTGACGCCCTCAGCGGTAAGCGCCGGGGGTGGTGAGGGGTTTGCGGAACCAGCGGCGGGGGGTGGTGATGATGGACCGGGGGTAGTCCTCGAAGAGCCAGCGGGCGAAGTTTCGCCGGGTCCAGGGGGTGAGGCCGGCGATGCGCACGGCCCCCCGGGCACCGGGGCGGGTGGCCAAGACCCGTCCGAGGCGACGGGCCATGCGGTGGTCGGCGAACAGCTCTCGGCGAACGAATCGGCGGTAGGCGGCCATAACCTGGGCGGCTTCACCGCCGCCCGCTAGCACGGAGTTGGCTGCGCCGATGCCGGTGAGCAAGGCCTGGGCGATGCCCTCGCCGCTCATCGGGTCGGTTGCCGCCGCAGCGTCGCCGGTGAACATGGTTCGCCGGGCGGTCAGCGGGATCTTGTCGATGCGGGCGGGAATGGGCCAGGCCCGGTGGGTTGTCTCCGGCTGAGCGCTATGGCCCAGAACGGCTCGGATGTGGTCCCGTTCCAGCAACTCCCGCCACAGCTTGCCCATGTCGCCCACCGCCACCGGCCCGCCGCGGCGCACGCCGAATCCCACGTTGGCCCGGCCGTCGGGAAGGGGAAACAACCAGACATAGCCGGGCAGAATCTCCTCTTCGAACCACACCCACCAGGCCCGGCTGGCCGGAGTGGCCACTCCCGACCAGTACTGGCGAAACGCGTGCCAATCCCCCCGGTAGCCGTCGGCGGCCAAGTCCAGGTACTTGCGGGTGGGCGACCACATCCCGTCGGCGGCGATGGCGAATCGGGCCGTCACTGTTCCGTGGTCCTCCACCTCCAGCGCCACTTGGCCGTCATACTCGGAGACCCCCTGGCAGGCGGCGCCCTCCATCAGCACGGCGCCCTCGCCCTTGGCCTGCTCCACCAGCGCGTTGTCCAATTCCTCCCGGGGGACGACTGCTGCGAATTGGCCGCCCTTGCGCGGCAACGGGAACTCGACGGTGCGGCCTGAGGGCGATCGGATGCAGACGTCTTCCACCGGCATCCACGACGAGATCGGGGTTGGGTCCAGTCCCAAGCCCTCCAGGAGCCGCAACGCCCCGGCGGTGAGGCCGTCGCCGCAGGCCTTGGGGCGGGGGAAGCGGGCCCGGTCCACCATCACCACCCGCTGGCCGGCCCGGGCCAGGGTGATGGCCGCGGCGCAGCCCGACGGTCCGGCCCCGATGATCGCCGCGTCCCAGACATCGTTCATCGGCTCAAATGGATCATGTGCTCTGATCCTGTCCTGTGTAACCACCGGTCATGTGCTCTGCTCGGGCGCCTGCTCTGGGTCCAATGCCTGGCGCTGATCCGGCGGTGCATCGGGGTCTTGGGCGGGGGCATCCTCGGTTGCCGGTTCTTGTGCGTCGGCCTCTCCGGGCTCGCCCTCCTCTTCTGTGGCCGGTGGAATGGAACAGAGATCAGGCCTGAGGTCTTCGTTGGCATCCACCGGCGCGCGGTCCCCGATGCAATTCCGGGGAAGGATGCAAGCCACGGGCAGACCCCGGTCGTCCAGCTCCGCTACCCCGTCGCCGTCGGCGTCCAGCGGCAGCACCGAGGAGGTGCAAGTCCCGCCGCAGTTGATGCCCTCTCGGGGCTGGTACAGCGCGGTCACCGAGTCGCGCAGCACGGTGCCGTCGGCATAGGAGCGGCTGCGCTCGGTGGTCCGCACCGTGCAGAACCTACGCGGCGTGTCATACCGGGCTGTCCACTCCACCTCGGCATACGCAGTGGAGTACACGCTGACGGTGACGCTGCCGGCGGTGGTGGTGGGCCACAGCAGCACGGCGTAGGGGTGGGGGTTGTAGAACTTGAAGTCGGGCTTGGGCCAGGAGATGGTGGCGTCAACCCCTTCTCGATAGCGCCGGATGTCGATGCTGTGCGCCTGATACTCGGGAAACTCCATCCCGGCGTTGAAGGTGGCGGTGAACAAGGTGGTGATGAACTGGGAGATGCCCCCGCCCACATCTGTGGTGTAAATCCCGTCGTAGATCACGCCGGCGTCCACGAACCCCTTCTCCTCGGTGCGTTCGCCCACGTAGTCGTTGACCGAGAACGTCTCGCCCGGATAGACCACCGCCCCCTGGATCAGGTCGGCGATGCGGTGGATGTTGGAGACCCGATCTTGGCCCGGCGTGTAGTACGTGGTGAACCGGCCGGTCAGCTCCACGATGCCCCGCTCGATCAGCCAGCTCTGGTCGTTGATCTTGCTCGATTCCCGCAACTCCAACTCCACGGCGGGCTGGCCCGTATCGAGGGACAGCAACACGGTGCGGGCCGAGTTCTCCTCACAGCAGATGAGAGCAGGAACCTCGCTGACCAGCACCGGAACATCGTCGATTATCGTGAGCACTGGCTCTGAGGCCACTGTGGCCACCTCCACGAAGAGCTCGGCCAGGTCGTCCTCCACTCGCTGCCGGTTGATGTCGTAGGCCCACTGGTCGCCATTGTTTTGGAGGGTCAGCCATGATCGAAGCTGGGCCGGCTGCACTCGCTTGGTGACTTCCTGGACCGTCACCAAGATCCCCTGGGAAGTGCGTCGGTTGATCCAGTCGGCGGCAATGGTCACCGGGTCGTCGTCGAACTCGGGAGGGATCAGGCGGGCATCGGGCTCAGCTCGCAAGGGGTCATCGCCACGGTGTGCGGCCTCGAGCAAGAGGGGGAGCGACGGATTCAGATCGACGATTTCGCCGGCAATGCCCGGGACCGCCAGGAAGGTCCCGTTTTCGTAGGTGATGGTGGGGTTTACCGGCTCTTTCCGCAGGTCGGCTTCCAGGTTGGCAATCTGGAGGGCATCTGCCGACAGGGTGAGAAGCAGCTCTGATCGGGAGGTCTCAAAGAACGAGGCGGTCCATCCGACAGGGTTGCTGGTTCCGCTGTCCAGCTTCATGATCGCCGCCACCGTGCCTTCCACGTCGACTTCCAGACCGATCTCCTCGGCGGTGAAAGAGACGACCCGGCTGGGGGTGACGATCTCCACCGGGGTCTGCTGGAATCGCTCGGCCAGCTCCACAACCACTTCGGTCACGTCCTGCTGGCCCAGCAAGCCGATGTCGATGCTGACGTCGGACAGGATTGGACTCTCGATTTTCAGCCCCCGGGGCGTTTTGTCGTCGTTGCTGGACGAGTCCACCAGCCAAGACACCAGCCAGATGACCAGCAGCACCACCGGGGCGAACATGAGGGCCCAGACCCAGGGAGGACGGGGAGGTCGGCGCAGGCGGAGGGGTGGATGGCGATCCATGGGGATTACGGGATCGTAGTGGGATTGACATTCCGATCAGGGGCGGGCCTGAGAGCGGCCATGGGCGGCCTCAGAACAGCTTGGCCTGGTCGGGCTCGATGCCCCGGAGCAGGTCGTAGTCGATTTCCACGCACTCGATGCCCCGGTCGGCGCCCAGAGCCCGGGCCTGGGGGCGGACGACCTGTGCAGCGAGCACGCCCCGAACCGGGGCCAGCGCCGGATCTTGGTTCAAGAACTGGAGATAGCGGGTGAGCTGTTCGACTCCGGCGATCTCCCCGCGCCGTTTGATCTCTACGGCAATGGCGTTCCCGTTGTCATCTCGGCACAGCAAGTCCACCGGGCCGATGTCGGTGGGATATTCCCGCCGCACCAGCCGGAGGCCTTCTCCCAGCATCTCGGGGGATGCGGCCAGCAGCTCTTGGAGGTGGGCCTCCACGCCGTCTTTGTCGAGCCCGGGGTCGTGGCCCAATTCGTGGTCGGTGTCGGAGATCAGCTCGTGGATGGTGATGGTCAGCTTCTCGCCGGCCGGGTTCACCACCGTCCAAACGCCGTCTTCCTCCGACAGTCGGTTGGGGGCGTTCATCCAGTTAAGCGGCTTGTAGGCGCCGCCGTCAGCGTGGATGGCCACACAGCCGTCGGCCTTGATCATGATGAGCCGCACTGCCTCGGGCAGGCGCGCGGCCAATCGGCCGTCGTAGTCCACCGAACATCGTGCGATCACCAGTCTCACTGCGGCTCCCAATCTATGGGCAGAAGACAGCGAGCGTCACCGGGCGATCACGGCCGCGGCGAGACTCGGGTGGCAGATCACGAAATCAGATACGTAGGTGTCGGATTGGTTGAACCGCAGCTCGGCGCCGTTTAGGTGGGAGACGTGCAGCCCCGCGGCCGCGGCCACCGCGGCAGGCGCGCACAGGTCCCACTCGTGCAGCCCGGAGGCATGGGCGTACACCTCGGCTTCGCCGCGGATCACCGCCGCGGCCTTGGCCCCGGCCGAGCCCAACTGGATGATGGTGGCCCCGAGGTTGTCGGCGATGTGGCGGGCCAGTCGACCGGGCCGGCTCCTGCTGGTGATGACTCGGGGAGGGTTGGCTGCCGCCGGGGTAGGAGAGCTCGGCTCGGTGGCCAGGGTGATGCCCTGCGCGGGGAGGGCTACCGCGGCGGCCAGGGGTACGTCGTCGGCAACCAGGGCCACGTGGACAGCCCAGTCGGTCCGGCCGGGGATGGAGAACTCCCGAGTGCCGTCGAGTGGGTCCACGATCCACACCCGGTTGTGCTCGAGCCGACGGCGGTCGTCCATCGACTCCTCGGACAGCAACATGTCGTCGGGGCGGTGCTGGTGGAGGGCATTGGCGATGAAATCGTGGGCGGCGGCGTCACCTCGGGATCCGACGGCGAACGGGGCCAGCCGCTGGCCGCTCAGCTCTTCTCGCAAATCGACCAGGAGCTTGCCCGCTTCCGAAGCCAGCCAAGCAGCCAGTTGATGGTCGTTCACGGTTGGGGAGAGATGTCGAGCAATTCCATGACGTGGTTGCGAAGGCCGGGGGCGACCGCGATGAAGCCATCCATCAGCGGGTCGGAGCGGTTGAACACCACGTCGGTACCGTCGGTCCCGAACACCTGACCGCCGCCGGCTCTCACCAGCGCGGCCCCGCCGGCCACGTCCCACTCATTCTTGGGGACCAGCGTCCAGGTGGCGTCGGCCAGTCCGGCGCCCACCAGGCTGAGCTTGTAGGCCACCGAGCCCATATTGCGCACCGCGATCGGGGTGGAGAAAAAGCGCTCCCACTCGCCCCGCTTCATCTCGCTGCGCGATGCCAGCACCAGCGCACCCCGGATATCGGTGGTGCCCGTCGTGCCCGCGGGCTGGCCGTTGCACTCCACCCCGGTCTCGTTCGACCCGATGATCAGGTGCCCATTGGGCGGGCTCAAAACACCGCCGGCCACCGGCACACCGTCTTCTACCAGCCCTACCGAGACGCACCACTCGGGGATGCCGTCGATGAACTCGCGGGTGCCGTCGATGGGATCCACCACCCAAACCCTGCGCCGGTCCAGCCGGCCGGAGGCGTCGGTGGTCTCCTCCGAAAGCCAGCCCTCGTCACCGCCTCGCAGTGCCGCGGCCAGCGCTTCGTTGACCGCGGTATCGGCTGCGGTCAGCGGGTCGCCCCCGTCTTTTAGCTCCGAGTCGATTTCCCCGGGGGTGAAACGCTTGAGCACTTCGTCGGCCGCGGCCAGCGCGTCGGCAATTCGTTGTAGATCATCGGCCCGCGACACTTGTGTGGCCGATCTATTCCAGATACCCCTCGGCCACCAGGTGGTCGATGATGACCTGGGCTGCTTCATCGGGCGTCTGGTCCACGGTGGGCAGAACGACATCGGCGTCAGCCGGCTCCTCGTAGGGATCGGAGATGCCGGTGAACTCCTTGATGATCCCGGCCCGGGCCTTGGCGTACAGCCCCTTGCGATCCCGCTCCTCGCACACTTCCAGCGGGGTGGACACATACACCAGTACGTAGCCGCCGTTGGCCGAGATGGCCTCCCGGTTCTTGTAACGGGGTCCGGCATAGGGGGCGATCGGCGCGCAGATTGCGATGCCTCCGTGCTTGGTGATCTCTGAGGCCACATAGCCGATGCGGGTGATGTTGATGTCGCGGTGCTCCTTGGAGAACCCCAGCTCAGAAGACAGGTTGGTGCGCACCACATCGCCGTCCAGCAGGGTCACCGGCCGGCCGCCCCGCTCCAGCAGCTTGGACATGAGCGCGTTGGCGATGGTGGATTTGCCCGAGCCGCTGAGCCCGGTGAAGAACACGGTGAAGCCCTGCTTGGACTTCTGGGGATGGGTGCGGCGCAGCTCGGACACCACCTCGGGGTAGCTGAACCACTCGGGGATGTCGTCGCCCGATGCCAGGCGGTCCCGCAGCTCGGTACCGCTGATGCTGAGCGTGGCCGTGCCCTCATCCACCTCGTCTACCGGGTGGTAGCTGTCGCTGTCGGGGACGTACACCATCATCTTGAACGGCACCATGGTCACGCCCAGCTCGGCGGTGTAGTCCTGCAACATGTCTTGGGCGTCGTAGGGGCCGTAGAAGGGGTTGCCGGAGGCGTCGGAGCCCGGCCCGGCGTGGTCTCGGCCCACGATGAAGTGGGACACGCCGTGGTTCTTGCGGATGATGGCGTGCCACACCGCCTCCCGGGGTCCGCCCATGCGCATGGCCAGCGGCAGCATGGCCAGCATGGCCGAGTTCTCCGGGTAGCGCCTGATGATGTGCTGGTACACCCGGCCCCGGGTGTAGTGGTCCACATCGCCGGGCTTGGTCATGCCCACCACCGGGTGGATCAGCAGGTTGGCCTCGGCCTCCACCGCCGCCCTTCGGGTTAGCTCCACGTGGGCCCGGTGCATCGGGTTGCGGGTTTGGAAGGCCACCACCCGGCTCCAGCCCGCCGCGTCGAATTCCGCCCGCAGCTGGGCCGGGGTGCGCCGCAGCTCGGTGAAGTCGTAGTGGACCGGGAGTTGCAGGCCCTGTACCGATCCGCCCATGTAGAACCGAGCGGTGTTGTGAAGCAGGTGGCCCACGCCGGGGTGGTCGGGGTCCAAGCTGTCGAATACCGACTCGGCCTCAGCTGCGGTATCGGGTTGCCACACGTCGCCCACGGTGAGCACGGCCAGCATGACCCCCTCTATGTCCCGCAGCGCCAGCCGGCCGGCCGCCTGAGCAGCCTCAGCGGTGTCGCCGTCTGCGTCCAGGGTGATGGGCATGGGCCAAAGCGTGCCGTCGGCCAGCCGCATGTCGGAGCACACCTGCTCGTAGTCGGCTTGGCCCATGAAGCCCCGCAGAGGCGAGAAGCCACCGTTCAGCAGCAGCTCCAAGTCGCACAGGTGGCGGGGCTGGAGGGTGAACGACGGAAGGTCGCGCGATTCCGCCTTGAGTTCCTCGGCGGTGGCGTTGTCGACCATCAGATCGGTCAGCTCGCCTCCATGGGGTTGGATCAAGTTAGAAGCCACGGAGGTATTTCATATCGCAGGATGGCCGTGTTTAAGCCATCAAGCCGCCAATCGGCCGCAAAGCAGGCGGGAATCCCGGGTTTCTGCTCATAGCATCACTCAGGATGGATGGTGACGCGGTGCTCACGATCGCGGTGTTGGCGGTGATGGGCGCGGGGCTCATCAGCAACCGGCTTTCGCCTGCCGCTGGAGTGCTGGGTGCCACCGGTGGCTTGTTCTTGTTGCGGGTGATTGACGCCGACCAGGCCTTCCGCGGGTTCGCCAACCCCGCTCCCATCACCATCGGGGCGCTGTATGTGGTGGCCGGCGCAGTTACCAAGACCAACGCCTTGCAGCCGTTGGTGGCTCGAATGCTGGACCGCGGGTCGCGAACCCGGGTATCGCTCATCCGGCTGCTGATCCCGGCCAGTGCGGCATCGGCGTTCTTGGCCAACACTCCCATCGTGGCCATGCTGGTGCCCGCGGTGCGGGGATGGTCAGAGCGCTATGGCCGGGCCGCCTCCCGGTTCCTGATTCCTTTGTCGTACGCCACCATTTTGGGCGGGGCGATCACCGCTATCGGCACCAGCACCAACCTGGTGCTGGGCGGCCTGTTGCAGTCGGCGGGCTACGAAGAACTGGAGATGTTCGAGCTGGCCCGATTCGGCCTGCCGCTGGCCGGCGCCGGACTCGTTCTCATTGTTGTTGCTGCCCCCTGGCTGTTGCCCGAACGGCGGGATCCCGAGGCGGCGGGCGAGGGCCGTTCCTATTTGGTTTCGATGGAGGTGGTTGCCCAAGGGGCGTTCGACGGGCAGTCGGTGGAGGCTGGGGGACTGCGCCATCTCCAAGGAGTGTTCTTGGTGGAGGTGGAAAGGCAGGGCACGGTGATCGCCCCGGTGGCTCCCACGTTCGTGCTCCGGGGCGGCGACCGGCTTACCTTCGCCGGTCGGGTGGACCTGGTTGTGGACCTCCAGGCGATGTCCGGGCTGGTTTCGGCCGAGGATCCCCACCTGGAGGCGGTGGACTCCGACGACCACACGTTTTTTGAGGCAGTAGTGGGGGCGGCGTCTCCGCTCACCGGGCGGACGCTGGCCGAGGCCGGTTTCCGGGGCCGCTACCAGGCTGCGGTGGTGGGCATCCATCGCTCCGGCGCGCCGGTGGAGGCCAAGTTCGGCCAGGTGCGGCTGCGCACCGGCGACACCCTGCTGGTGCTGGCCGCTGATGGGTTCGATGAGCGGTGGCGCAACCAGAACGACTTTCTGCTGGTGTCGCGACTGGGCGGG
>JAJEDQ010000058.1 GCA_022821445.1 Acidimicrobiia bacterium | reverse complement strand
GTGGCCTTCGGCAGTATCGGTGGCAGCTTTGCCGCTGGCTACTTGGCTTTCCGCGTCGGGAAGTGGTTGAGCCTCCGCTTTTGAAAGCGAGCACGCTGGGTTGTCAGGGTGCCGGTGTCGGCGACGCTCGCCGCCGCCCGTCAGCGCCGCAACTCCTAGCCCGCCTAACCGCGATATAGCATCGCTGGGCTATAGTGGGCGGTGGAGCTGGGGGGACTCGAACCCCCACGGAGTCAGCTTTGGAGGCCGTCCGTGCGCCATGCCAGCCCCACCAATGGAGATCCTACCGATCTCTTTGGAACAGCGTCGGATCATATGATTCGGCGCTGTTCTACTTATAAAGCACTGAAACATACTGAAAGCCGCTATTTCCAAGGGTCTCGGAGGAAAGCCTCGAACTGGGTGGCGAGGTCGTCGCCGGCGGGGAGTCTGGGCATCCACTAGCAGAGCTTGCCGCCGCCGACATGCTGGGGGTTCGCGCATTACAGCAAGCGGCTACCCTGACGGTATGGTTTCCGCCCAAACTACGGAGACTGACAAGCCCCCTCTAGGGGGTGGACTCGCTCGCCGGGAACCATCCGGCCATCGGTTATCGTCACCCACCGGCCGCTCATGTTGGCGACCCGGTCGGGCGGGCAGCCCAGGTGGTGTTCCAGGGTGTGGATCACCCCGCCGTGGGTGACCACCAGCGCAGACTGGTCGCCGACGAGGCCAGCCAATCGGTTGAGCCCGGCCAGCACCCGGTCCAACAGGGCGGCATCGTCCTCCCAGCCCGATGGGCGGCGGCCGTCTTCCAGGAATCCGGGGTACCGCTCCTCGATCTGCGCCCGGGTCAATCCGGAGAACTCCCTCACATCCCGCTCGATCAGCTCGGGAACCGGGATCGGCGGGTCGCAGCCCAGCGCTTCGGCAATGATCTCCGCGCTCACCCGGGATCGTTGGAGGGTAGACGTGGCCACCACGTCAACCGGCTCGAGCCGGGCCGCGGCTTCGGCCGCCTGCCGGCGTCCCAACTCCGATAACGGGGGGTCGGCCTGACCTTGCCAGCGCCGAGCCGCGTTCCATTCCGACTGCCCGTGTCGGATCAGAAGGAGACGAGCCACGGCTGTCACGGTAATGGGCGGGGCTTTTCAGACTGCGGCAGTGGCTGAGTATTCCCGTACAATTCTGCCCATGGCCACGCTGCGCCTGTTCGCACACGTCAGGGAGGCGGCGGGCACCGGACGAGACGAAGTCCCCGGTGCCACTGTCGACCAAGTACTGGCCACTGCGGTGGATCGCTATGGCGCGGCCTTTGCCGAACAGCTTCAGATTTGCCGGGTGTGGCTCAACGGCGAGCCGGTTACCGGATCTGAGCCGGTCGCCGACGGCGATGAGGTGGCTGTGCTGCCCCCAGTGTCCGGGGGGTAGCCTCAATTGGCCATGCCAGTTCTTTGTTCGCGGGGCAACCTCGTCATGATTCGGGGATTGGGGTCATGACCCAGAACGTGGCGATCTTGTCTCTGCACACGTCGCCGCTAACCCAGCCCGGCGTGGGCGACAGCGGCGGCATGAACGTGTATGTGCGGGAGATGGCCGCGGCCTTGGCCCACTCCGGCAGCGAGTGCCGGGTGTATGTGCGGCGAGCCCAGGAAGGGCTGCCCGATGAGGTGGACATCGAACCGGGCGTGACTGTAGTCCACATCAACGCTGGGCCCGTCGAATCGAACAAGGAAGACCTCCCCGGGGTGACCGAAGAGTTCGCCGATGGTGTGCTGGCTGACTTCCGGCGACACCGGCGCCCCGATGTGATTCACGCCAACTACTGGCTTTCGGGGGTGGCCGGTCACCGGGTCAAGCACGCGGTGGAAGTACCGCTGGCCGTGACCTTCCACACGCTGGCCCGGGTAAAGGCGGCCACTGGCGATCCCGAGTCGGAGCTCCGGGCCCAGGCCGAGACCGAGGTGATCGGCTGTGCCGATGCGGTGATTGCCTCCTGTGAGCCAGAAGCCCAGCAACTTCGAGAGTTCTACCACGCCCCGCCCGAACGGATTGAGCTAGCCGCGCCGGGAGTGGAGCACGCGCTGTTCTCCCCCGGAGATCGCGATGGCGCCCGCACCGCCCTCGGATTGGGCCAAGGTCCGGTGTTGCTCTTTGTCGGCCGGATTCAGCCGCTGAAACGGCCTCTGGTTGCGGTGGAGACACTGGCGTGTCTGGGTCGCGAGGATGCCCGCCTGCTTGTGGTTGGAGGGCCCAGCGGCACCGAGGGCAAGGCCGAGTATCGGCGCCTCCAAGACTGCATTCACGCCTTGGGCCTGGAGGATCAGGTGACGCTGGTTCCCCCCCGCCCCCACCACTGGCTGTCCACTTACTACCGGGCCGCCGATGTTGTTCTGGTTCCCAGCCGCAGCGAGTCGTTCGGACTGGTGGCCCTGGAGGCGGCGGCCAGCGGCACCCCGGTGGTGGCCGCTCCCGTGGGCGGGCTGCGCTCGATAGTGGACCACGGCCGAACCGGATTCCTGGTAGACGATGCCACCGCCGAGGCATTTGCCGCTCAGACGGCCGCCCTCATCGACAACCCGCTGCTGGCCGCCGAGACGGCCATGAATGCAGCCGAGCGGGCCCGTTCGTATTCGTGGGCGGCCATGGCTCGCTCGTTGCGAGCCACATATCGAAGGGTCCAGTCCCGAGTGCCTGTCTATTGCACATGACGCCGCCGATGGCCTGCAACCCTGTCCATTGCCCATGATTCTGCGGCCCGAGGAGTTGGCCGCTTTGGAGTCGGACATCGATGCCTGGCTGGACGACCAGCTCCACACCAATCCCACCGTGTTGACCGTGGACCGGGGCGAGCCCGGCCAGCGCCGTTGGTACGTGCGAATGGTGGGGGAGGAGAAGACGGTGTCCACCGTGTGGTTCACTCTCGGCCAGCGCCAGTTGCACTGCGAATGCCACTTCATGCCCGCACCCGAGGAGAACGAGGGCCGGCTGTATGAGTATCTGTTGCGCCGCAACCGCGAGCTGGCCGGTTTGCGCTTCGCCATCGGGATCGAAGATGCCGTGTTCCTGGTGACCGAGCTGCCGGCCCATACGGTGACCGAAGCGGAGATCGACCGGCTCTTGGGGTCGTTCTACTCCTATTCCGAGCGGTGGTTTCGGCCCTGTATGCGGATCGGCTACCAGACTCGGTTCAAAGATTAGCACTTTTTGATAATTTTAGTTGCTTTCAATGTAAATTGAATGTAAGTTCCCTGGGTAGTGCTCTTGGTCGGTGGGAGTGATCGGGGAAGTCATCCCACCGGCCAGAGTTTTTTTGCCGGATGAGACCGGCTCCGGGGTGCTATAGCAGTGAGGTGGCACTTCGACTGCAACTCATCGGCGGAGGCCGCATGGGCGAGGCCCTGCTCGGCGGCTTGCTGGCCGGCGGCTGGGCTCAGCCGGGCGAGCTGGCCGTAGTAGAGAAGATCTCCGATCGGCGAGAAGAATTGGCCGAACGCTTCAGCGGCGTGACGGTGGCCGACCATCCGCTCCAACAGGCTGATGCTGTTCTCGCCGTCAAGCCCGACGATGCCGCCTCGGCCGGAAGCAACCTCAAGTCGGCGGGGGTCGGCCGGGTCCTCAGCATTGCAGCCGGTGTGACCACTGGGGCACTCGAGGCAGTGCTCGGCCCCGGCGCCCGGGTTATCCGGGCCATGCCCAACACCCCCGCGCTGGTAGGCGAGGGCGCGGCGGCCATTGCCGCGGGCCGTCATGCCACCGAGGGGGATCTGGAATGGGCCACCGGCGTGCTGGAAGCGGTGGGCACGGTGGTGGTGTGCGATGAGTCGATGCTCGACGCGGTCACCGGGCTCTCCGGTTCGGGACCTGCCTACCTGTTCTGGATGGCGGAGAACTTGATGGCCGCCGGACAAGAGGTGGGCCTTTCCCCGGACATGGCCGATGCCCTCACCCGCCAGACCCTCTTGGGGGCGGCCCGCCTGCTGGCCGAGTCAGGCGAGCTGCCCGCCGACCTGCGGGCCGCGGTGACCTCTCCGGGGGGCACCACCGCCGCGGGTATCGCCGAACTGGAAGCCCGAGGGGCGGCGTCGGCATTCATCGCCGCGGTGGTGGCCGCCACCCAGCGCAGCCGCGAGCTGGGTGGTGCCTGAGGAATCAAACAGCAGGTTAACCGGGCATAGGTGAGGTAACCGGCCATGGCGGGGGGTGCCACTTGAGGAGGCAAACGGCAGGCTAATCAGGCATTTCTTGTTGTTGTCCATGCGGGGTGGCACACCACTGGCAGTGCCGCGTAAGGTGAGCGGCGCACAGCGGAGTCAGGGGTGTGATGGCATGGCTAAGCCAGATGGGCGGGAAAAACTCATGACCGTGGCAGAGGTTGCTGCCCTCATGAGAGTGTCAACGATGACGGTCTACCGGCTGATAAAGGCCCGAGACCTTCCCGCGGTGAGGATCGGCAAGTCGTATCGATTGCGAGAGGGCGACGTGGACCGGTACTTGGCCAGTCGCTACACCCAGGCAGGCTGACACTGCCACTCCCCCTTGGCCCCCACAAGGTGTTGGCCAAGCAATGACGCTGCGGTACGACACCATCTCGTTCCTGTCCGATTACGGGCTGAGCGATGAGTTTGTGGGAGTGGTCAAGTCGGTCATCCGCTCCATCGCCCCCGAGGTGGCGGTGGTGGACATCACCCACGACATCGCCCCCCACGATGTGCGGGGCGGAGGTTTGGCTCTGGCCCGCAGCGCCCAGTACTTGGTGCCCGGCGTTGTGCTGGCGGTGGTCGATCCCGGTGTGGGCGGCAGCCGGCGGGCGGTAGCAGTGGAGGTGGGCGACGGCGCTTCGGTGCTGGTGGGCCCCGACAACGGCCTGCTGGCCCCGGCGGTGGCCATGGTGGGCGGCGCCTCCCGAGCGGTGGAGCTCACCGCCGAGCAATATCAGCTTCACGCCCCCGGCCCGACGTTTGCTGGCCGCGATGTGTTTGCCCCCGCCGCTGCTCACCTGTGCTTGGGCGCCGGCCTCGAAGATCTCGGGGCACTGGTCCCGGTGGAGTCCCTGACCCCCGGTATGGTGCCGGTCAGCCGAGTCGACGGCGAGCGGATATTCGCCGAAGTGCTGTGGATTGACCGGTTTGGCAACGTGCAGCTCAACTTGGACCCGGCCGAGATCGAGCCGCTTGGCAACGCGCTCCGGCTCACCGCCGGCGAAGTCGGTCGCAACGTCCGTCGGGTGGGCAGCTACCGCGATCTGGAGAGTGGCGAATTAGGGGTGCTGGTAGACTCCTATGGCTTGGTGGCCGTCGCCGTCAACCGGGGATCAGCTGCTTTTGAGCTGAACTGCACCGAGGGCGACTCTGTCACGGTGGAGACCGGCGGCTCGGCATCGACCACCTCTGTTCAGCTGCAACCCAAACGATCGGATTAACGGGCATGAGACCGGGTACGACCATCGCTATCGCCATCTTGTTGTTGGCCATTCTCATCGCTGCGGTCATCCAACTGTTTGTGCTCGTTCGCTAGGTAGCCAACGGTGCCCGTACAAGAAGTGCTCTATCCGGTGAATCTGCGGGTTCGTGGCCACCGCTGCCTAGTGGTGGGAGGAGGCCAGGTGGCGTTGGCCAAGGCCGTAGGCCTGCTGGAAGCCGGGGCTGTGGTGGACGTGATCGCGCCGGACGTGGTTCCCGAGTTGGAAGACCGCCCCGGCATCTCCGTGAATCGCCGTGAGTATCGCTCCGGCGATGTCGAGGGCTACCGGCTCGCGGTAGCGGCCACCGGCTGCCAAGAGGTGAACGCCGAGGTCTACCGCGACGGCGAGTCGGCCGGAGTGTGGGTGAACAGCGCCGACGACCCCGATAACTGCTCCTTCACCCTGCCCAGCAAACTGCGTCGCGGGCCGCTGATGGTCACCTGCTCCACCGGAGGCCATAGTCCAGCCTTGTCACGCTGGCTCCGCCAGCGCTTGGAGGCCGAGATCGGCCCCGAATACGAGACCCTGTTATGCCTGCTCAGCGAGGCGCGCGAGAGGATACAGGCAACGGGGATGCACACCGAGGGCCTGGCTTGGCAAGATGTATTGGATTCGGGAATGCTGGAGTTGATCCGCTCCGGCGAGACCGGACAAGCGCAAGCAAAGATCGACCGCTTGGTCGAGAACACCCTGATGTAGGCGAAACCGGTAGGCACACCCAATGTACGACTGCATAACTAGTAGTCCCCGGTAGACACGGAAGCTGGCAATAAGTGTCTGTACTGGCGATAGGCCTCAACCACAGAACGGCACCGCTCGGTCTGCTGGAGCGGATGACCATCGATGAGTCTTCCATGCCCAAGGCGCTGGCCGACCTGATCGGTCGGCAGCATGTTTCCGAGGCAGTCGTGCTGTCCACTTGCAATCGCATCGAGGTCTATGTCTTTGCCGAGACCTTCCACGGGGCGTTTCAGAATGTGCGGGATTTCCTCTCCGAGAGCGCCCACGTGGCCCCTGAGCAGTTCAGCGATGCGCTCTATGCCCACTATGAGGCCGACGCCGTGTCGCACCTTTTCTCGGTGGCGTGCGGCCTGGACTCAGCCGTGCTCGGTGAGAACGAGATCCAAGGGCAGGTCAAGTGCGCATGGGGGACCGCTCGGTTGGAGGGCACTTGCGGCTCGTCGCTGAACAACCTTTTCCGCCACGCCACAGAAGTGGGCAAGCGGGCCCGTACTGAGACCGGCATATCCCGTCATATCGCCTCGGTCTCCCAGGCGGCGGTGGCCTTGGCCACCGAGCGGCTGGGCGGTTTGGCTGGCCGCCGGCTGATGGTGCTGGGTGCCGGAGACATGGGTGAAGGCATGGCTGCCAGCCTGGCCAAGAGCGAGGCAGCCGAAGTCGTGGTGGCCAATCGCACCACCGGTCGAGCCGAGGAATTGGCGCAGCGGATCGGAGGCCGAGCAGTGGGCCTTCACGAGATGTCCGCCGAATTGGCGGTAGTGGACGTGTTGCTCACATCCACCGGTGCGTCGTCGATGATTCTGGAGCATTGCGACGTGGCCGAGATCATGGCCGAGCGGGCCAACCGCCCGCTTTTGATCGTGGACGTCGCGGTGCCCCGCGATGTGGATCCCGCGGCGGGCGATCTGGACGGGGTGACCCTGCTGGACATGGACGATCTGAGGGCCTTCGCTGATAGGGGACTGCGAGAGCGCCGCGCCGAGTTGGACCGGGTGCGGGGCATCATCGACGACGAGCTGAACCGCTATCTGGACCACAGCTCGGCCCGCGAGGCGGCCCCCTTGATCGCCGCTTTCCGGACTCGGGCCGAGATTCTGCGCAAAGAGGAGCTGGACCGCCATTCGGGTGGGCTGTCCGCGGCCGAGCGGAAAGCGGTGGAAGCGGCCACTCGTGGCTTGGTGGCCAAGCTGCTGCACGAGCCCACCGTCAGGCTGAAGGACGCGGCCGGATCGCCGCGGGGCGACCGCCTGGCCGAAGCACTCCGGGACCTGTTCGATCTCTAGTCCCATGCTGAGGGCCGCCACCCGAGGCAGCGCCTTGGCCCGCTGGCAGACTGACCACATCGCCAACCTGCTGAGCCGCGCCGCCGACGTCGATCCGCTTCTGGTGACCACCGCGGGCGACCGCCAAGCCGAAACGCCGATCTCGGCCATCGGCGGCAAAGGGGTGTTCGTCAAGGAGGTGCAAGCCGCCGTGCTCGACGGCCGGGCCGATTTCGCGGTGCACTCGGCCAAGGACCTCCCTGCCGCCACCCCCGACGGCCTGATGATTGCGGCAGTGCCCCGCCGGGCCGACCCCCGAGACGTGCTGGTGGGCTGTCGATTGTCGGATCTGCCCGAGGGGGGACTAGTGGCCACGGGGTCAGCCCGCCGCCGGGTCCAGCTTCGGGAGCTACACCCCGATCTGAGGTTCGCCGAGCTGCGGGGCAACATCGGCACCCGTCTGGCCAAGGCCGCCGACTTCGACGCGGTGGTGATGGCCAAGGCCGCTTTGGACCGCTTGGGCGAGCATCCGCCGGTGGTGGATGTCTTGGCCTGCGAGGCCATGGTGCCCCAAGTAGGCCAAGGAGCCCTGGCGGTGGAATGCCGAGCCGAAGATCGCCGGGTGTGCGAATTGCTGGCCGCCATCCAAGACCCGGTGGCCCGCCGGGAGGTGGATGCCGAGCGGGCGTTCCTCGCCACCCTGGGCGGCGATTGCACCCTGCCCGCCGGCGCCCACGCCCATGTTCAGGGCGACACATTGGCCATGCGGGCCGTGCTGGCCGACGGCCTCGACGGCCGATGCCATACCGCGGTGGGCGAAGGCGACGATGGGGAGGCCCTGGGACGGGAATTGGCCCGCCAGCTGCTAGATGCGGTGGCCTGGTGACCGTATCTAGCAGCTTGTGTGGATGGCATGGTGACCGTTTGCTCGAAGCTCGTGTGGATGTCGTGGTGACCGTCATTCACAAGCCGGCTTGGATGGCTCGATGACCGTTTATCTGGTCGGTGCCGGGCCGGGAGATCCTGCTCTTTTGACTTTGAGGGGGGCTGAGGTTCTGGCCAGTGCCGATGTGGTGGTGTACGACCGGCTGTCAGTGACCTCATTGCTAGATTTGGCGCCGGCCCATGCCGAGCGCATCTCGGTGGGCAAACAGCCCGGCGGACCTCGCACCTCCCAAGACGACATCAATGCCCTGTTGGTGGCTCGGGGTCGGGCCGGCCAGCAGGTGGTGCGCCTCAAGGGCGGCGACCCCTTCGTGTTCGCCCGGGGCGGTGAGGAGGCCGCCGCGCTGGCCGCGGCCGGAATCGCCTTCGAGGTGGTCCCCGGCATCACCTCCGCAGTGGCGGTTCCCGCCTACGCCGGGATCCCCGTGACGATGCGCTATTCCTCCACCTCGTTCACCGTGGTCACTGGCCACGAAGACCCGGCCAAAGGGGATGCATCCGTCAACTGGGAGGCAGTGGCCGCGCTGGGCGGCACGGTGGTGGTGCTCATGGGCGCGGCCCGCTGTCGCGCCATTTGCGAACGGATCATCGCCGGGGGCATGGCCCCCGACACCCCGGCGGCCGCAGTGCAGTGGGGCACCCGTCCCAACCAGCGCACACTGCGGGCCACCCTGGCCACCCTGGCCGACTTGGATCCCCAACCGCCGGCCACCATCGTCATCGGCGAGGTGGCTGCTGCCGACCTGGCCTGGTTTGAGAACCGGCCCCTATTCGGCCGCCGCATCGTGGTGACCCGGGCCCAGCCCCATGCCGCCGAGCTGGCCTCCAAGCTTCGCCAACGGGGAGCGGAGGCCATCGAGCTGCCGGCCATCGCCTTTGAGCCTCCTGAGGACCTCGACCGCCTGGCCCAGGCCGCGGCCCAGGTGGGCCGCTACGACTGGGTGGTGTTCACCTCGCCCACCGGGGTGGCCCGGTTCTTCGAGCAATTGCGCGATGCCCGCAGCCTCGGAGGGGTTCAAGTGGCCGCCATCGGTCCGGGCACCGCCGCCGCACTGGCTGAACGCAATGTTGTGGCCGACTTGGTGCCCGAGCAGTACGTGGCCGAGGCCCTGCTGGAAGCTCTGTCTCAAGGGATTGGGCCCGACGGCCCCGGTCGAGCGCTCATCCCCCGGGCCGAGGCCGCCCGCGATGTGCTGCCCGACGGTCTGGCCGCCGCGGGCTGGGAGGTGGACGTGGTTCCTGCCTACCGAACAGTGGCGCCGGTCCCTGATCCCGACGCGGCAGCCTTGCTGGACAACGCCGAGGTCATCACTTTCACGTCGTCGTCCACCGTGACCAACTTCGTGGATGCCTTCGGCGCCGACGCGGTGCCCGCGGTGGTGGCCACCATCGGCCCCATCACCTCCGCCACCGCCCGCAATCTTGGCCTGGAGGCAGCCATCGAGGCTTCCGAGCACACCATCGACGGCCTGATCGCCGCCCTCGAGGACTTCTTCAGCCGCTGAGGCCCACCGGGTTCCCGCTGCCGAATTCGAAGAACCCAAACTCTAGGATCGCAGGCATGGTCACCAACCAGGGGTTGTTCGAGCGGGCGCGGCGGGTGATCCCCGGCGGGGTCAACTCGCCGGTGCGCTCGTTTCGGTCGGTGGGGGGCACCCCGTACTTCGTGGCCCGGGCCGAGGGGCCCTATGTGTGGGACGTCGAGGGGCGCCGCTACATCGACTACGTGCAGAGCTACGGCCCCGGCATCTTGGGCCATGCCCATCCGGCGGTGACCGAGGCGGTGGCCAAAGCCGCCGCCGACGGAACCAGCTACGGGGCGCCCACCGAACGCGAGGTGCTGCTGGCCGAGCTGCTGTGCGATCGGGTACCGGCAATGGACTGGACCCGGCTCACCTCCAGCGGCACCGAGGCGGCCATGGCCGCCATCCGGCTGGCCCGGGGGGCTACCGGCCGCGCCAAGATCATCAAGTTTGCCGGCTGCTACCACGGCCACAGCGACGGACTGCTGGCCGCCGGGGGCAGCGGCGTGGCCAACCAGGGCCTCGCCGACTCGGCTGGCGTCACCCCCGGAGCGGTGGCCGACACCGTGGTGGCCCCCTACAACCAGGTTCCCGTTGTGGACCGCGACGTGGCCGCAGTGGTGGTGGAGCCGGTGGCGGCCAACATGGGAGTGGTGGCCCCGGTCCCCGGATTTCTGGAGGGGCTGAGAGCTGCGTGCGACGAGGCCGGCGCCCTATTGGTGTTCGACGAGGTTATCACCGGCTTCCGCCTGGCCCCCGGCGGCGCCACCGAGTGGTTCGGGGTGACTCCAGACCTGTGGTGCTTCGGCAAGGTGGTAGGCGGTGGATTGCCCATCGGCGTGTTCGGCGGGCGAGCCGATCTGATGGGGCACCTGGCCCCGCTGGGCGGCGTGTACCAAGCCGGAACCCTTTCGGGAAACCCGCTGGCCACCGCGGCTGGATTGGCCACCCTGGAACAGCTCACCCCCGAGGCTTACCGCACCCTCGCCAACACCGCAGTCCGACTGGCCGATGGCATGACCGGGGCCGCCAACGCGGCGGGCGTGGCCTGCACCGTGCCCCGGGTGGGACCACTGCTCGGAGTGTTTTTCTGCGCAGACGCGCCAACTCATTTCGACCAGGCCAAGGCCGCCGCCGAAAACGGCGTCTATCCCCGGGTGTTCCACGCCCTCCTCGAAGCGGGCGTGGCCTTCGCCCCCGGCCCCTACGAAGCCCTGTTCCCGAGCCTGGCCCACGCCGAAGATGACATCGATGAGACCGTGGAGGCCTTCTCCGCGGCTTTGTAGATGTACTCGGCTGCTAGCTAAGACTGCGTGGTTACCTTGGAGACCCTTGCAGCGGCTTTGTAGATGTACTCGGCTGGGCCGGGGTTGTCGGGGTCCATGAGATTGGCCATGATCCTCAGGGCCCACTCCATGGCCGGGCGAGATTGCATGCCGATCCGGGTCAGCTGCCGCAGCAACGCCGGCTTGCCGATCAGCCGGGCGAATATGCGGGCGACGCGGAAGTACGCCCCGTAGTTCTCCTCCAGCAGTTTCGGGTACCGCCAGATCACCCCGCCGTCGCCGGTGGCGATGGCCTCGGCCACCAGGTCGGCGGCCATCTTCCCGGTCTCGTAGGCGTAGTCGATGCCCTCGCCGTTGAAGGGGTTCACCGATCCGGCCGCGTCCCCCACCACCAGATACTTCGGACCCACTTTGGGGTGTACCGACCCGGCCATGGGCAGGCGCCCTCCCACCGGCGCCATGAGCGGTTGGTTGGGGTCGATCTCCCAATAGGGAGGGAGCGTGGCCGCGAACTCCCGCATCAGATGGGAGGTGTTCACCGAGGTGTAGTCGCGGAACGTGGACAACAGCCCCGCGCCCACGTTCACGCTTCCATCGCCCAGCGGGAAGATCCAGCCGTAGCCGGGCAGCGAATTGCCGTTGCGGTCTCGCATGTCCAGGGCGCTCTCGATCCACGGCGTGTCGTGCAGCGGGCTCTCGAAGTAGGTGCGGATCGCCATGCCCTGGGGGTAGGCCCGGTCTCGCGTGGTGCCCAGGGCCCGCCCGAACCGGGAGTTGGCCCCGTCGGCCACCGCCACATATTGGGCCTGGATCTGGCGGGTTTGCCCGGTGGCCTTATCCACCACCTCGGCCCCGTCGAGCACCCCGTTGACCAGGAGTGGCCGGGTGGCTTCGGTGCCCAGAAGCATCTTGGCCCCGGCGGCCACCGCATGGTCGGCCACCAGCTTGTCGAGCTCCCGCCGTCGAACCACATAGCCATAGTCGGGAAACACCGAGTGTTGGGGCCAGGCCAGCTCCATCGTGCGCTTGTGGGCCACCGCCCGCAGGCCCCCGTAGCGGTGGTAGCGGTTGAGCTGGTCGGCCAGGCCCATGTCACACAGCGACTTGACCGCCCGGGGGGTGAGCCCATCGCCACAAGTCTTGTCGCGGGGAAACTCCTTGCGCTCCACCACAACCACATCGAGACCGTAGAGGGCTGCCCAGTAGGCAGTGGCTGCTCCCGCCGGACCGCCGCCGATGACCAGCAGGTCGCGGCGCGAGCTCAGCTTGCTCCGATCCCGGCCTCGGCCAGCAGGTTGTTCAGGGTGCTGCCAAAGGTACCCCCGATGTCGAAACTCAGACCTTCGGGAACGACCTCTTCGTCTTCGAACAGTTCTTCGAGGTCGTGCAGATCGGCCTCGGCGGCCCCTCCCAATTCCACCCGCTCGAAGTAGACCACGGCCAAGATCTCCCGGGCGGAGAGCTTTTCGCCGTTGGAGGGCATTCCAGCTGTCGAGATTTCGCCTTCGTCGTTGTACACCTGTCCTGCCGGGGGCGAGCCGTTGACCACCCAGATCACGTGGTCCCTCCAGTCGACGAACGCGTTGAGAACTTCACCACCTACCAAGGCCGGTCCTATACCGCCGCCGCCCTCGGCCCCGTGGCACCCGGCGCACCCGCCGTTGCCTTCGTAGACCTCTCGGCCCAAGGCGATGATCTCGCTGTCTCGCTCCGGCGACTCCAGGGTCCCCGCGAAGATGATGGCCCAGAATGGCAGGAAGATGAGCACAGGCACGGCCCATACCGGGATCTTCTTGCGGGTGAGTGCGGCTTGAACCCACGGCTTGACCGGTTCGGGCTGGAGCTCGGGCTCTGGCTCCAGGTCGGGGAGCTCGGGCAAAGAGGGCCCCGTCGCCGCGGCAGGGGCCTGGGCTTCAGCCACCGCAGGGGCGGCGGAGGTCTCCGATGCCGGTGCCTCTGCGGCCGGTTCGTCGCCGGTGGACGCGCCGAGGTCCTTGCGACGATCTCGCGATCGTTGCAGCAGATGCTCGGGTACTTCTACCAACGCTCCTCCGGTGTGATTCCCGGCCGGCACCACGTCCAGCCCCGTGCCACATTAGGCCCGCTCAAGGCTAACGGCCTAACCATTGCCAGCAGTGGCTTGGGTGCCTGGAGTATTGACGTACTCTATTGTTTTGAACTTGCAGAAGTGGGCATAATGAGCCGGTGAGAATGTCTGAGACATCGGAAGCTATCCGATGGATTACAGCAATGGGGCCAAACTCGTGGTTCTGGGGTCACCAGGTTCCCGTTCGTCCCCATGTTGCTCAGCCTGTCTTGTCGAGACTGTGCAGGGAAAAGTCGCTTGGTCTGCACCGTGTGGTGCGCGGTCTCTATTGGCTGGGCTTCCCCGAAGATCACGAATATCACGGGATTGGCCCCAATCTTGAGATCGGCGCCTTGATCTACGCCGGACCTGGAGCAGGTCTAGCTCGCTGGAATGCACTGAACAGGATGGGATGGACGCTTCAGTGCGATCCCAAGGCCTCGGTGGCTGTCTTGGGTCGTCGGTTGCAGCCGATTGATCCCACCGTTCGCTTTTTCACGAACAGGAACCGCAGACGCGAGTCTTTGACATGGGCAGAAGTCACAATATTGGAGGCTCTCGCCATGTTCCCCTATACCGAGGAGCCGTGGGACGACTGCTTGGAGACATTGAAGAACGGCGTGTCCGCTGGTCGGCTCAAGTGGGATCCGCCGATGAGACCCGAGGCCCTGCTCTGGGCCGCAGAAACCGAAGGCGGAGACGAAAACATGCTTGAGAGAGCCCAGGGAATCTCTAAGGTGCTCTCGGGGCAGCGTTGAGGCTTTCTGGGTCTGAGTTCCTTGACCAGCCGGGTATCGGTCCTGGCGCACCGGGGCTGGCTGGGGCACCTGGGCGATTCGAGACCCTGGCCGAAAGGGTCAAAGGGGGTCTTGGAATTGCTGCTCGTGAAATTGTCAGGGACTACTGGTTGACCGCCTGCCTGTTCGGTATCGTGTCGAACAGTCCAAGCGCTCTGATGTTTCGCGGGGGCGGCAACAGCGAACCACTGGCACGATGCGTATTCGCGGGGGGCACTTCTCTGGTCTCGGCGTGGGCGATCACGGAGCGCTATTCCGAAGACTTGGACCTGCTCGTGTTGACCGTGGAACAGCGGCCCACAAATAGCGCGGCCAAGAGGGCGCTCGGTGTACCGACTGGCTGGGTGGCGTCTTCTCTCAATCTCTTGAAGGAGGAAATTGATACCAGGCACATGGGCAATGTCGGATTCAGGCGGTCACATCTGGAGATCGGCGGAGAGCCAGGCTTCTTAAAAATCGAGACCACAGTGGAACCGACCGACGACGCCCTCTTCAAGACACGTACTGTCACCTCCCTCCTGGGTAGATTTGCTACTTCCGACGACCTCGACCACTTTCCAGAGCTCGGAGGTTTCGAGATGCCTTGTGTCGTGCCTGGTTACACGGCGGCCAACAGCTTCGAATTTCAGGAGCAGCGAAACAGACTGGGGGACCTTGTGCTCCTGCCCAAGGACTTCAACGCCAGCTACGGCGACATGCCCTACGAGGAGAAAGTCCACCACTACTACGGTCAAAATCCGCTGGCCCAATCGCTGCATCCGATGACATACGAGAACAACCCGAGTTTCCGCCGGCTACGCGAGACCTACGGCCTTGCGTTTCAGGCCTACCCCGAATCCTTCAAAAAGGCCGATATCGAGGCCCGCCAAGAGCTCTACATGGACCTAGCCAAGGTGATATGGGATCCGGCACGCCTCGATCTCATTGCCAACCACGAGTGATCCCGCTGAATTCCAGAGCGTTTGTTTGGTGTGGCTCAGGCGGCGAGCCCGAGGCGGCGGCGCTCGCTTTCGATGATTTGTTCCTCCTGGGTTGATTGGGAGGAGGTTGCCACAGTGCCGTCGATGGCGGCGGGGGTGGCGTTCTTCATGGCGCTGGGCCGGATGTAGTTGGCGAAGAGGGCCGACTTGTGGGCGAGGATGGCGAGCATGTGTTCGTCGACGCTGTTCTCGGTGAGCAGTCGGTGTACTTCCACTGGTCGGAGCTGGCCCATGCGGTGGCATCTGGCGATGGCCTGTTCTTCGGTGGAGGGTTTCCACTGGGGTTCGGCGATGATGACGACAGAAGCGGTCTGGATGTTGAGTCCGATGCCGCCGGCTTCGATTTGGCTTACGAGCACTGCTGGCTCGCGTCGATCTGAGAACTGCTTCACCAGTTCTTGTCGGCGTGGTCCAGTCACACTGCCGGTCAGGGGGCCCATGGCGAGCGGGCCGAGCGCGGTGTGCACTCGGTCGAGCACGTCGCGGAAGTACGAGTACACGATCACCTTGCGATCGTTGTCTGTGGATTCTTCGACGATCTCGCGCAGGCGGGCCAGTTTGGGCGAGTCGGCAGGGTTGTCGGTAAGGAACACGGCTCGGCGCATTTCCATGAAGTTCCCCGAGGCGACGGCTCTTCGATACCTGTCTGCGGCCGCGCCGTCGAGCGGCAGCCAGTCTGCTGTTTCGATCTTCTCGGGGAGTTCGTCGAGCACGTCGGTCTGGTTGCGCCGCAGGTACACGGGGGCGGCAGCTCTGTGGAAGGCGTCGGCGCTGTTGCGTCCCTCAACGGTGAGAAGCCTCGTGGCGACTTTGGGCTGGACGTGGTTGACGAGTGTCCGGAACTCCTCCAAGCGGTTCTCCAGCGGCGTGCCGCTCATCAACATCGCGTATTGCGAGCGCTCTAGGCAGGAGCGGACCGCGATGGTGCGGCGCGCTTGGGGGTTCTTGACGTAGTGGGCCTCGTCGACGATGAGGGCGGCAATGTCGATATCGGGAATGTCGAGCCGGCGGAGAGTGTCGAAAGTCGTTATCGCCACGCCACCTTCTCGTGTCCAGTTGGAGAGGAGGTGGTCCCGGAGGTGGCCGTGGAGTCGCATCGGGGTCGGCAGCTGCGAGTGTCGCCGAATCTCGTTCTCCCAGTTCGCCAGCACGCTGTTAGGGCAGACAACGAGGAAATGGGTCAAGCCGCGGGACCGGAGATGGCACAGCACCGCCAGGGCTTCAATGGTCTTGCCCAGACCCATCTCGTCGCCGAGGATGGTCCGCTCTTGGACCAGTGCGAACTTCGCTCCGAAGTCTTGGTAGACGCGGAGCGACGCGCCGAGCAGCGTCACGTCAAGGTCGAACGACGTGATTCGCTTTGCGATGTCCGCCGGCAGAAGGCGCCGATCGCCGAGACGTTCCGGCCTGGTCGGACCGACGTTGCGTGCGGAGTCTTTTGCTCGGCGGCGTCCTTGCCGGCCAGAGCCGACCTCAAGCTCTTCAACCTCGGCAAGCAACCCGTTGTAGGTCGCGGCCTGCCTAGCGTATTCGTCCCAGATCGCTGCCCGGCCGCCTCGAGGTCTCTCCAGGCGACGCCTGATGTCGGCCATCTCGGACTCGAGCGTCCCCGTTTCTGGCTCGTTGAGGAACTCGACCATCCGTTCAAGCGCAGCCCTAGAGCGCTCCTTTTGTCGCGGCCTTGCAATCATTTGCCGAAACCTGCTGGACGCGACGCGGGCGTCGGCGAAGTCTGCATCAATGCGGCGCTGGGCAGCTTCGAGTCTGTCGATCTACGGCACCTGCTCCCAGATAGCCCGCGAGAACCCAGCTCGCTTGTCGATGGTTGTATGTGTGCTAAAGACGCAAGTTGCTACGGCTGCCTGCGCACCTATCGCAACCAAGCTCACCACGACTATTTGGTTCGTGGCGAGGCGCTCGAGACACTCAACAGCCTGATGGTGAGGCGGACCTGAGCACGACTTGCGGAAGTGCCTTCTGGCACCGCGGCAACCGCATTGGAGGTGGCGGGGCAGCGGTCACTTTGATGTGTAGAAGTGCAGGGTGGGGCTACTACTATCAATCGCGACCGCACCCACGAGGGGAGGACCGTGGCCGCTCGTAGGCCCATAGACATCGCCGTCACCAAGTTCTACATGGCCCTCGGGGGATGCTTCGTCCTCTACCTGGCGCTGTGGGCTTTCATCGCTGTCCACCAGTACGACGAGGGTTTGGGTGCGCCGTACTTCAATGTGGCTCTCACCGCCTCCTTGGTCGTGACCGTGCTGGGCATCGTCGTCTTCTTGGAATACGCCCGTCGCCGTCCCGTGGGCAAGTACCACACCTGGGGCGAGGCCATGTTTGGCGCCGCATTGGTCTTCTTCCTGCTGTTCTGGATCTACGGCGTGGTGCCCCATCAGTGGCTGGTGTATGCCGACAGCGAACTGGGCTGGCGCCAAGATCGCTTGATCGAGGGCTACTACGTGGGCAACCAGGGCATCATTGCCTGGGCTCTTCCCTTTGACCTTCCCTACCTGGTATTGCGCGATGTGGTGGCGGTGTTGATCTACGGTTTGGCGTTGGCCGGAAACATCGCCGGCTGGATGGTGTGGCAGAACCGGGGCAAGACCGCTCCGGTCGAGGTGGAGAAGTCTGAGTATGGACGACCGATCGTGAGAGAGGGGGCACCAGTCTGATGGCCAGCAGCGACGCCAACCCCCCCATGCCGGAGTTCCGCGACGACTACGTGCTGGTAGAGGTGGACAACGACTACCTCCAGAGCAAGGTCAAGCCCAAGCAGTTCATCCACATCGACCAGTCTGAGTGCATCATGTGCGAGGGATGCGTGGACATCTGCCCTTGGAAGTGCATCCACATGGTGGCCCCCGACGCGGTCGATCTGGCCGTGGGCGCCGAACAGCCCGGCGTTGATCCCAGCGACCATGTGATCTTCACCATCGACGAGGACGCCTGCACCCGCTGCGCTTTGTGCGTGGACCGGTGCCCCACCGGGGTGATCACCCTGGGCCGTCTGGGCGATCCCGGAGGTGATGGCGACCCCCATCAGCGAATGACCAGCTACGGCTACGGCTACGGCATGCGGTTGACCTAGAACTTAGGCCCGGAACGGATAAGAGGACTCAGGAGCAACGTGGCAAAGCAGCCCAAACCACCGGCGAGCGAGCGAGCCAAGCAGGCCGCGAGCCAAATGATGAGCGACATGCAGGGGTCGCAAGCCTGGTCGTCCGTCTTCCGACCCGGCTCTATCTTCCGCAAGGGCTACAGCGACAGCCCCCGGAACCGCAGCTACGTGATCATGAACAGCGTGCTGTACCACCTTCACCCGGTGAAGGTGAAGCGCCACGCGGTGAAGGTCAGCTACACCCTGTGCTTGGGCGGTCTCAGCTTCTTCTTGTTCATCTTGCTCACCGTGACCGGCATCTTCTTGATGTTCTTCTATCGGCCCACTGCGGCTCAGGCCTGGGATGACATCTACACCCTCCAAACCTCGGTCGCCTTCGGGTTGCTGGTGCGCAACATGCACCGATGGGCCGCCCACCTCATGGTCATCACCGTGTTCTTGCACATGGCCCGGGTCTTCAATCACGGGGCCTACAAACCGCCCCGGGAGTTCAACTGGGTCATCGGGGTCATCTTGTTGACCCTCACCCTGCTGCTTTCGTTCACCGGCTATCTGCTCCCGTGGGACCAGCTGGCCCTATGGGCGGTGACGGTGGGAACCAACATGATGGGGTTCACCCCGGTTTTCGGCGATCAAGTGCGCTTCGTGCTCCTGGGCAGCGTTGAGATCGGCACCGACACGCTGCTGCGATGGTATGTGCTCCACGTGCTGATGCTGCCCTTTGTGATCGTCATATTCATGGCCATCCACTTCTGGCGAGTAAGAAAGGACGGAGGTATTTCCGGGCCGCTCTAGAAACGACGTCGCACCGACGTTTCTGGCCCGATCCGAAAGCCCATGGCGGAAGTCCCCGAACACCTCCTGAAGCGAGCCCAAGAGGCTCGTGAGCGCGCCGAAGCCCAACAGGGCGGCGGAGGCGGGGCCGCGCCCGAATCCTCTGAAGCGGCGTCGTCCGAACCCGTCGGGGAAGGGGACGCGGGCGGTCCCAAGATCCCCGACCACTTGCTCGACCGGTCGAAGTCGGCCCGTGACCAGGCCGCGGCCGGAAGCGGCGCCCAAGCAGCCGCCGCGGTAGCCACTGCGCCCATGCCCGCCGGTCCGGCCCAGCCCGAGCCCACCGGTCCCGGCGGAGGCACCCAGCGGCTGCTCACCGTGGTGAAGTCGGGCTCCATCCAAGACGTCAAGGCCACCCCTACCGACAAGGTCCACGTCTGGCCCCACCTGCTGGTGGTGGAGTTTGTGGCCGCGCTGATCTTCACCGCCTTCACCCTGATCTTCTCCATCTTCGTGAACGCCCCGCTGCTGGAGCTGGCCAACTTCAATGAGACGCCCAACCCGTCCAAGGCGCCGTGGTATTTCCTCGGCCTCCAGGAACTGCTCACCATGTTCCACCCGATGGTGGCGGGGGTGACCATCCCCGGAATCGCGCTGTTCCTGCTGATCCTGGCCCCCTACATCGACCGCAACCCCAACAAGAAGCCCGAAGATCGCAAGTTCGCCATCTCGCTCATGACCATCCACCTGATGTTCTGGGCGATTTTGGTTCTTATCGGCTCGTTCTTCCGCGGCCCCGGTTTCAACTTCGTCTTCCCGTGGGAAGTCGGCCTCTTCTTCGATCTGTAGGAACTGACTATGGGCGTCGCACTCTCCATCGCCATACCCATCATCGTGGTGGCCGCAGTGATCGTGTTGATTGGCGCGGCCCGTCGTCGGGAGACCATGGCGGCCGAAGGACATCTAACTCGGGAGACCCGCCGGCGAGACCGAGGCCGGGTGGACATCGACGATCCGGCCGGACCAGCCGACGCCCCTACCGGCCGAGAGGTGGAGCGAGCCGCAGTGGTGGCTCGTCAGAGCGCTGGCGCCGAGTTGGTGGAAGCGGCCGATGCGTCGGTGGAGGAGTGGACCCCGCCCGATCCCGACGCCGTCGGGGTGAGCCGCCGCCAGTTCCTGAACCGCAGCACCGTGGCCATGATGGGCTTCAGCCTCACCGGGTTCGGCGCGGCCTGTGTGGCGTTTCTGTGGCCCCCGTTCGTCACCGGTTTCGGTGCCGATGTCAACGCCGGGCTGGTCGACGACGTGAAGACCAAAATCGGCGAGGGGAATGGCTTCTTTTACCTTCCCGAGGGCCGAGCCTGGGTGACTGAATACCCCGCGGCCGCCCTGCCCAAGGCGCAAGGCACCTATAGCGCCCCCGAGCTGGCTGGCATGGAGGCGGGCTTGGTGGCCCTGTTCCAGAAATGCCCCCACCTGGGCTGCCGGGTACCGCAGTGTGAGACCTCGCAGTGGTTCGAGTGTCCCTGTCACGGTTCGCGCTACAACCAGGTGGGCGAGAAGCGGGGCGGTCCCGCTCCCCGGGGCATGGACCGTTTTGCCATGTCGGTGAATTCCCGAGGCGAGTTCATCATTCGCACCGGCACCGTCATCCAGGGTCCGCCCATCGGGGTGAACACCACTGGCCAGGAGCCTGAAGGGCCGAGCTGTCTCGGGGGGGCATCGCACTGATGCACCTGTTTGCCGCCTCAACCCAGCGCAATCTGGGCATGGCTATCGCGGTGGTTGCCATCGTGGGCTTTGCCATCTACCTCATCTACAACGTGTTGTGGGCCGGCCGGGGGGAAAGGGGCTCAGAGGTGGATCTGGCCCCCAACCGCAAGCCCTACCTGAGCGACGAGGAGCTGGAAACCTCCAAGCTCGACCTCGCCTTGGTGAGCGGCCTGGTCACCCTGGTGATTATCGGCGTGGCCCTGCCCCTGTACTGGCTGGGCGAGCCCGGGCGCCAGCAAGGATATTTGGAGGACTCCCGCCGGCAGTTCACCAGCCGGGGTGGTGAACAGTTCGAGGAGCGATGCGCAAGCTGCCACGGCGGTGGCGGTCTCGGTGGAACCACGGCAACTTCTATCACTGACGACAGCGGGAACTTCATTGCCGCCGTCGAGTGGAAGGTTCCCGCGCTCACCACCACGCTCTACCGCTTCTCCGAAGAGGAGGTGCGCCACATTCTCAACTACGGCCGACCGCCCACCCCCATGCAGGCCTGGGGCGCCCCCGGCGGCGGCCCACTCACCACCCAGCAGGTAGACGAGCTGATCCAGTACATCCAAAGCATCCAGCTCCCCCCTGATGAGATGGAGGAGGAGGTCTTGGCTGGCCTCATCGAACAAGTGCGCGACGATGTCAAGGCCGCCAACCCCGATCTGAAGGCCGAACTGGATGCGGCCGAAGAGGCGCTCCTGGCTGCCGGAGCTGATGAAGCCGCCGCAGAAGCTGCCGCCCGCCAGAAAGCTGCGCTGGAGCAGGAGCTTGATGAGCGCAGCGAGCAGTACATTCGCGACGACCTTGCGTCAGCTGAGCGGGGGGAGCTGTTGTTCAACAACGGGGTTTATGGCTGTGCCCGGTGTCACACGCCGCGGGACTCGTGGCGGTTCACCGGACCCGAAGAAGAACCAGGTGCAGGGCCGGTGGTCTTGCTGGAGGGTTCTCCGGAAGAAGCCGAGATGATTGCCCAGTTGGGCAGCTTGATTCCCGCTGACATACCGGGTGGGGGGGCGTTCGGACCCAACCTCACCAACGGCGCCACCCTCCGGCAGTTCGACACTGCCGGAGGCCATGAGGGCTTCGTCACCATCGGCTCTCAAGAAGGGGTGGGCTACGGGAACTTCGGCCAGGGTGACGGCGGGGGCCAGATGCCGGCCTTCGGGGTGTGCGTGGGCGATCGAGACTCCAGTGAGCGCAGCGCCGTTTATGACTTCTGCAAACTTGACGACGGCAGCGACCGACCGGGCATGCTGAGCGACGACCAAATCGCCGACATCGTGGCCTTCGAGCGGTCGGAACGCTTCAACCAGCCAGTGGCCGAAGCTGAGCAGGGGTCGTGAGCATGGCCTCAGTATTCTCCGCAGTGAGCGCCCTGGGGGCCATCTCGTTCGACAACGAGATCCGCGGCCTGCTCACGGTGCTGTTGGGCTCGGCCATTCTCATGGGGTCGGTATGGCTCATCATCTCCACCAACACCGGTTTTCGTCTCGGTACGCTCATTGCCATCTCGGCCATTTTCGGGTGGACGGTGATGATGGCGTTCATCTGGTCGCTGTACGGCATCGGCCTCCAAGGTGCCCGACCCTCCTGGGAAGTCCAAGCCATCCACATCGGCAATCCGTCGGTGACCGAAAACGAGGCCAACCCGCCCCCCGAGATCCTCGACGACCTGCCCAACCCGGTGACCTGTGCAAATCTGGGCGATCAAGATTGCATACCCAAGGCCATCCAGGTGGTCCGCGTTCTGGGCAACAGCCAGCTGAAGGCCGAGTTGGACTCCATCGACGCGGGGACCATTCGCGATGAGGTCACCGCGTTCAACGACGCTTTAGCCACTGACGACCCCCGCAAGCTCATTGGCCAAGAGGTCGAAGACGAAGTGCAGCGCTTGGCCGACGAACAGCGCATTCGCAACGAAGACCTCACCCTGAGCGAACTGAAGGGCGTTGCCCCCGAGCTCACCGAGGAGGTCGAGCGCCGAGGCTGGTTGGATATCGGCGATTGGAACCTTCAGACCACTCAGGCCGCGGGGGAGGCCATCACTGCGGCCAGCGACTACCTGGCCGAAGCCGATTTAGGCTTTGGCCCCACCGACGAGCAGAGCAATACCTTTGTGGTGCTGGATGCCTACCAGCAGGGAGGCAAGCCGAAGCGGCTCAATAACGGAGTGTGGGAAAGGGTCAGCAATAAGGTCATCACCAGCGCCATGCCCCGCCACCCCACTAACTACACGGTGGTGCAGGTCCAGCGCTCGAGCTACAAGACGCCGGTGGCCGGACAAGCACCGCCCCCTGCGCAGGTCGATCCCAACGAACCGGTCATCTCGGTGCTTTTGCGTCGCAACCTGGGCCGGTTCCGCCTGCCCGGTATTCTGGTGACCATCGGCTCCGGTCTGTTGTTCTTGGCCTCTCTTTTGATGCTCCACACCCGCGACCTGGAAGTCCGCCGTCGCCTGGAAGGCGAGGGTTCGGGGTAGACCGCGATGACCGGCCAATACCTGCCGATCTTCGCCCTCGGGGTTCTGGCCGTGCTCTTCGCCGCCTTGAGTTTTGGCGCTTCCCGGTTGTTGGCACCCCGGCGCCAGACCAAGGCCAAGCTGGCCCCCTACGAGTGCGGTGTGGGAGAGAGCACCGACGCCCCAGAGCGGTTCGGGGTTCGATTCTTCCTCATCGCCATGATCTTCATCGTCTTCGACATCGAGATCATCTTCTTGTACCCCTGGGCGGTGTCCTACCGGGGACTGGGCCTGTTCGGCCTGGTGGCCATGGGGATATTCGCCCTAGCGGTGTTCGAGTCGTTCGTCTACCTCATCGGCAACGGCGCTCTCGACTGGGGGCCGTCGCGCCCCATCTGGCGGCGTGATCCCCAGGTGTCGGCCCGCCGCACCAGCGATAGCACCATCCGCCGGGTGGGCTTGGACGGACGAAGCGCCCCGAAGGAAGCAGCATGAAGAGTCGGTGGTGCCAGGAGCGACTTGGGGGCGGTAAATGAAGTTGCCACTATTGGGTGATCCCAAGGTCGTTCTCGATCAAGGGCTGGAGGGAGTCGACCACAACTTCGTCACCGGAAAGCTCGAGGATCTGGTCAAGTGGTCTCGGGCCCGGAGCTGTTGGCCGGCCACCTTCGGCTTGGCCTGTTGCGCCATTGAGATGATGGCCACCGGCGGCGCCCACTACGACTTGGCCCGCTACGGCATGGAGGTGTTCCGGGCCTCTCCCCGCCAAGCCGACCTGATGATTGTGGCCGGCCGGGTGTCCCAGAAGATGGCCCCCATCCTGCGCCGCATCTACGACCAGATGATGGAGCCCAAGTGGGTGATCTCCATGGGGGTATGCGCCTCCAGCGGCGGCATGTTCAACAACTACGCCATCGTGCAGGGAGTGGACCAGATTGTGCCGGTGGACGTTTATGCCCCCGGCTGTCCCCCCGGCCCGGAAACCCTCATGCACGCCATCTTGACCCTTCACGACAAGATCACCAGCGGCGAGATCACCCGCCGCCGAGAAGAGACCGGGGCCGGGGCCAACCTCACTGTTGCTCAGCGCGACGGCCAGAGCATGCCCGTGGCTGTGCGCCCGGCGGGGAGAACCTGATGTTCGCCACCATGACCTTGCATAAATCTACGGGCGTGGCGATTCGTTCATGAGCGACATCGTCGAAACGCCGGTATTGCACGTATCCCGCGACCAGCTCATCGAGACGGTGGCGGGCTTGCGTGACGACGGCTATGTGTCGGCGCTCGACGTGACCGCGGTGGACTACCTGGAGCACCCCGGCCGCTCCGACCTGCCCCCCGAGGTGGAACCAGAGCGGTTCGAGCTGGTGGTGACCCTCATCTCCCACACCACGCCGGGCCGCATCCGGCTGCGGGTGCAGGTGCCGGCCGACGATCCCACCGTGCCCACCCTGTTCGACCTCTTCCCCGGCACCGAGGCCTTGGAGCGAGAGGTGGCCGACATGTATGGCATCGTCTTCGAAGGCCATCCCGATCCCACCCGCATCCTCATGCCCCCCGACTGGGAAGGCCACCCGCTGCGAAAAGACTTCGCTGTGGGCCGCATTCCCGTCCAGTTCAAGGCCACCCGATGAGCGCACCGGAGACCACGGTGGAAGCCGCCACCGACGAGGCCGTCCGCCGCCGGGAGAACAGCGCGGTGCTCCGCATCGGCGAAGACGACGGCGAGCGCCTCGAAGCCGAATCCAGCGCCAGCGACACCAGCATGATCATGAACATGGGGCCCCAGCACCCCAGCACCCACGGCGTGCTGCGGCTCATGCTGGAGATGGAGGGCGAGACGGTGATGCGCTCCAAGCCGGTCATCGGGTACCTCCACACCGGCATGGAGAAGACCGCCGAAACCCTCACCTACCTCCAAGGCCCCACCAACGTGACCCGCATGGACTATGCCGCCCCGCTGTTCAGCGAGCTGGCCTTCTCCATGGCCACCGAGGCGCTGCTGGGCTTGGAGCTTCCCCCCCGGGCCACTTGGATCAGGATGCTGATGTGCGAGTTGAACCGCATCAGCTCCCATCTGCTGTTCCAGGCCACCAACGGCATGGACATCGGCGCGGTGTCGATGATGCTCTACGGCTGGCGGGAGCGGGAAGAGGCCCTTCGCCTGCTGGAAACCATCACCGGCCTGCGGATGAACCACAACTACATCCGGCCCGGCGGTGTGGCCGCCGACCTGCCCGACGGCTGGCGCGACGAGGTGCTCACCCTGATCGACGCCCTGCCCGCCCGGCTCAAGGAGTTCGACACCCTGCTCACCGGCCAGCCCATCTACCGGGAGCGGCTCCAGGGAGTCGGCGTTATCAACACCGCCGAGTGCCTGGCGCTGGGGGTGACCGGGCCCATCCTCCGCTCCACCGGCTACGCCTGGGACCTGCGCCGCGACATGCCCTATCTGGCCTACGACGAGGTGGACTTCGACGTGGTGGTGGGCACCTACGGGGACTGCTTCGACCGCTACGCCATCCGGCTGAACGAGATCAGGGAGTCGATCCGCATCCTGGCCCAAATCCTCGACCAGATGCCGTCGGGCGACTACCGGGTGCAGGACAAGAAAGTCACTCCGCCGCCCCGAGCCCGCATCGACGAGTCGATGGAGGCCCTCATCCACCACTTCAAGATCTTCACCGAGGGGTTCAAGGTGCCCGCCGGTGAGGTGTACGCCGCGGTGGAGTCCCCTCGGGGCGAGCTGGGCTGCTACATGGTGTCGGACGGCTCCGCGGTTCCCTATCGCATGCACATCCGCGGCCCCAGCTTCGTGAACCTGCAAACCCTGCCGCATCTGATGCGAGGCGGCATGGTGGCCGACGCGGTGGCCATCATCTCCTCGGTCGACCCCATCATGGGGGAGGTGGACCGCTAGCCATGGCCCGCCTCAACGCCAACAGCCTCGGGGTGGCCCAGGAGATCATCGCCCGGTATCCGGTTCCCCGCTCCGCGCTCATTCCTCTGCTGCACTTGGCCCAAGAACAAGACGGCTACGTCACCGAGGACGCCATGGCCCACATCGCCGAGCTGGTGGGCGTGACCCCCGCCGAGGTGATGGGCACATGCAGCTTCTACGAGATGCTCAAACGGGAGCCAGTGGGCGAGTACATGGTCAACATCTGCAACGGCATCTCCTGCCACCTGCTGGGCTCATCCGATCTGATCCACCACGCCGAGGCCACCTTGGGGGTGAGGCCGGGCGGGACCACCGACGACGGCAAGATCACCCTCGAGGCCGTGGAGTGCATCGCGGCCTGCATCGAGGCCCCCTGCCTCCAGGTGAACTACCGCTACCGCAACCGGGTTACCGCCGACGACTTCGACCAACTGGTGTCGGAGCTGCGGGGCGACACCGCCAAGGTGGCCCCCCATGGCCAGCTGGCCAGGGTCCGCCAGCACATCGGCGACGACCGCCGGGCCGGGGTGTCACCCCCCGGCGGCCAAGGCGAGCCGGCCTGGATGGCCCGCAACCCATCCGACAACGGTGGTTCAGCGTCATGATCGCTCTGTCCATCGGCTTGCCAATCGTCTTGCTCGACGAAAGCTTCGGCTCGTGAGCGCGCCCGCCCCCCCAGACCTGCGGATCATCACCTCCCGCTTCGACATCGAAGACGGCCACACCCTGGCCGGCTACGAGCGCACCGGGGGTTATGCCGGGTTGCGGCGGGCACTGGAGATGGCCCCCGCCGACGTCCACAGCGAGGTTCGCAATGCCAGCCTGCTGGGCCGGGGCGGCGCCGGGTTCCCCGCCGGGGTCAAGTGGGGGTTCTGCCCGCCGGGGGTGTGGCCCCGCTATCTGGTGGTGAACGGCGACGAGTCCGAGCCCGGCACCTACAAAGACCGCCTGCTCATGGAGCGCGACCCCCACCAGCTCATCGAGGGCTGCCTGATCGCCTGCTACGCCCTCGGTCTGTCGCAGTGCTTCTTATATGTGCGGGGCGAGATGGCCCACGCCCAGGAGCGGCTGGCCGCCGCCCTCAACGAGGCCTATGAGGCCGGCTTCGCGGGCCGCAATGTGCTTGGGGCTCCCGATTTCTCGGTGGACATCACCCTCCATTGGGGAGCGGGGGCCTACATCGTGGGGGAGGAGACCGCCCTCATCGAGAGCCTGGAGGGCAACCGGGGGATGCCCCGGCTCAAGCCCCCATACTTCCCGGCGTCCATCGGCCTCTACGGCAAGCCCACCATCGTCAACAACGTGGAAACCCTGGCCAACCTGCCCTGGATCGTGTCCAACGGCGGGGAGGCCTTCGCCGCCATGGGGGCCGACAATTCCACCGGCACCCGGGTGTTCGCGGTGTCGGGCCACGTGGCCTCGCCCGGGGTGTTCGAAGTGCCCTTCGGCACCACCACTTTCCGCGACATCATCTTCGACTCCCGCTACGCCGGCGGCATGCGCCCCGGCCGCACCCTCAAGACCTTCATCCCCGGCGGCGCATCGGCCCCGTGGTTCTTCGAGGAGCACCTCGATCTGCCCCTGGAGAAGACAACGGTGGACCAGGCCGGCTCCATGCTCGGCTCAGGGGCCATCGTGGTTATGGACGACACCACCGACGTGGTGAAGGCCTGCCACAACGTGGTGCGGTTCTTCGCCCGGGAGTCCTGCGGCAAGTGCACCCCGTGCCGGGAGGGAACCTCCTGGCTGGAGAAGATCCTTAGCCGCCTCCTGGCCGGCCAAGGCCGCCCCCAGGATCTGGACCTGCTCATGGACGTGTGCGACAACATCAGCCCCGGCATCAACTGGCCCCCCCGCCAGACCACCATTTGCCCGCTGGGTCCGTCGGCTGTGTCGCCCATCGCCTCGGCTTTGGAGCGGTTCCGCGGCGAGTTCGAGGCCTACCTGCCCGCCACTGCGGTGACCGTTACGGGGGTGGCGTCGTGAGCGAGAACGAAACCGTGGTGAATATCACCGTCAACGGCCAGCCGGTGGAGGCCACACCCGGTGAGTGGGTGATCGCCGCCGCCGAGCGGGCCGGGGTGTACATCCCCCACTTCTGCTACCACCCCCGCATGAACTCGGTGGGCATGTGCCGCATGTGCATCGTGGACATTGACGCCGGGCGAGGCCCTGCGCTGCAACCCTCCTGCATGGTCGCCGTGAGCGAGGGCATGGTGGTGGACACCACATCCGAGCAGACCCGCAAGGCCCAAGACGGGGTGCTGGAGTTCCTGCTGCTGAACCACCCGCTGGACTGCCCGGTGTGCGACAAGGGCGGCGAGTGTCCCCTCCAAGACCAGACCATGGCCTACGGCCCCGGCGAGAGCCGATTTGTGGAAGAGAAGCGCCACTTCGAAAAGCCCATCCCGGTGAACGATCTGGTGTACCTGGATCGGGAGCGCTGCATCCTGTGCGACCGCTGTACCCGGTTCGCCGACGAGGTGGCCGGCGATCCGCTCATCACCTTCCAAGACCGGGGCGACCAAACCCAGGTTAACACCTTTCCCGACCTGCCCTTCTCCTCCTACTTCAGCGGCAACACCGTGCAGATCTGCCCGGTGGGCGCGCTCACCGCGGTGCCTTATCGCTTCAAGGCCCGCCCCTGGGATCTCACCGAGGTGGAGTCCACCTATCCCAACCCGATGGGCGACCGAGTGGTGGTGCAGGCCTCCCGCGACCAGGTGCTGCGCTATCAGGGGGTGGACAGCGACGCAGTGAACTGGGGCTGGCTAACCGACAAAGACCGATTCGCCTTTGAGGCCACCGCCAGCGAACTGCGGCTGCACACGCCGCTGGTGCGGGGCACGCCGCTGGGCCGGATCGACCCCGGCGGCTCCGAGCTGGTGGAAACCTCTTGGAGTCAAGCTCTCAGCCTGGCCGCCGATGCCATCAAGGCCGCATTGGCCGACAAGGGCCCCCAGTCGGTGGCGGTGTTGGGCGGGGCCAGGCTAACCAACGAAGACCAGTACGCCTGGGCGCGGCTGGCCAAAGGAGTTATCGGCACCGACCACGTCGACGCCCAGCTCGACGACGGCCTGCCCGCCGAAGGCGTGCTCGGCCTGCCTCGGGCCACCATCAACCGGGCCTGCACCCCCGGCGGCACCGTAATCCTGCTGGCCCCCGACCCCAAAGAGGAGCAGGGCACTCTGTATCTGCGGCTTCGCCACGCCATCGTGAACGACGGCGTGCAGCTCATCGAGCTCACCCCCCGGGCCACCGGGCTGAGCCATCTGGCCGCATTCCGGCTGCACCATCGCCCCGGCGAGGCCGCTGCCGTGGCTGCCGCCTTGATGGGCGGCGACATAGAAGCCGGACCCGACGGTGACATCGGCGGTACACCCGTTTCCGCCGTGGCCGCCGCCGCGGCGGCTATTGCCGACCGGGCCGACCAGCCCCTTACCGTGGTGTTGGGTCGGCCCTCGCTGGCCGAGCCGGCCGACTTCACCATGGATGCCGTGGCCGAGCTGGTTCGGTTTGCCAATCTGCTGAGCGCGGGCGGACGCCCGGGTATCGCCTTTTTGCCCGCGCTGCACCGGGGCAACGTGCTGGGAGCGCTCGACATGGGCTTGGCGCCCGGGCTGCTGCCGGGACGAATCTCCCTGGCCGACGGCGGACCGGCGCTGGCCGAGGCGTGGGGCTCGGTGCCCTCCAACCCCGGCACCGACGCCCGCGGCATCCTGCAAGCCGCCGCAAACGGCCAAATCGAGGTGCTGATCCTGCTGGGCGCCGATCCGCTGGGCGATTTCCCCCATCGAGAGCTGGCCGATGAAGCCCTCAACCGGGTGGGCACCATCGTGGCCTCCGATCTGTTCTTGAATCCGTCCACCGTCCGGGCCCACATCGTGTTCCCCGCCGCCGGGTTCGCCGAACGGCGGGGCACCCACACCAACCTGGAGGGGCGGATCACGGGCCAGCACCAGATCGTCACCCCGCCGGGCACCGCCCGGGCCGATTGGGCCATCGCCACCGAGTTGGCCCGCCAACTGGGCGCCGATTTCGGCTTCGGCGCCCCCGAGGACGTGTGGGATGAGATCACCCGGGTGGCGCCGTCGCACCGGAACCTGTCCATGGAAGCCATCGACACCTCCGAAGACGGGGTAGTAGCCGCCGACAGCTCCATCGCCTTCACCCCGCCCGACCACGCCACGCCGGTGCCCCATGTTGATGCGTATTCCCTGCGGCTGGTGGCGGCGCGGCGCATGTACGACCGGGGCACGCTGCTCCAGCACGCCCCCTCATTGGCCGGATTGGCCCCCACCGCCGTTTTGGCCGTGAACCCCTACGATTTTGACCGCGTCGGCGTTGAACCGGGTGCCGATGTGCAGGTGATCTCCAACGCGGGCGAGATGGACATGCCGGTAGTGGCCGACCCCGGTGTGCCCCGAGGCACCGCGGCCTTCGGCTACAACTACCCCGACCTGGATGTGAGGGATCTCGTCGATCCCGATGCCATGGTCACCGATCTGAGGATCCAAACCCGATGACCGCGGCCCTCGGCCAGAGCGTTTTCGGCCTCGATCCCCTGTATATCGGCGGGGTGGGCTGGGCCGAGGTGCTCATCACCCTGCTCAAGGTGGGGGTGGCCTTTGCCGTGTTGTTGGTGGCCGTGATGCTGATGATCTGGTTCGAGCGCAAGCTCATCAGCGACATGCAGAACCGCATCGGCCCCAACCTGGCCGGCCCGTTCGGCATCTTCCAGACGCTGGCCGACGGCATCAAGCTGTTCTTCAAAGAAGACCTCATCCCCGAGCAGTCCGACCGGCTCGTTTTCAAGCTCGCCCCCTATCTCTCGCTGGTCCCCGCCTTCTTGGTGTTCGCCGTGGTCCCCGTAGGGGGAGACTTCAACGGAGGCGATGGCCGGGTGTCCCTATTCGGCCACGAGACCTTCCTCCAGGTGTCCGACCCGCCGGTGGGGATCCTGCTGGTGCTGGCCATGTCGTCGGTGGCCGTTTACGGGATCATGCTGGCCGGCTGGTCGTCGGGCTCCAAGTATCCGCTGCTGGCGTCGGTGCGGGCCTCAGCCCAGATGGTGTCCTATGAGGCCGCTCTGGGCCTGTCGCTGGCCGCAGTGCTGTTGAAGTCGGGCAGCTTGTCCACCAATCAGATCGTGTTCGAGCAGTCGGTGTGGAACTGGAACCTGTGGGTTACCTGGGTGGTGCCCATGGTGATCTTCCTGATCGCGGCCACCGCCGAGTTGAACCGGCCCCCGTTCGACTTGGTGGAAGCCGAACAGGAGCTGGTGGGCGGGTTCCACACCGAGTACAGCTCCATTCGGTTCGCCCTGTTCTATCTGGCCGAGTTCATGAACACCATCACCATGTCGGCCATCGTGGTGACGCTGTTCCTGGGCGGTCCCAACGACCCCGACTTCACCACGGTGGGCTGGCTCTCGGGCCTGCTGTGGTTCTTCATCAAGCTGATGCTGTTCCTGTTCGCCTTCGTGTGGCTGCGGGCCACGCTGCCCCGCTTCCGCTACGACCAGCTCATGGACTTGGGCTGGAAGCTGCTCATCCCCCTGTCGCTGGGCTGGCTGCTGGTGCTGGCCTCCTATGACGTGGCCGGCGACCGGGGCTGGAACCGGGCCGCCGCGGTCATCGTGATGGCGGCCATCATGGCCGCGCTGGCCGGGCTGCTGGCC
>JAJEDQ010000212.1 GCA_022821445.1 Acidimicrobiia bacterium | reverse complement strand
GGCCAGCGACGAAACCGCCCGTGATCGTGGCGGTAGTCAACAGCCGACCTGTGCGGTCGCGTATTTCTCCCAGAGCGCTGGCTTGCTCGTCCAGCGTCCTCAATCCCGTCTCATACGCCAGCGCATAGGCATCCTCGGCTTCAGCTACGGCCACGTCGTATCTCCACGCCCCCATCTTAACCAGGGGTCAACCCTGGTTGTTGCCGACAGGCCGAATAGGAATGGTCAAGGTGCCATCGAAGCCGGTATATGGGCACTGCCCCCTGACGGGTGCCAACTCAGGCGGTCTGCCGAGGCGCCGCGATGCGCTCCAGGAGGGCTGAGGCTGGTTCGTCGTTGGGGTCTTGGTGAGTCAATTCACCGGAGAATGCTGCTGACAAGACGGTGCGGCGCATCATTTGGGATTTGGTTCTTGCTCGTTTGATCTGGCTGGCCTGTCGATCGACTGCATCCAGCACCTCTGCGGTTGAGGCAACTAGATCGTCCTGGACTTCCTTAGGGGGTATCGGAAACTCCACTGTCCGGAATCGACCAAGTGCGAGATGGGCAATGTTTGTCGTGATGCGTGATTCCCTCATGAAGCGGCCCGCGTGCATGTGCCGTCGAAAGACCAGCAGTGCCCATTCGGAGGTCACCTCGCTCCCCGGAATGAAGCGAATCAGGCTGTTTGTGAAGGCGACCTCTGATGGGTCTCCTCTGTAGATCGCCGGACGCCCAAGCCATTCAGGGCTCTGCCCCTCGTTGAGAAGCACGTCGCCAGTTCGAAGGCGATACTTCTCGAAGTCGTCTTCGTCAAAATGCATCTCCATGACATCCGATGTGTCAATCCGATCCTCAAAGACGTTCGCCACCCGCAGATAGGGCTTCATATTGGGGCCACTGTGGTACTTGGGAGATCGCTGGCGACCGAGTCCGGTGGTTCCAGCTTCAGCAACAGTTGACAGTCGCCACCCAGACGGCAAGTCAGTCGGAACAACGCTCAAGAGGACGGACTTCACAAGTGCTTGGCAACGCCTCTCAGCCTCATCAAGTGCAGACTCGACAGCACCGAGGCGGGAGAAGTGTTCTTCGATGGCAGCGACAATCTGCATCTGCTGTGTTGGCGGTGCAATTGATAGGACATGAGAGCGGAGTTGCTTGCCCGTGATCGCTTCAAAGGTGCTACCTGCAGACTGTCGCACTAGTTCAGTTTCAGAATGGCGCATGGCCCAGAGCAAGTAGCTGGTCGACATGCCACCCTTGGGCATCAACGAAGCAAGGCCACGACCAATAACGCACTCAAATGGTGCGACGTTTGTCGGACCAACAGGAGCTCTCACCGAGACCAACACGGAACCCGCTGGAGCCAACTTCTTCGGTTCAGTGGTCCACTTCTTGATTGTGGGGAAAGTGTCACCGAATTCCGCTTTTCCCTGCAGGAACGGGAACCCTCTACCGGTTTGGTTGTAACTGCTCCCAGGAGGCGATTGCCCGAGAGTGACGTCACAAATTTCCTCGACGGGAACCCACTCCCATCCCGGCGGCAACTTCGTCGTCATGCGGCTAGAGCTTCAGTCAGTTCATCCAGCAGCGTGTTCAGGTCGTTTCCGAAGATTTGGCGGGCCTTTCCCAAACCGCCGCGGGCCATGAAGGGTGGGTGTTGGAGGTCGGCAAGTGCGACGCTGAGGCTGGAGGCGATGCGGTCTTTGATTAGATCCAGATAAGCGAGTTGCTCGTCGGTGAAGTCGGTTCCTGCGGTTCTCTGTTGGTTCAGCCATATCTTGAAGCGCTCGTTTACGAGGTCGGGGTAGGCAACTAGCTCATCAGCATTGCCCAGCGTGTAGCGGACCAGGCTCACGAGGTCGGTGGCCACTCGGTGGCCGGAGGCTCGGACTTTGGATTTGTCGAGGGTTTCGTAGGCTTGCCAGAGGATGTCGGGGGTCCAGCGGTGGGGTGGGCGGTTGATGGCGCTTACTAACTCCTTGATGTCGTTGTAGGTGAGGCCGCGGCCGTGGGGTTGGTGGTAGAGGACCTCTAACGCAGTGATCTCGTCCTTGTGATCTTCGATGAACTGCCTCCATGAGTCCACTTGGATGCGGGCGCGGTCGGCGGCGTCGATGGAGAATTCGCCAGAGATCGCCTGGTCACGAGTGGCAGTGTCGATCACTTGCTCGTAGCTACGGCGGATGTCTACCAGCTTTTCCCGGAGTTCGGGGTTGCCGGCTAGGGGCTGGATAGCCTCGGTGATCAGGCGTTGGGCGGCCGTGGACAGTTGCTCGGGGGTTGGGGCGTCGGTGCCGATCTCGGCTGCGGCTGCTTCGTGTTGGCGGTCGGGGTCTAGGGCATCGGTGATTTGGCGGACAAGTTCGCTCAACTCGATCCCGGCTACGGACTCCACCTCGGTGCGGTGTTCTGAGGTGATACGGCGGTTGAGGCGGGCTAGGCGTGAGGCCACCGAGGACACCACATCGGGGTCTCTTGAACCGAGTCCGATCTGGTTGAGCAGCTTGTCGAAGCTCACGTGGCGCTGGCGTTCCAGGGGGACGGTGTCGTTCAGGTTGGCTTCAGTTACGCCCACCGCGTCCACGATGACGAAGCGGTCCTTGGCTTGGGCGTCGGGGGTGACAGTGCGCAGTTGATCGCTGTCGATCACCCGCACGCCTCGACCTTTCATCTGCTCGAAGAAGTTGCGACTTCGTACCATGCGCATGAACACCACGCACTCGATGGGCTTCACGTCGGTGCCGGTGGCGATCATGTCCACGGTCACTGCTATGCGGGTGGGATAGTCGGTGCGGAACTGCTGAAGCAGCTTCTCGGCGCTCTCTCCCGACCGGCCGGAGCGGTAGGTGATCTTCACCGCTCCCTGGTTGCCGAGGCCGAACTCCTCCCGCACGATCTGCACGATGTCGTCGGCGTGGCTGTCGTCCTTGGCGAAAATCAGGGTTTTGGGGATGTGGACCAGGAAGCCGCCGTCGTCTCGTTCCCGGTCTTGGAATATCTCGGGCAGGGAATCACGGAAGGTGCGCACGATGGTGCGGATCTGATCGGGAGCCACTACCCGGCGGTCGAGGTCGGCGGGGTCGTAGGGGATGTCGGCGTCGGCCTGCTGAAGTCGGGTGCTGCGGGTCTCGCGGTCGCGGAACTCGGTGACGAAGCCGGCGGGGACAGTACCGCCGGTCTCGGTGATCTCGGTGCGGATGCGGAATATGTCGAAGTCCACGTTCACCCGGTCGGCCACTGCCTGGGTGTGGCCGTACTCCATCACCAGGTTCTGGTTGAAGAAAGCCATCGTCTGGATGCCCGGTGTAGCGGTGAGGCCGACCAGGAAGGCGTCGAAGTACTCCAGCACCTGGCGCCACACGCCGTAGATCGAGCGGTGGCACTCGTCGATGATGATCAGGTCGTACGACTCAATCGGCACTCTCGGGTTGTAGGCCACCTCAACCGGCTGTTCGGGAGCAGTGTCGAAGCCGGTCCGCTCGTCGAGGTCGTCGTCGAGCTCCTCGCCCCGCAGGAGGGAGTAGAGGCGCTGGATGGTGCTTACGTGGACTTTGGCGGCGGCTTCATTGGCCATGTCCAATAGCGAAGAGGTGAGGCGGCGGACGTTGTAGAGCTCGGTGAACTTGCGCCGGTCGCCTGGCACCTCGAAGCCCTCAAACTCCCGGACTGCCTGGCGGCCCAGATTGGCACGATCAACCAGGAACAGGATGCGGTTGGCTCGGGCGTGGCGCAGCAGGCGATAGCTGGCGTTGACGGCAGTGAATGTCTTGCCGGAGCCGGTGGCCATCTGGATCAAGGCCCGGGAGCGGTTGTCGTTGAACGACGCCTCCAGGTTGCGGATGGCATCGGCCTGGGCTGGCCATAGCCCGGGCGGATCGGTGCCTAGATCGAGCAGTTCGCTGAAGCCGGAGCGCAAAGTGGCGATGCCTTCGAATTCCACGTAGTTGTCCAGCCAGCGGGCCAGCGTCTCGGGGCGGTGGAAGGCGAACACAGGACGAGACGTCGGGGTCGGGTCGAGTCCGCAGGTGAAGCGGGTAACCGTGCCGGTTGCCTCATAGCCGAACGGCAGGGAGCCATCCACGAGGAAGGCAGGCAGTTGCTCGGGATAGGCGGCCTGGTACTTGCGGGTCTGAGGCTCCACCCCGGTAAGCGTGATGTCTTCCTTCTTGGCCTCGATTACCCCCACCGCCCGTGAATCGAAATACAGCACATAGTCGGCTGGCCCCGCCTCGGTGGGAACCTCCCGCACCGCCACTCCCCTAGCTGCGGCCACCGCGGCGTGCTGGTAGTCCTGCACCACCCACCCGCACGCGGCCAACTGCTGGTCGATCTCAATCCGAGCCCGAGCCTCGGGATTGAGGTAGCCAGCCGACGCGTTCATCCGCCTGCGGCCTGAGAGATCGTGGCCTGACTGCAATTGCAACGAGTAGTCATGCTGCCGGGCAAGTGTAGGTGGTGGAAGACCAACTGTCACAGGTGGTGGCTATAGTCACTGACATGGTTGATGAGGCTGTGACCAGGGATTATGAGGTCATTTTGGAGGTGCCCGAGACGGACCCAGCAGAGATGTCGGGGGCTGAGCGACGGGCTGCATTGGTTTCGGTGGGGCGGGCTGAGGCTTGCTTGGCCGGATGGAAGACACGCCTCGTTAATGCGGAGCGGGATGAGCACGGCGTGGAAGCAGTCGAGCGGGTTTTGCGTGAAGAGTTGCAATCTTCCCGCAGAGAGGCCACTAGGGACGTGAAGTCTTCAGCCCAATTGGCTGAGCTGCCGGTTACCTCGGCGGGGTTGGAGGCCGGAGAGATCCCCGCGAGCCATGCCCGATTGATTGCTCGGGCGGCTTCTGAAGGGCCGATCGATGAATCGGTGCTCGCCGAAGCCGCACAGAGGGAGAACTACGACAAGTTCGCCAAGACGCTGCGAAGCCACCAACAGGAGATGTCCGACGACGATGGGCAGTCGATTTTCGACCGTCAGCGTGAGAACCGCACCGCGAGGGCGTTTGTAAGCCGCGAGACCGGGATGTTCGTGCTGTCAGGGGAGTTTGATCCCACCACCGGCGCCCACATCGACACAGTGCTGGCAAACAAAGAGAGGGAGTTGTGGAACGCAGAGGATCCGAAAAACCGGCGCACTCCCCAACAGCGGATGGCCGATGCGCTTGCTGAGTTAATCCTTGAACCAGGCAAGGGCAAGGCCAAGGGCATCGCATTGATGGTGGTGGCCGACTACGACGTGATCAATCAAGAACTGGTCAACGCCCGTCTGGCCGACGGCAGCCCGATCCCCACCGCCGAGCTGATCCGACTGGCCTGCGATGCCGACCTGCTGCCGGGTGTATTCCGGGCCGCTACCCAAGAGATGAACCTGGGCCGCAAGAGGCGCACTGCTTCTGACGCTCAACGGGCCGCCCTGATCTATCGGGACAAGGAGTGCATCGGTTGCGGGGCCAGTGCTCACCGGTGCTTCGCCCACCACGTCCAATTCTGGAGGAATGGCGGCCCCACCGACTTCGCCAACCTCGTGCTGGTGTGCAATAAGTGCCATCACAGCATTCATGACGACGGCTGGGAGGTCACTCACGAACCTAAGACTGGACGCCGCAGCGTCGATCCCCCGCCTGACCCCTTCCCCGACGCAGGGGTCAACTGCTACCGATCATCCCAGGTCAATTCCGTTCTTCTCAGCTGAGGATTCAAAATCAGGACACGGTGGGCGCGGGCGGGCAACGCGGGGGGCTGGTTACGAGGCGGGGCGCCTTCTTCGGATCGCCACTAGGGCGCCGGCTACTACGGCTGCGGCGGCTACGCCTATGCCGACGAAGACTCCGGTGTTTCCGCCTCCGCCTCCGTTGCCGCCGGTGCTGGCTGCGGCGGCGATGGTCTCGGTTGGGGCGGCCGTGGGGGGCGGGGTTGGTGCCAGGGTTGGTGCCGGTGTGGGTGCGGCTGTGGACGCCGGAGTGGGAGCAGGAGTCGGGGCGGCTGTCGGGGTTGGGGTTGTGACGACGGTTGGAGCGGCGGTGGGGGTTGGCTCGGGCTCATCGGGCACAATGCCGCGGAAAGGCCCGGTTACCTCGTAGGTGATGCCGGTGAAGTTTCCCGTGATTTCAGATTCGGGGAGGACGTCTTCGGCATTGTTGGGGGCTTGGCCACGCTGGCTGGAGAAGTAGAGGCGATCGCGCCGGGGATTGAAGACCGGCCCGGTGATCTCCGACCCGTCCTGGTCCAGAACGCGCAAGAACGGGGCGACCTCGCCCTCGGGGGTGATGATGACGATTTCCATGTTGCCGCCGTCTTCGGCCACGTACACGTCGCCGGTGCCCGCGTCCACGGTGAGGTTGTCCACCCCCGAGAGGATCGCGGTTCCCTCCGACACCATGGCCGGGTCGGCCTCGTAGACCCGGCTGTAGGTCTGGTCGGCGGTATTGATCGCATGGATGATGTTGTCGAACTTGGTCGCCCAGAACACAACGTCGTTGTGATACCAGATGCCCTCACCGCCCAAGAACGCCGTCGCCTCTCCGGGCAGCTGCTGGCGGGTGAGCGTCTCGGCGGCCGACGGGTCGGGAACTTCAATCCAGGCGACAGTCCCGTTTTCCTCGACGCGGGCGGCCTCGAGCAAGCCCTCGCTCAGATCGGGATAGTTGGCCGGGGTGAACCGGTAGAACAGCCCGTCGTACTGGTCCTCGGTCATATACACCTGCTGGCGATCGGGATCGACCGCGGCCGCCTCGTGGGTGAATATCCCCATCGCCGGATGGGACACCGACTCGTTGGCCCCCGTCGGGTCGCACTCCCAGATCACTCCGTAGCCGGTGAAGTCCTCCTCACCAGACAGGAAGGTACCCCATGGGGTCGGCCCGCCGCCGCAATTGGCGTTGCTGTCGCCTAGCAACCGGTAGGCATCGAGGATCTCTCCGTCAGGGCCGTAGTGAATGGCCGAGACTCCCGCGAAACCGGGTCGGAACACCTCGCTGTTGACCGTGTGGTACCAGCCGCCCTCGCCGTCGTCGAACACGGCCGCCCCGTCGGGGTAGACAAGCCACCGGTAGTCGGAATTCCCCACCGGCTCACCGGCCATCGCCACTATTCGAGACGTGAACCCGGGCGGTAGGAGGATGCCGTTCTCGTCAGGCTCTATGCCGTCGAGAGCCCCATAGGGTCCGGCGCCGGGCTGGGCACCCACTGCGCTGCCGACCAGGGGAACGGTGACGGCACCGCCGGTGGCGAAAACGGCGGCCCGCAAAAACTCGCGCCGATCCATGGGCGGAGCGTAATGACTCGGCTAGCAGTCCGCCCGTGGGCTTGGTGACCCGCGTTGCGGTAGGGCGATCAAATGCCCAGCACCGGGCGGAGGAATTTGCCGGTGTAGCTGTGGTCGGAGCGGGCTACTAGCTCAGGAGCGCCTTCGGCCACGACGGTGCCGCCGTTGTCGCCGCCTTCGGGGCCGAGGTCCACGATCCAGTCGGCGGTTTTGACCACATCGAGGTTGTGCTCGATCACCAGCACGGTGTTGCCCTGGTCCACCAGCCGGCTGAGCACGGCCAGCAGCTTGCGGACGTCGTCGAAGTGCAGGCCGGTGGTGGGCTCATCGAGGATGTAGATGGTGTGGCCGGTGGGCCGCTTGGCCAGCTCGGAGGCCAGCTTCACCCGCTGGGCCTCGCCCCCCGACAGGGTGGGGGCGGGCTGGCCGAGGCGAATGTAGCCCAGGCCCACGTCCACCAGGGTCTGCATGTGGCGGGTGATGGCCGGCTGGTTGCCGAAGAATTCCAGGGCGTCGGCGCACGACATGTCGAGCACCTCGGAGATGGTCTTGCCCTTGA
>JAJEDQ010000026.1 GCA_022821445.1 Acidimicrobiia bacterium | reverse complement strand
ACCGCCCGAGCGGTGGTTGTCATCGCTCCCGACGGCACCGTGGCCCACACCGAGCTGGTGGGCGCCATCGCCACCGAGCCCGATTACGACGCCGCCCTCGCCGCCTGCTCCTGACCGGGGCTAACCCGTCATTTGGGAGTGAACACCCGGTCCATCAGGTGGCGGATGCGATCCCCTAGGGGCTCGCGGTCTGGATGCTGGGCTGCTTCGGCGTCCTCGAGTTCCTGTACGACCTCATGGCGCTCGAGGTAGCTGGACAAGAAGGCCTGGATGGTGGCGGCCGCGGGTAGGGCCAACACTGCCCCCACTGCTCCGAGCAGGAGGCTTCCAACGATTACCGAGCCGAAGGCCACCGTTACGTGTATCTCCATGGTGTGGGCGGTCACCTTGGGCTGGAGCAAGTAGTTCTCCACCTGCTGGTACACCACAATGGCGATCAAGATAGCCAGCCCTGTGGACGGCTGATCCAACAGCCCGATGAGCACAGGCAGCGCCCCGGCAATGTAGGTGCCAATAACCGGGACGAACTGCGATATCAGGCCCACCCACATGGCCATCGGCATCGGGAACGGCGCTCCCACCAGCCAGAACACCAGCCAGTGGGCCAAGAACGAGACCACCGCCAAGATCAGCCGGCTGTAGATGTACCCCCCGGTCTTGTCGATCGCCAGATTCCAGATGCTCAACACCTGTCGCTGATGTTCGGGCGACAGCAGGGAGCAGATGTTGCGGCGCAGTTTGGGGCCTTCGGCCACCAGATAGAACGCGAACAACGCGATGGTCAGGATCTGGAATAAGACCTGCAAGACGGTGGCACCGAGATTGATCAGATTGTCGGCCAGCCGGGTGGCCAAGTTGGCCACTGCGCCACCCTCTTGAAACTCATCAAGCAGCCCTTGGGCATCGACCTCAATGTCGAATGTGTCCTCCAGCCAGTCCTCTATGTCGTTGATGTACCCGGGTGCGTCGTCGGCGAACTCGCCGATCTGGTCGGCCAGAACCGTGCCAATGGCCCACAGAAACAACCCCACTGCGGCCAGCAGCGCCAGGAACATGATCCCGGTGCCGACACCCCGGCGAATGCCCATCCTCTCCATGCGGTTCACCGCAGGCTCCAGCGCGAAAGACAGGAAGAACGACACCAGCAAGATCACGATGAGCGTCTTCAGCTCCGCGATCAGCCACCCCAGCACGTACAGCCCGCCGATAGCGGCCGCACCGGTCAGGATGGCCCGAAATAGCCATGGCGGTACTTTCCGGGACGGTGTCTCTTCAAGCGAAACTTCGTCCACGGTTTCACGTTAACCCTCGCCTTTTGCCCCATTGGGGATTTGGCCATTCCACCAGCAACCGCTACAATTTCAACTTCGTGCCGGCTCCGGTCGGCACTGTTCGTGTCAAACGACGTCCGTCTAGGCCTGCAAGGTGCAATCACCCTGCTCCGGGAACCGGACGGCACAACCGAAGCTCGCTCCGCCGGAGAGTCCCACCAAGTGGGTCTGCACCCGTGCGGAGCGTTCGCGTGAAGGCAGGGTCGCGGTGGTTGCCAAGGCGATTGTCGGCGAAAAAGTAGGAATGACCCAGGTGTGGGACGAGAACGACCGAGTCGTTCCCGTTACCGTGCTGCGGGTCGAGCCCTGCCGCATTGTGCAGGTCAAACGGCCGGAGACCGATGGCTATTCGGCCCTTCAGGTCACCTACGGAACCCAGAGCCCGGATCGGCTGACCCAGCCGGAGCGTGGCCATTTGGACAAGGCGGGAGTCTCTCCGGGCCGCAAGCTGGTCGAGCTGCGCCTCGACGACGTGGGCGCCTACGAGGCTGGCCAGGAAATCGGGGTCGACGTGTTCGACGGGGGCGAGTTGGTAGATGTCACCGGAGTCAGCAAGGGCAAGGGCTTCTCCGGGGTCATGAAGCGGCACAATTTCAGCGGTCAAAAGGCCAGCCACGGTGCCCACAAAGTGCACCGCAAGCCCGGCGCAGTCGGCCAGTGTGCCACCCCTTCGAGGATTTTCCGAGGCAAGAAGATGCCCGGGCGGGCGGGCGCCGAGAAGGTCACCACGCTGAATCTCCAGGTTGTGCAAGTGGATGCCGAAAACGATCTGATCTTGCTCAAGGGCTCGGTTCCCGGTCGGCGAGGATCCACCGTGCTGATCCGCAGCGCGGTCAAGAACGGGGCGAAATGACCATGACCACCACCCCCGTTGACGAGGCGCCTGTGCGGCAAATGCACTCCGTCACCGTTCGCAACCCCTCCTCCGGGCAGAAGACCGGGTCAGTAGACCTAGACCCCGAAGTGTTCGGCATCGAGCCCAACGTGGCCGTCATGCACCAGGTGGTCACCGCCCAATTGGCGGCCCGGCGTCGGGGCACCCAGAGCACCAAGACCAGGGCCGAAGTCAGAGGCGGTGGCGGGAAACCGTGGCGTCAGAAGGGCACGGGTCGGGCCCGTCACGGCTCCACCCGCAACCCTCAATGGCGGGGAGGGGGCGTGGCCCTCGGTCCCAAGCCCCGGAGCTACCGTCAGCGCACACCCAAGAAGATGGTCAGCTTGGCCCTCCGATCGGCGCTGTCCGATCGAGCCCGCGACGAGAAGGTCGTGGTGGTGGACCGCTGGCGGTTCGAGTCTCCCCGCACCAAAGACGCGATGGCCGCACTCGACGCGTTGAAGGTAGAAGGTCGAGTGCTTTTGGTGGCCGAGAGCGACGAGACAGACGTGTGGAAGAGCTTCCGCAACCTCCCCCACGTCCATCTCATCAGCCCCCGAGAGCTGAATGCCTACGACGTGCTGGTGTCCGACGTGGTGGTTTTCACCCTCGACACCCTGCCCGCCAACACCCCAGTCGAAGCAGAAGCCGACGAGGCCGATGACGGCGCGGAGGACGAATCATGAAGGATCCCCGCGATGTGGTGCTCGCCCCGGTGGTCTCGGAGAAGTCCTACGAGTTGCTGGAGTCCAACGTCTACACCTTCCGGGTTCACCCCACTGCCTCCAAGCCTGAGATCAAAGACGCCATCGAGTCGCTGTTCGATGTCACCGTTCTCAAGGTCAACACCATGAACCGCAAGGGCAAGCGCCGCCGCAACCGGCGCAGCCCCACCTTCGGCCGCAAACCCGACACCAAGCGGGCATTGGTCACACTGGCCGAAGGCGACGAGATCGAGTTGTTCGATGTTTAGACCAGCGACCCAAGCCACCAACCGCGTTTGTTCGACGTCTGAGGCAAATCATGGCAGTACGTAGACGAAATCCCACCAGCCCCGGCCGACGCTTTCAGACCGTGTCGGACTTCTCCGGCATAACCACTGCAAAGCCGGAGCGATCCCTGGTCGTCAAGAAGCCCAGCACCGGAGGGCGCAACAACCACGGCCGCATGACCTCCCGCCACCGGGGCGGGGGTCACAAGCAGCGCTATCGCGTGATCGACTTCAAACGGGCCAAAGACGGCGTCCCGGCCACCGTGGCCTCGGTGGAATACGACCCCAACCGCAACTGCCGCATCCTGCTGCTTCACTTCCACGATGGAGAGAAGCGCTACGTCCTGGCGCCTGAAGGGGTGGGCGTGGGCGACATCTTGCAGAACGGTCCCGGCTCCGAGATCAAGCCGGGCAACGCCCTGCCGTTGCGCTATATCCCGGTGGGTACCACGGTCCACGCCGTTGAGCTAAAGCCCGGCGGCGGCGCCCGCATGGCTCGCTCCGCCGGCGCCAGCGCCCAACTCGTGGCCAAAGAGGGCAGCTTCGCCACCATTCGACTGCCCAGTACCGAGATGCGCCGCGTGTCCATCGACTGCCGGGCCACCGTGGGAGAGGTGGGCAACGCCGAGGCTGAGCTCATCAAGCTGGGCAAAGCCGGCCGCGCCCGGTGGAAGGGGGTGCGGCCCCAAGCCCGAGGCGTCGCCATGAACCCCGTGGACCATCCGCTGGGCGGTGGTGAGGGCAAGTCCTCCGGCGGACGCCACCCGGTATCCCCTTGGGGCAAGCCCGAGGGCCGTACTCGCAACAAGAAGAAGAAGTCTCAGCAGATGATCGTTCGACGGCGCCGTACTCGCGGCAAGCGTCGCTAAGGGGGACCGCACATGCCCAGGAGTTTGAAGAAGGGCCCGTTCGTTGACGGCCACTTGTTGCGAAAGGTCGATGCGCTCAACGACCAGAACAACAAGCAGGTCATCCGGACGTGGTCCCGCCGCTCCACCATCATCCCCGACATTGTGGGCCACACCATCGCGGTCCACGACGGGCGCAAGCACGTGCCGGTGTACATCACCGAGTCGATGGTGGGTCACAAGCTGGGCGAGTTCGCCCCCACGCGCACGTTCCGGGCCCACGCCGGCCAAGAGCGGGGAGCCCGTCGCTGATGGCCGCGGTCGCCGTAGGCACCGAAACCCGCCCGGGCAGCCGGGCCGTGGCCAGGTATGTGCGTTCGTCGGCCTTCAAGGCCCGAGAGGTGCTCGACTTGGTCCGAGGGAAGTCGTACGCCGAGGCTCGGGAGATTTTGACCTTCTCCGAACGGCGCATCTCCGACACGATCGCCAAGTGCCTCGACTCCGCGGTGGCCAATGCCGAGCACAACGACGATCTCGACGGCGACGAGTTGTTTGTCTCTGCCTGCTACGCCGATGAGGGTCCCACGCTGAAGCGCTGGCGGCCGCGAGCCCGGGGTCGGGCCACCCGCATTCGCAAGCGGACCTGCCACATCACCGTGGAGGTAGCCCGCTACTCCGACGAGGAGCTGGCCGCCATCGACGCCCGCATGGCCCTCAAGGGCTCCGGTCGGCGCAGTTCGGCTGCCGAAGCCCGCCGGAGGCGAGTGGCGGCCAGCCGGGAACGCGACGCAGCGAGGGCAGACGAGCTGGAGCAAGACGGGGACGACATCGAGATGTTCGAGGAAGAGCTCGACGACGAGGCCTTGGCGGAAGATGTCGAAGACGCTGCTGGCGAGGTTGAGACCGACGTCGAAGACGCTGCCGAAGAGGTTGAGACCGACGAAGACGAGAAGGAATCCTGATGGGCCAGAAGATCAATCCTTACGGGTTCCGACTCGGGGTTACCACTGATTGGAAATCGCGCTGGTTCGCCAACCGGCGAGAGTACGGCGACTTCATCATCGAAGACTGGAAAGTTCGCGACTACCTGATGACAGAGCTGCCCCACGCCGCCATCAGCCGCATCGAGATCGAGCGCACCCGCGATCGGCTGCGAGTAGACGTCCACACCGCCCGACCGGGAATCGTCATCGGGCGCCGGGGCAGCGAGGCCGATCGGCTGCGCAACGGCCTGGCCAAGATCACCGGCAACAACCGGGTCCAGCTCAATATCCAGGAGATCAAGCAGCCCGAACTGGACGCCGCCCTCATTTCCCAGGGAGTGGCCGACCAGCTGGCCAACCGGGTGGCTTTCCGCCGGGCCATGAAGCGAGCGGTCCAAAACGCCCAGAAAGCCGGCGCTCTTGGCATCCGGGTGCAGTGCTCCGGCCGTTTGGGCGGTTCGGAGATGGCCCGCACCGAATGGTACCGGGAAGGCCGGGTTCCCCTGCATACCCTTCGGGCCGACATCGACTACGGCTTCAGAGAAGCCCACACCACCTACGGCCGCATCGGGGTGAAGGTGTGGATCTACAAGGGCGACATCCTCCCCTATAAGACCCAGGCCGAGGACAAGATCAGCCGAGAGGCGGCCATGGCGGTGGGCGAGGCATCCGGCGCCCAAAAGCCCCGGGCAGTGGTCTCATCGGCCGCGGCCCGGCGCCAAACCGACCTCGACCGGCCCGAGGACACCGAGGAACCCGCCACGCTGATCAAAGAAGCAGATCCAGAGTTCGAGAAGTTGCTCGAAGAGGAGGAGGACATCCTCCGCACCACCCGCGAGCACCGCGAGACGCCGCACTTCCGACCCGGCGATGCCGACTGATCCGCCATGTTGACTCCCGACACCATCGACCACCGCAAGGGCCAGGACCAGCCATGTTGATGCCCAAAAAAGTCAAGCACCGCAAACACCATCGAGGCCGGACCAAAGGCACCGCCAAAGGCGGCACCACGGTGACTTTCGGCGAGTACGGCATCAAGGCCCTCGAACCGGGGTGGATCACGGCGCGCCAGATCGAAGCCACCCGTATCGCCATCACCCGCCACATTCGACGGGGCGGCAAGGTTTGGATCAACATCTTCCCCGACAAACCGGTCACCGAGAAGCCGGCGGAAACCCGCATGGGCTCGGGCAAGGGCAATCCCGAGCGCTGGGTGGCGGTTGTGAAGCCAGGCCGCATCCTGTTCGAGCTGTCCTACCACGACCGAGACGTGGCCAAAACGGCCATTGAGCGGGGAATCCAGAAACTTCCGATCAAAGCTCGATTCGTCGAGCGCCAGGAGGGCTGATTGCTATGACTTGCGAAACCACTTGGTGCTGGGAGAGGCGATAGCTATGGCTCGCAAGACCAACTGGCAGAACCTGAGCGACGCCGATCTCATCGAGCAACTGGATGAGGCCAAAGAAGAGGTGTTCAAGCTCCGCTTCCAAATCGTCACCGGCCGCTTGGACAACACCGCCCGCCTGAAGCAGGTCAAAAAGGAAGTGGCCCGGGCCATGACCGAGCTGCGGATGCGGGAGATCCAAGCCGCAGAGGCGCTTGAAGCCCAGATGCAGGAGGCCGGCAGTGGCTGACCCCAACGTTGAAACGAATGAGGCAGCCATGGCTGCTGACCCGACAACGGAGACGCAGACCGAAACCCGGCCCAACCGCCGCAAGGTGCGGGAGGGGATGGTGACGTCAGTGTCCATGGACAAGACCGCGGTGGTGGTTTCCACCGACCGCGTCCGACATCGCCGTTACAACAAGACCGTGCAGCGCACCACCCGGCTGTACGTCCACGACGAGTCCAATGAGCTCGCAGTGGGCGATCGGGTGCGGGTGCAAGAAACCCGCCCCCTGTCCAAGGCCAAGCGGTGGCGGCTGCTGGAGATCGTGGAGCGTGCCCGATGATCCAACAAGAGACCCGGGTCAAAGTGGCCGACAATTCCGGTGCCAAAGAAGTGCTGTGCATTCGGGTGCTGGGCTCGTCCCGCAAGCGCTACGCCACCATCGGCGACGTGTTCGTGGCCACCGTCAAAGACGCCATGCCCGGCGCCGCAGTCCGCAAGGGCGAAGTGGTGCGCTGTGTATTGGTTCGGGCCAAGAAGGAAAAGCGCCGCAAAGACGGCTCCTACATCCGCTTCGATGAGAACGCCGCCGTGCTGATCAATGAACAGCAGCAGCCGCGGGGAACCCGCATCTTCGGACCGGTGGGCCGGGAACTGCGCGACAAGCGCTTCATGCGAATCGTGTCGCTGGCACCGGAGGTGTTGTAGCAGCCATGAAGATCCGCAAGGGAGACCGGGTTCGAGTGCTCAGCGGAAAAGACCGCGGCAAGGAGGGCGAGGTGGTCTTCTCCTTCCCGGCCGAGGGAACCGTGATCGTCGACGGTGTGAACATCGCCACCAAGCACCAAGGACCTCGTCAAGGGGTCATGCAGACCGGCATCATCGACAAAGAGATGCCCATCAGAGCCGCCAACGTGGCGGTGATCAGCCCAGCCGACGGTCGCCCCACTCGGGTGGGATACCGGTTCGACACCGATGGGCGAAAGATCCGCATCTGCAGCCGCACGGGAGTTGATCTGTAATGGCTGCCACTGCAACCTCCCCCCGGCTTCAAGCCCTGTATCGGGCAGAGATCCGCGACCTCCTCAAAGAGCAGTTGGAGTTGGACAACATCATGGAGGTGCCCCGCTTCGAGAAAATCGTGGTGAACATGGGCGTCGGTGAAGCCATAGCCCAAGCCAAGCTGCTCGACGGCGCGGTGGCCGATCTGACCACCATCGCCGGCCAGCGCCCCGTGATCACCCGGGCCAAGAAGTCCATCGCCAACTTCAAGATCCGCGAGGGAAATCCCATCGGCGCCAAGGTCACCCTGAGGGGGGCCCGCATGTGGGAGTTCTTGGACCGCCTCATCAATCTGGCCATCCCCCGGATCCGAGACTTCCGGGGCCTCTCGCCCCGCTCCTTCGACGGGAATGGCAACTACTCCTTCGGGGTCACTGAGCAGCTCATCTTCCCCGAGGTCGACTACGACTCCATTGACACCATCAGAGGCATGGACATCACAATCGTTACCACCGCAAGAACCGACGAGGAGGGCCGGGCACTGCTTGAGGCTTTCTCGTTCCCATTCCGAGCCGAGGGACAGTAACTCAATGGCAAAAAAGGCGCTTATGCAAAAGCAACAGCGAACACCGAAGTTCAAGGTGCGGGGTTACACCCGCTGCCGTCGCTGCGGCCGACCCCGGGCCGTGTACCGAAAATTCGGCCTGTGTCGAGTGTGCTTGAGGGAACTGGCCCATGCCGGAGAGATTCCCGGCCTGACCAAGGCGAGTTGGTGAGGTGACCGAGACTATGACCGATCCCAAAGAGCTGGTGAGGTGATGCGACTGTGACTATGACCGACCCCATCGCCGACATGTTGACCCGCATCCGCAATGCCAACACCGCCATGCGTGATGAGGTGACGATGCCGTCCTCCAAGATGAAGGTGGCGCTGGCCGATGTCCTCAAGCAGGAGGGCTACATCAGCAATTTCGCAGTGGCCGAGGCCAAATCCGGCCCCGGACAGACCCTTACCATCGACATGAAGTACTCCGATCAGCGGGAGCGAGTCATCTCCGGCATTACCCGGGTGTCCAAGCCCGGCCTGCGGGTGTACTCCAAGTCGGACAAAATCCCTCGAGTCCTGGGCGGGCTCGGAGTGGCCATCGTGTCCACTAGCAAAGGCCTGATGAGCGACCGCGAGGCTCGCCGCCGCCGCATGGGCGGCGAAGTCGTCTGCGTGGTCTGGTAGGAGGCCTGAGGTGTCACGAGTCGGAAGCAACCCCATCCCGGTGCCAGACGGCGTGGATGTGGCCATCGACGGCGCCCACGTCACCGTGGCCGGCAGCCGCGGCACGCTGGAGCACAACCTCCCCGAAGCCATCTCGGCCCGAATCGATGACGGCTTTGTCATCGTCAAGCGCGCCGACGAACTGCGCAACACCAAGGCCCTGCACGGGTTGAGCCGTTCGCTGTTGGCCAACATGGTCACCGGCGTCAGCGAGGGCTATCGCAAAGAACTCGAGATCGTGGGAGTGGGCTACCGGGCCATTTCCCAAGGCGAAGCCAAGATCGAACTTCAGTTGGGCTTCAGCCATCCGGTACACGTTGAGGCCCCTGATGGCGTGACGTTCGAAGTACCGAACCAGACGAGCATCCATGTGCTGGGAATCGACAAGCAGGCGGTCGGCCAGGTCGCGGCCGACATCCGAGCCATCCGCAAGCCCGAGCCCTACCGGGGCAAGGGCATTCGCTACGCCGGCGAGCGGATCATTCGCAAGGCCGGGAAGGCGGCCAAGTGACTCGGCAAGGAGAGACCAGCACTGACTTGCTGGTGGAACGCAAGTAAAGGGTCGGGGAATCGACATGAGCAGCGTCAAGCACAAGCACGAAAGCCGGGTCCGGCGTCATCGCCGCGTCCGCAAGAAGATCCGGGGCACCGCCGAACGTCCCCGCTTGGCCGTGTACCGGTCCAACCGCCACATCATCGCCCAGCTCATCGACGACACCGCGGGCCACACCATCGCGTCGGCCTCCTCAACTGAGGCCGACTTGCGATCCGGCCCCACCGGAAACGTGGCCGGTGCCACAGTGGTGGGCAAGCTCATCGCCGAGCGGGCCAAGGAGAAGAACATCACTGCGGTGGTGTTCGACCGAGGCGGCTTCCGCTACCACGGACGAGTAGCCGCCCTGGCTGATTCAGCTCGAGAAGCTGGACTGGAGTTTTAGTGACCATCATCACCCCTTCCCTCAATCCCTCCTCAAACACCTCGCGGCGGAGACAGCCATGACCGATACCTCAACCGCAACACCGACCGGCGACGGCCAACTGCGCGACTCCCGGGTGATCAATATCAACCGGGTGGCCAAGGTGGTCAAGGGCGGACGCCGTTTCTCCTTCACCGCCTTGGTGGTAATCGGCGACGGTGCCGGCCGGGTCGGCTTGGGCTACGGCAAGGCCAAAGAGGTGCCCCTGGCCATACAGAAGGGAACCGAGGAGGCCCGGCGCAACCTGTTCCGGGTGCCGCTGGCGTCTTCAACCATCACCCACCCGGTGATCGGCGAGATGGGCGCGGGTCGGGTGCTGCTCAAGCCCGCGGCACCGGGAACCGGCGTGATCGCCGGAGGCGCCGCTCGAGCGATCCTCGAAGAAGCCGGGATCGGCGACGTGCTGTGCAAGTCGTTGGGCTCCCCCAACCACATCAACGTGGCTCGGGCCACCATCGCCGGACTCAAGGCCCTCAAGCGTCCTGACGAGGTGGCCCGTCAGCGGGGGATTCCCGCCGACGAATTCGTGCCCGCCGGACTGCTCGCCGCCTACCAGGAGTCGGAGCGTCAGTATGCTGCTGCGGCCGATGACGAAGAGGAGTAGCCGCCATGGCCATCAAGGTCACCCAGATCCGATCCCAGATCGGCACCCGGCCCAAGCAGCGAGGCACACTGCGAGCCCTGGGTTTGCGAGGCATCGGCCAGACCAACACCCTGCCGGATGCCCCCGAAGTCAGGGGGATGATCGACAAGGTGTCCCACTTGATTTCCTGGGAGGAGACCGAGGAGTCATGAAGACCCACTTGATTTCCTGGGAGGAAACGGACGAGTCATGAAGGTTCACGATCTGAAGCCGGCCCCGGGGTCCCGCAAGCGGCCGCAGCGCAAAGCGCGGGGCATCGCCGGAAAGGGAGGCAAAACCGCAGGCCGGGGAACCAAGGGGCAGCGGGCCCGGAGCAAGATCCCCGTCGGATTCGAGGGCGGCCAGATGCCGCTGGCCCGCCGGGTGCCCAAGCTGCGGGGATTCAAGAACCCGTTCCGAGTGGAGTATCAGGCCATCAACCTCGACGTGATCGAGGCCGCGGAACTGGACGAGATCACCCCGGAAGTGCTGCATGAGCACGGTCTCTTGCACAAGGGTGCTCTGGCCAAAGTTCTAGGCCGCGGCGAGCTGACCCGAGCCGTCACCGTGAAGGCCCACGGCTTCTCCGAGTCGGCGAAAGCAACCATCATTGCCGCAGGCGGTAGCGTGGAGGTGTTGCCCAAGCCCTTCACCGGGCGGCCTCCGGCCAAGGGCAACGCCCTTACCAACCGATAGCCGAAGCCCAACAGGGTCGAAGGAGTAGGAATCGTCGTGCTCACCACAGTGACGAAGGCACCATGATGGTGTCTTGGGTGAAAAGGGAGAATTCTTGTGCTCACTAGGGTGACCAATATGTTCCGGGTTGCCGACCTCCGGAACAAGATCCTGTTCACCCTGTCAATGCTGGTGATATTCCGCCTCGGCGTGGCCATCCCCTCCCCCGGCGTCGACCTCGATGCCGTGGACCAGCTTCGCAACCAAGCCGATGCCGGAGGTGTCACCGGACTTCTGAACTTCTTTTCCGGCGGCGCCTTGTCGCAGTTCGCCATCTTCGCCCTCGGAATCTTCCCCTACATCACCGCGTCCATCATCATGCAGGTGCTGGGCGTGGTGATTCCCCGCATCGAGCAATGGCAGAACCAGGGGGCGGTGGGCCAGCGCAAGATCACCCAGTGGACCCGGTATTTGACCATCGCCATCGCCATCATCCAGGCCACCTCGTTCTCCTTCCTGTTCCATAACGGCGGAGGCGGGCTCAGCCTCACCGGCGGCAATGCCAACCAGGCCATCGATCTGCTGCCCAACTTCACCGCCCCCCGAGTGTTCCTGGTGGTGCTCACCCTTACCGCCGGCACCGCGCTGTTGATGTGGATGGGGGAGCTCATCACCCAAAAGGGCATCGGCAACGGAATGTCGCTGATCATCTTCGCCTCGGTGGTCTCCACCATTCCCAACCAGTTCTCCCTGGTGAAGGCGTCGGAAGGCTGGGGCGCGGTCTTCGTTATCGCCCTCATGTACCTGGCCTTGCTAGTGGCCATCGTGTTCGTGGAAAACGGCCAACGGCAGATCCCGGTGCAGTTCGCCAAGCGGGTGGTGGGCCGTCGCATGGCCGGCGGCCAGAGCACCTACATCCCGCTGAAGGTGAACCAGTCGGGCGTGATCCCCATCATTTTTGCCAGCTCGGTTCTGTATCTGCCCATCCTGCTGTCGGCAGTGCTGCCGTCTGACTCCAACCCCGACCACAACACCTGGGGGGAGAGCGTCCAGAGCTGGGTAAACACCCACTTGGGCGATCCCGCCGACACGGTGTACTTGATCATCTTCGCTCTGATGATCGTGGGATTCGCGTACTTCTACACTGCCATTACCTTCGATCCGGTCAAGCAAGCCGATCAGATCCGCAAGCAGGGCGGGTTCATCCCCGGCATCCGACCCGGCCGTCAAACCGAGCGCTATCTGGGCCGCATCCTGTCTCGCATCACACTGCCCGGAGCGCTGTTCATCGCCGCGGTGGCCGTCATCCCCGCCATCGCCCTCTCCCAGTACATCCCCAGCCAGAGCGCAACGGCCTACAGCTTCAGCGGCATCTCAGTGCTCATTGCGGTGGGTGTGGCCCTCGAGACCATGAAGCAGATCGACAGCCAGCTCATGATGAGAAATTACGAGGGCTTCTTGAAGTAATGCCGTTCGTGCTGGTCATCTTGGGCCGCCAGGGATCGGGCAAGGGAACCCAGGCTGCGCTCCTAGCGGAACGCTATGGGGTGATCCATGTCTCCACTGGCGACATGCTGCGGGCCGCGGTAGCCGCAGGCACCGAGTTGGGGCTGCGGGCCAAAGCGGTGATGGACGCCGGCGACCTTGTGGGCGACGACATCATGATCGGGATCGTGGATGAGCGGCTGTCGGGCGACGACATTCAAGCCCACGGTGTACTGCTGGACGGCTTCCCCCGCACCACCGCTCAGGCCGACGCTCTAGCCGAGACCTTGGAGGGCAGCGGCCCCGACTTAGCCATCAACCTCGATGTTCCCATTGCCGAGGTCACCCAGCGGATGCTGGCCCGGGGCCGAGGCGACGACACCACCGAGGCCATCGACCGCCGCCTCGCCCTCTATGAGGCCGAGACTGCTCCCCTGCTGGAATGGTTTGAGGGACGGGAATGCCTCGCGGTCGTCAACGGGCTGGGCACGGAAGAAGAAGTGTTCGCCCGCCTCACCAAGGTGATCGACGGGCTCTAGCGGTTTGTTCGTGTCGAAACGGCCAGATAGCATAGCTGTTCGGCTCACGTAGTGGGCCGCTATTCGCGCGGTTCACCGCACCAGCTTGCCAAGACGTCAGGAGAGGTCGCCCTTGGCGAAGAACAAGGAAGACGCCATCATCATGGAAGGGACGGTTACCGAGTCTCTTCCCAATGCCATGTTCCGAGTCGAACTCGAAAACGGGCACAAGGTGCTGACCCACATCTCCGGCAAGATGCGGATGCACTACATCAGAATCCTCCCCGGCGACCGGGTCCAAGTGGAGTTGACTCCCTACGACCTCCAGCGGGGTCGGATCACCTACCGATACAAATGACCGAAAGGACACCGTGAAAGTCCGCCCCAGCGTCAAAAAAATCTGCGACAAGTGCAGAGTCATACGCCGACACGGGCGCGTGCGGGTGATCTGCTCCAACCCCCGTCACAAGCAGAGGCAGGGTTGAGCGATGGCCCGTATCGCCGGCGTCGACATCCCCCGGGAGAAGCGCACCGTTGTCTCCCTCACCTACATCTACGGCATTGGGCCGACCCTGGCTCGCCAGGTGTGCGTGGAGGCCGGGGTTGGCGAGAGTACCCGACTGCGCGACCTCACCGATGAAGAAGTGGCCAAGCTGCGCAACTACATCGAGGGCAATCTGCGAGTGGAAGGCGACCTCCGCCGAGAGACCAGCCAGGATGTCAAGCGCAAGATGGAGATCGGCTGCTACCAGGGGCTGCGCCACCGCCGGGGGCTTCCCGTGCGCGGCCAACGCACCCACACCAACGCTCGCACCCGCAAGGGCCCGAAGAAGACCGTTGCCGGCAAGAAGAAGGTGATGAAGAAATGAGGCACCAGAGGCGACCGTTTCAATTGGCACCGCGGCATCTTGATGAAGAAGTGAAGCAGGAAAGGAATTCCCGCTAATGGCCAAGCCATCAGCCGGAGGGCGTCGGCCCCGCCGCCGGGAGCGCAAAAACATCTCCTACGGGGTGGCTCACATCAAGAGCTCCTTCAACAACACCATCGTGACCATCGCCGACCAACAGGGAAACGTCATCTCATGGGCCTCGGCCGGCAACGTCGGATTCAAGGGATCTCGCAAGTCCACTCCGTTCGCCGCACAGATGGCTGCCGAGCAAGCGGGCCGCAAGGCCATGGAGCACGGTATTCGCAAGGTGGACGTGCATGTCCGCGGCCCGGGCTCGGGTCGTGAGACCGCCATCCGCTCGCTCCAGGGGGTGGGCATCGAGATCACCGGCATCAAAGACGTCACCCCCATTCCCCATAACGGCTGCCGCCCGGCAAAGCGGCGGAGGGTTTGACATGTCTCGCTATACCGGTCCGCGATCTCGAGTATCACGCCGCCTCGGGGTGAACGTTTGGGGCACCAAGGGTGAGACCATCGCCCTGGAGCGCCGTCCCTATCCCCCGGGTGAACACGGAAGATCCCGCCGTCGGGGCAACGTGTCGGAATATCTGCTCCAGCTCCAAGAGAAGCAGAAGGCTCGCTACACCTACGGGCTGAACGAGCGCCAGTTCCGCAACATCTTCAAGGAGGCGGCCCGCCACAAGGGCGTCACCGGCGAGAACATGCTGCGGTTCTTGGAACTGCGCCTAGACAACGTGGTGTATCGCCTCGGCTGGGGCGCCACCCGACCCCAAGCCCGCCAACTCGTCTCCCACGGCCACATCAACGTGAACGGTCGCCGGGTCAACATACCCAGCTACCGGCTCCGCAAGGACGATGTGCTGTCGCTGCGGGACAAGGCCCGCGAAATGGTCGTGGTGGGGTGGAATCTCGACGTGCTCGACCGCACCCCGCCAGCCTGGCTCAGCCGGGGCGACGACGGCTTCGAGGCCACCGTGCGAGACGCCCCCCTGCGCGAGCAGATCGATGTGCCGGTTCGGGAGCAGCTCATCGTCGAGCTCTACAGCAAGTAGACCGCCGTCAAACAACACGATCTGAAGACAAAGTTGACCATCACCATTTCAAACTCAATAACTGAGGGAGCCGGATCATGCTGGTAATGCAACGACCCACCGTCGAGTCGGTTACCGAGCTCGAAGACAACCGCCAGAAGTTCGCCGTTGGCCCACTGGAGCCCGGCTTCGGACACACCCTCGGAAACTCTCTGCGCCGAGCCCTGCTGTCTTCAATTCCAGGTGCTGCGGTAATTCGAGTTCGCTTCGACGACGCGCTTCACGAATTCGACACGATCACCGGCGTGGCCGAGGACGTGACCGACATCATCTTGAACTTGAAGGATCTCGTCTTGCGGTGCCACAGCGAGGACGCGGTTGAGCTTCGCATCGACCAGCGAGGGCCCGGCGAGGTCACCGGCGCGAGCCTGTCGGTCAACCCCGACGTGGAGGTGCTCAATCCCGATTTGGTCATCGCCCGGCTGAACGACAAGGCGCGCTTGGCCATGGACATCACGGTTTCCAAGGGTCGGGGCTACGTTTCAGCAGAGACCAACAAGATGGACTCCACCATCGGCGTAATCCCCATTGACTCCATCTTCTCTCCCGTGCGTCGAGTTGCCTACGACGTTGAGCCCACCCGGGTGGAGCAGTCCACCGAGTTCGACCGCCTGGTGCTGGATATCGAGACCGACAGCTCCATCACCCCCCAGGAAGCGCTGGCCTCCGCCGGTGCCACGCTGCGGACCCTCGTTCAGTTGGTGGAAGAGATGAGCGACGAGCCCCAGGGTCTGAGCATGGCCGAGGCGGGGAGCGCCCCGGCCGGTGCTCCTGATTTGGATCTGCCCATCGAGGACCTTGAGCTCTCCGAGCGACCTCGCAACTGCCTCAAGCGAGCGCAGATCAACATGATCGGCGAGTTGCTGGCCCGCACCGAGGACGAGTTGCTGGCCATCACCAACTTTGGCCAGAAGTCGCTGGATGAGGTCAACGAGAAGCTCGACGAGCGAGGCCTCGCCCTGGCCGGACCCCGCTCGTAGAAGCAGGAAGCGCCATGCCCGGACGACCACGCAAAGGACGCCGCTTCGGCGGAAGCTCGCAACATCAAAAGCTGATGATGGCCAACCTCGTCGCGTCCCTGATCGCCGCTGAGGGCATCACCACCACCGAAGCCAAGGCCAAGGCCATGCGCCCGGTGGCCGAAAAACTTATCACCAAGGCCAAAAAGGGCGGTCGGCACAACCACCGCCAGATCTTGGCTCAGTTGGGCGACGCTGAGATCACCGACAAGCTGATGGTGGACATCGGCCCTCGCTACGCCAACCGGCCCGGTGGCTACACCCGCATCTTGAAGCTGGGGCCCCGCCACGGCGACAACGCCCCCATGGCCCGCATCGAGCTGGTCTAACCGCACCAAGCGGCCGTGCGAGTCCGAGCGACGAGGGTGAAGCCTCCTCCAACTCCACGGGAGTAGGCGGACAACCGTGCGGGTCCGAGCGACGGTCGCCTACAACGGCGGGTCATTCCACGGATTCGCGGTCAACGAAGGGGTCCGCACGATAGGCGGCGACCTCACCGAAGCCCTCACCCGGTGCTTGCGCCAATCAGTTGATCTGACGGGCGCGGGCCGAACCGACACCGGAGTCCATGCGTGGGAACAGGTGGTGAGCTTCGAAGCCCCCGACGATGCCGACCTTCTTCGCGTCCGCACTGCGGTGAACCGCATGCTGGGCCCGACCATCGTGGTCCGCGCTCTAGAAGCGGCTCCCGACAGCTTCCACGCTCGATTCGATGCCACCAGCCGCACCTACCGCTACACAATTCTGAATCGCGAGGTGCCTGATCCGTTCATGGCCGACACTGCCTGGCACATTCCCCGCCCGCTGGATGTGGGCAAAATGAACGCGGCTGCCGCTGCCATCGTGGGCGAACACGACTTCACCTCGTTTTGCCGCCGACAGCACACCGCCGACGGCACGGAGAAGTCCCGGGTGCGTGTGGTGTATAGGGCGGGTTGGCAACGAGCCGATCAAGACCTGTTGCGCTTCGAGATCGAGGCATCCTCCTTCTGCCACCAGATGGTCCGCTCCATTACCGGAACCTTGGTGGACATCGGCGCGGGCCGCCGCTCTCCCGAGGCCATGGCCGCCATCTTGGCGGCCAAAGACCGCTCCGGCGTTCCCAACCTGGCCCCACCCCACGGCCTTTGCCTCTGGTCGGTTTCCTACTCGTGAGCCCTTTGGCCAGACACTCGTTGGGGCAGTTGCCACTTCGCTGGTTCGGGCCGTATCATTGCTTTTCCGGTATCGCGTCTGAAGGAAAGCCGATGCCCACTTACTCCCCGAAAACCAAGGATATTGAACGCGCGTGGCATGTTGTCGACGCTGAGGGCCTCGTTCTCGGTCGCATGGCCACCGAAGTGGCCCGCGTGCTGAGGGGCAAGCACAAGCCAGAGTTCACGCCTCATCTCGATACCGGCGATCACGTGATCATCGTGAATGCCGACAAGGTGGTGCTCACCGGCAACAAGGCCTCCGACAAGCAGGTGTACCGTCATTCCGGCTATCCCGGTGGTCTCCACCAAACCAGCTACGGGTACCTGCTGGAAACCCAACCCGCCGAGACCGTGCGCCGCACAGTAAAGGGGATGCTCCCCAAGAACCGCTTGGGCCGCCAAATGCTCCGCAAGCTCAAGGTGTACGCCGGTCCAGCCCATCCCCATGAAGCCCAGAAGCCCCTGCCCTTGGAGATCGCCGGGGCCCGATCCCACATCGGAGACTCTTGATGTCCGTTCCTTTGACACAGGCCACCGGACGACGCAAGCGGGCTGTGGCCCGGGTCGGATTCCGCCACGGCACTGGCCAAGTGACCGTCAACGGCCGCCAAGCCGAAGACTACTTCCCCTCCCGAAGTCACCGGATGGCATTCATGGAGCCTCTCCGGCTCACCAACACTGCCGAGGTTTACGACATCGACGTGAACATGCACGGAGGCGGGGCCAACGGGCAGGCCGGGGCTTTGCGACTGGGAATCGCACGGGGTTTGGTTGCACTCGACCCCGAGTTGCGGGAAACCCTCAAGCAGGCGGGATTCCTGACCCGCGACGACCGCAAGAAGGAGTCCAAGAAGTACGGCCTGAAGAAAGCCCGTAAGGCACCCCAGTACTCCAAGCGCTAAGCGAGATGGCCAGCGGCCTGCTTTCCAGGAGCTAAGCCCCTCCCGTGCTGCGCTTTGGAACCGACGGGGTTCGGGGACGAGCCTACACAGAGCTCCATCCCGACGACATCGTTCGGCTGGCCCAAGCGGCGGCCGAGGTCCTCAAACCGTCGGGCCCGGTAAGCATCGGCCGCGACACCCGAGATTCCAGCCCAGACTTCGCCGCTGCTTTGGCGAACGGATTCAGCGTGGTCGGAGTCCCCGCCATCGATTTGGGGGTGGCCCCCACTCCGGCGGTGGCCTGGGCCGCAGCCAGGAACCGCTCCCCCGGGGCCATGGTCTCGGCATCCCACAATCCGTGGCACGACAACGGCGTCAAACTGTTCGGCCCCGAGGGCCTGAAGCTCGACAGCGAGTCTCAAGCCGCGTTGGAGTCCGCCCTGCACGATTCCGATCGCCGCGCGGTGCCCGCGCTGGGCGCTCCGCCGCGAACTTCCGATGGGTCAGAGCTCTTGCAGGACTACCAAGACGCAGTGGCCGACACCGTTGATTTTGACGGACGCGGCCTCAGTGTGGTGGTGGATGCGGCCCACGGGTCGGCCACCACCGTGGTCCCCGGTCCGCTCCAAGCCCATGGTGTGGACGTCACCGTCATCAACTCATCGCCCAGCGGACGCAACATCAACCACCGATGCGGTTCTACCCGCCCCGAAACAGTGGCCAAGGCAGTTCGCCGGCACAAGGCCGACTTGGGGCTCGCTTTCGACGGTGACGCCGACCGGGTGTTGGCCGTGGACCACACCGGCGAACTGGTCGACGGCGATCAGATCATCGCCATCTGCGCGGCCGACCGCCACCAACAGGGTCGGCTGCCGGGCAGCACCGTGGTGGTAACGGTAATGACCAACCTGGGCTTCCATCAGGCCATGGCTCAAAGGGGCATCAACGTGGTGACCACCCCGGTGGGCGACCGCCACGTGTGGGCGGCCCTCCAAGATGGCGACTGGGCGCTGGGCGGCGAGCAGTCGGGCCACGTCATCTTCCCCGCTTTGGCCACCACCGGCGACGGCCTCATCACCGCGTTGCAGCTCCTCGAAGTGGTCGCCCGCCGTGGCTTGCCGCTGAGGGACTTGGCCGCTCAGGCCATGACCAAGATGCCCCAGGTCCTCCACAGCGTGGACATCGACCCCGACTCCATCGACGAACAGCGCCTGTCGGCCGCCGCCGCCGCCGCCCAACAAGAACTCGGCACCAGCGGCCGAGTCCTAGTCCGCCCCTCCGGCACCGAACCCGTCATCCGAATCATGGTCGAAGCCGAAACCACCGAGGTCGCCGAAGCCGTCGCCGCCTACGTGGCCGACGCGATCAACCTATAGATGCGCGGTGGGCTTCGAGGTCGCGGCGGGCGACCCATTCGAGGGTGCGGGCGTGGGTGGCTTCTAGGACGACGGGAGGGGCCACCCCTGCTTCGAGCGCTTCGGCCCAGCGAGAGGCGCACAGACACCAGCGATCTCCGGGCTTGAGCCCGTCGAAACCGATCTCGGGGTGGGGTGTCGACAGGTCGTTGCCCACCGAGGCCGAAAACGCCAAGAACTCCTCCGTCAGTACCGCACACACCGTGTGGACGCCGAAATCACTGGCGTCGGTATTACAGCACCCGTCCCGCAGATACCCGGTAAGCGGATCGTAGGAGCAGGGCATCAACTCCCCACCGAGCACGTTCTGGGCCACAGTCTCAGTCTGCCAGACTTGCTTGGGTCAATTCGCTGGACCAGTGAGGAGTTAGGGGCGGCGGTAGGCCTCGCGGCGATGGGCGACTCGGATGACGAGGACCACCAGTTCATTGTCGAGCACTTCATAAATGACCCTGTAGTCGCCGACGCGTTGGCGGCGAAGGCCCCGTAGGGCTCCTTTCAGCGGGTAGCCGGCATGCGGTTGCTCGGCGAGACGGTCGATGGCGTACACGATGCGCTCGCGGTCCTGGCGAGCAATCTGCGCCAGCTCTCGG
>JAJEDQ010000204.1 GCA_022821445.1 Acidimicrobiia bacterium | reverse complement strand
AACGGGCTTAGGGCGCTGGAAGTGGACGCATCCGACCGCGTGGCGAGTCTGATTGCCCGACTTGGCTCCCTATCGGGCAATGAGGCCCATCAGTCATTGGTCAACCTGGTAGACGATTCGGAGCTAGCTGAGTGGAAGAATTACCTCAAGCGCACGTTGGAGAGCCAGAGGGTCCTCATCGGAGATGCCTCGTATGTTCACCCCAGCATGGAGCAGGTTCAGCAAACACTCGACAACGGACCGCCAGCCAACGCGGCGGATCTGGCCGCGCTTGTGAACGACCGGCTGGAGGAGGTCAGCCGGCGCATACGGGGCGACAACAGCAACCCTTGGCGGCAATTCTGGAATGTAGATCGGTATGGTCGCCCCACTGAAACGAGACCTGAGGAATCATGCCGTGACGCGATCCTCGCCATTCTGCGGAGGGAACTCCCTGATGGAATCACCGCCGAGCCAGAACGGAGTTACGCCGCTGGCACACGGGCCGACATCACCGTGAACTATGGCGGCATCAACATCCCCATCGAGCTGAAGAAGGACACCAACGACAGTCTGTGGAGCGGACTACGCGATCAGCTCATCGACCAATACACCAAAGACCCGGCGACTGACGGGTACGGCATCTACATGCCACTCTGGTTCGGCCTCGAAGACCTCAAAACCCCTCCCCCACCCCCATCCGCCGGCCGTCGTCCCGCTACTCCCGAAGAGCTACAGCAGCAACTTGAACAAGGCCTCACCGCCGACGAAGCCCGCAAGGTATCCGTCCTCGTCCTAGACGTCACAAAGCCCGGCGAGTAGCGCCGACGGGCTCAGTCTCGTGCCTTCAGGGAGAAGCGCTTTCTGCCGTGGTCCGGTAGGCGGCGAGTTCTGCGGGGTCGAGTTCTTCGGGAGGCACAAGGTTGTAGTGGTGCTCGCGGATGATGGTGATGCTTGTCCGGAGAGTGCCTCCTGCTGAATCATCTCAGGGAGTGGTGCCCGGTAGCGCAATGAGTAGACGATGTCCCCGATATTCTCAGGTCGGTTCGCCCCGATGTCCCTGGCTGCGGCTATCAGATCATCACGTGTGAAGGACACCTCTTGCATGCCGGGCCGATACCGCTCGACAAAGATTTTCTCGATGAGTTGTTGCGCCAGGCTGGCCGTCTTCCCAGACATGTCATGCAACAGCAGGGGCCCGAACCTGCGGACGCCTCATCGTTTGGGACTGCTGGAAGCGGTGCCAGGCCACCTCAAAACCAGTACTTCCTCACGAAGCTGGTCTCGTGTGGCCGTGGCTTGACGGGTGCGGAACAAGTCGATCGACTCCACCTCGTATCCGGCACGCTCTGCAATCTCTGCCAGTAGATGCCCGGTGCTGACCCAAGCATCATCTTCGTCGTCGCGGTAGACGCCGCGTGTGTTGGAGCGCACTAAGCCCCGCTTCATCGCCTGGAGGTCTGCCCTGCTGGTCAAGTAGCCGAGCAGCACCGACTCGAGGCGAACAGTCCGTGAGTAATCCTTTTCGTTGGGGTACGGAGGCGACGTAATGACCGCATCGACGCTATTGGGCTCAACACTCTGGCCGATCATGCGAGCATCCCCGTTTTTGGCATCTGCTGGTGTTTCGTCAAGGGGTTGGAGCTGGCGCAGATCGTCGCAAATGGACCGCATACGTGCCAACCAGGATGAAACCACCGCGGCGTCGTGCTTGATCGATCCGACGCCCACCTCAGGGCCGAATCGCAGGTTCCCCACTTCTGTCGGCAAAATACGAGCGAGGGCAAGCCTCTCGTGGGCGGCGAACGATGTGTCATGCTCGCCCTCCATCGCTTCCTTCAACACAAGCACTTTGTGGAGAGGTAGCGCGCTGATGGAGTCCTTGAGCAGGAGCTTGGCGCTTTGTGCAGGCAGCGACCGGAGCCTCACACCCCCAGGCGCCGAAGCCATCGGCTGGTCCGAGAGTTGGTACGCGGCCGCGGCAAGCTGGCCATATCGGCCACCGTAGACCAAGACCTGCTCCCCGGAAGGGAAATCTGCCGCATGGTTCAACTCTACGAATAGGCAGTGACAGATCCGTTTTGGCCAATCGGCGAACTCGAAATGGAGCACTCCCCCTCAGAACAGAAGGCCGATGCCTTGGATGGCGCGCCAGGCCAGGTAGATGCCGGCGGCGGTGATGGCGACCCAGAAGTGCCAGGGGACCTTTTGGCGAGCGGCGGAATCCATGTTGGGCGGGATCTCAACCGGCGTGCCCACCGGGGTGCCGCAGGTGGGGCACTCCCCCGCCTCGGTCACCGAGGCGGGGTTCCAGAACCGGTCGCAGGGCTCGCACCAGGGCACGGTTATAGCTTGCCACCACCGGACCTCGCCGCCCGACCCGGCCCACCTGCCCGGCACGTTGCACCGAACAGATTCTCGGCGGTAGCGTGCTGTTTTCCAGCAAAATTCTTGCTAATCCGGAGGGAATCCCAGAAATGAGAACCAAGTCAAGACTGTTCGCGCTCATCGCCGTGCTGTTCGCGATGGCCCTGGTGGCCGCCGCTTGCGGCAACGACGACGATGACGCACCGGCAGCTTCCACGCCCGCTCCGGCGGCGGCCGCTGAAGAGCCCATGGCAACGGAAGAGCCTATGGCCCCTGAGGAGCCGATGGAGGAAGAAGACGACATGCCCCTGGCCGGGACTGTGGTCAATATCCTCGGCCCAGAAACCGGCCCTGAAGCCGAGGGCTTCTTGGCAGGCTTCGAGCCGTTCGAGGCTCGCACCGGCATCGAAGTGCAGTATTCCGGCACCCGGGACGCCACCACCGAGCTGAACTTGGCTCTGGAAGGCGGCAACCCGCCCGACATCGTGATCATCCCCCAGCCGGGACGCATCATCCAGTTCGGTGAGTCCGGCGATGCCGTGGCCCTGCCGCAGTCGCTGCTCGACAACATCAGCGGAGCGTATGACCCGTTCTGGTTCGACCTGGCCACCACCGGCGGACAGGTGTACGGCGTGCCCAACAAGGGCGACGTGAAGAGCCTGGTGTGGTACAGCCCGCCGCTGTTTGCCGAGAATGGCTACGAGGTTCCCAGCACCTGGGCCGAGCTTGATGCGCTGACCGACCAGATCAAGGCTGACGGCCTCGCCCCCTGGTGCATCGGCATTGGTTCGGGCGACGCCACCGGCTGGGTTTTCACCGACTGGATGGAGGACATGATGCTCCGCCTCCAGGGCCCCGACGTGTATGACCAGTGGGTGTCCCATGACATTCCGTTCAACGATCCGCGAGTGGTCGAAGTGGCTGAGTTCGTGGGCGGCATCTGGTTCGAAGAGGGCAACGTGCTCGGCGGACGCGACCTGATTGCGGCCACCGGCTTCAAAGAGGCCTCCCTGCCAATCGTCGACGGCGACTGCGTGCTGCACCGCCAGGCCAGCTTCGCCGGGGCCTTCTACACCGAGGTCGGCGCTTCGCTTGGCCCCAACGGTGACGTCAACGTGTTCTACCTGCCGACCGTCAGCGATGAGTTCGGCACCGTCGTGCTCGGCGCGGGAACCCACGCGGTGGCCTTCACCGACAAGCCCGAGACCCTGGCCGTGATGGAGTACATCGGCACCGCCGAATACGCCAACGCCCGGATTATGGCCGACAAGGGCGGATTCCTGTCGCCCAACCGCGAGCACGACACCTCGCTGTACAGCTCCGACTTCGACCGCGGCCTGGCCGACATCCTGGTGAGCGCCGATCCGTTCCGGTTCGACGCTTCCGACCTGATGCCCGGTGAGGTCGGCGCCGGCGAGTTCTGGCGCTCCGGCACCGACTACGTGTCGGGCTCAAAGACCGCTCAGGAGTTCGCCGACGACACCGAGAACGCCTGGCCGTAGGCGAGGCCAACAGCTCAGTCGCTCGCGACTGAACAACTCTGAACGGGGCCGGGGGCGGCAATTCCGCTCCCGGCCCCGTCGCGTTCACGCGCCGATGAGGAACTACCGCCTAGGGTAAGAGCGCCATGGGTCAGATCGTCACCATGCTCGTCAGCGTCGCCGGGGCGCTGGCCGTCACCGCGGTGTTGTTCATCGGTGCCGACCGGACCGTTGACTCGGCCCTAAACCGGTGGCCTGCCTTCACGGCCAGCATCGGAGCCGTGTTGGGCTTGATCGCCGGGGCAGTGCTCCAGCACAACGGATGGGTTCCCCAAGGCCCCGCCATCGGCGGACCGTTCCACGAGGGGTGGCTGGCCATTGTCATCGGCGGTTTGATCGGCGCGGCCCTGGGACTGGCCGCAGGACGAGGATTGGTCCCGGAGCTGAATCGGCGAATCCGCTTGGAGGCCCGGCTGAGACCGTGGGTGTTCGTGGGCCCAGCCCTTCTGTTTGTCACCGGCGGGTTGATCATCCCCGGCTTTCGCACCATGTGGCTGTCGTTCAAGAACGGAACGAGGGGCCGGGAACCGGGCTTCACCATTCAGCACTACGAGGAGATATTCACCGACCGGACCTTCTTCTCCATCCATGGATGGAGCTCGATTTTCACCAGTCGCCTCTTCATCGTCGCCTTGGCCGCCGCTGCGGTGGCCGTGGTGGCCGCATGGGCCAGCGCTTCCCGAATCGTCGGCGGACCGTTGAGGGTAAAGCTCGCCCAACGAACCATGAGAGCACTGGGCCTGGTAGCCGCAATCGTTGGAATCGCCACGTTGGCCGGCTTTGTGGAGTCGCTGATCCGCGAGCCGAACCGGTCCCAGATTGTGGACGTGCTCACTGTGGTTGTGTCCAGCCGGATCACCCTGGTGGTTGTCGCTGCGGTGGCTGCTGCTCTCGTGGGAGGCTGGTTCTTGGCTCGGCTGCGCAACGGCGACGTAGAGATGGACTGGGGATCGCCGACCTCCTCCATGATGCTGGTCCTCGCCATCGGCGCAGGCATTTTCGGCGCTCTGTCCACCCTGCAAGGCGTGGTGTGGAACAACATCTGGTGGGTGGTCACCGTGGCCGGACTGTCCACCGTGCTGGGGCTGCTGCTGGCCATCTTGGCCGAACGAGCCCGAGGCGAGCGGGTGGCCAAGACCCTGATCTTCATGCCGATGGCCATCTCCATGGTGGGCGCCGCGGTGATCTGGGACTTCATCTACGAGGTGCAGCCCACCGGCAACCAGACCGGACTGCTGAACGCCATCCTCCAAGGCATCGGATTCCAACCCCGCGGCTTCTTCATCAACTCGTCGATGATCCCGTGGAACAACTTCTGGATCATGTTCATCATGGTGTGGATCCAGACCGGGTTCGCCATGGTCGTTTTGTCGGCCGCAATCCGAGCGGTTCCCGAGGAGCTCACCGAAGCGGCCCGGGTGGACGGGGCCAATGAGGTCCAGGTCTTCTGGCGGGTAATCGTTCCCCAGATCCGCCCCACCATCATCGTCGTGGTCACCACGCTGATGGTGATTGTGACCAAAGTCTTCGACCTGGTGAAGGCCACCACCAACGGGGCGAACCGCACCAACGTGCTGGCCAACGAGATGTTCGACCAGCTCCGCGACCGCAACTTCACCTCCAGCAGCGCGTTCGCAGTCGTGCTGCTGGCCCTGGTTCTGCCGGTCATGATCTACAACATCCGCCGACTCCAATCGGAGCTGAAGTCGTGATCGGCCAGCACGGGCACGGGCGAGAGGTGTTGAAGTGAGCAACGTCGATGCTGCGCTCATGCCCACCGGCCAGCGGCTGCGCCGACTGGCGGCCACCACACCAAGCTGGGTGATGTGGCTGATCGTGGTGGTGTGGACCGTGCCCACGTTCGGATTGTTCATATCGTCGTTCCGCAAGGTGCCCGACATCAACAGCTCTGGCTGGTGGACCTCCTGGAACGACCTGAACAACCTGACCCTCCAGAACTACCGCGACATCTTCCAGGAAAGCGCGGCACAGCCGTCCATGTGGGAGTTCGCCCTCAACTCCCTCGCCATCGTGGTCCCGGCCACCATCATCCCCATCGCCATCGCTGCCTTCGCCGCCTATGGGTTTGCGTGGATCGACTTCCGAGGCCGCAACTGGCTCTTCATCGCCCTGGTCTCGATGATCGCCCTGCCCAATCAGATGGCCTTCGTGCCGCTGCTCCAGTTGTTCAACAACGGCGCCCGGCTCACCATCCCCGGATTGGACTGGACCTTCGTGCTGATTCCCGATGTCGGGGTGGCCAACACCGCAGCCGCAGTGTGGCTGACCCACACCGCGTTCGGACTGCCATTGGCTGTGCTGTTGCTGCACAACTTCATCAGCCAGCTCCCCCGCGAGGTGTTCGAGGCGGCCCGAATCGACGGCGCCAGCCATTTCACCATCTTCTGGCGGCTGGTGGTGCCCCTGGCCCGGCCAGCGCTGGCCGCCTTCGCCGTCTTCCAGTTCCTGTGGACCTGGAACGACTACCTGATCGCCGCGGTGTTCCTCACCGACAACGAGCCGATGACGGTGGCATTGGTCAATCTGGTGGGCGAGCGGGGCTCCAACTTCCAGCTCCGCTTCGCCTCCGCGTTCGTGATCATGATCGTGCCGCTGATCGTGTTCTTCAGCCTTCAGCGCCACTTCGTCCGGGGACTGCTGGCCGGCTCGGTCAAGGGCTGATATCGGCGAGGGCAACCGGCAGACCGGTAGCCATGGACTCCTGTCCGGCAACCCCCATGGCCACACACAGCATGGCGGCTTCAAGCGCCTGTAGCGATTGAGACCTTGAATCAGGGTGATCGTCGGTGCTGATCGCCTCCAGAAATCGCTGGTGCTCCACGAAGCTGGACCCGTGATGGAACCCTGCAAACGCGGCCTCAACCGGCGTCGCCACCGTCTGGACTGCTCCGATCGAATGCTCGCCTCGGCGCCCGATCCGCACGATGTGCTCTGGCACGAGCGCTTCCACTTTCCCGGCATCGCCCATCACCGCGAATTCCTGCTGGTTGTGGGTGGCCTCGGCGAACATGCACAAGTCGAGCATGGCCCGGGCACCGTCGTCGTACTCCACCACCACATAGGCATTGTCGTCGATGTCGGGGGTGCGGCCTCTATAGCGCTCATCCCTGTGGTTCACCGCCTGGCCTCCCGACGCGAAGACCCGCACAGGCCGCCCGGGCATCACCAGGTTCATCAAGTCGAAGAAATGGCAGCACTTCTCCACCAGTGTGCCGCCGGTGTTGTCAGAAAACCGGTTCCAGTCGCCCACCTTGGAGAGGAACGGGAAGCGGTGCTCGCGCATCGAAGCCATTCGCACCCGCCCCACTGCGCCTCCCGCCACCTCTTCGATCAGCCGGGCGAACGGCGCCATATACCGGTACTCCAACCCCACTCGTATCACCCCGCGGTGGTCTGCGGCTGCGTCGATCACCCGGCGGCAGTCGGCCACCGTGGTACACAGCGGCTTTTCGACCAGCACGTGCAGGTCGGCCCCCAATACGTCGCCGAGCACATCGGCATGGGTCATGTTGGGGGTGGCGATGACCACGGCATCGCAGATCTCGGCCTCCAGCAGACGGCGATGGTCCGCAAACCGCGCCGCTCCCGGCGCCATTCCCTCCGCGGTGTCCAAAGACGCAGGGTGGGGATCGGCCAGTGCAGTCACCTCTGCTCCGGGAAGGTGGGCGATATTGGCAATGTGCTCCCGGCCCATCATGCCGGTCCCAATCACCCCGTAACAGATCACCATTTCCCCTCGAACGACGCTGGCGGCGGGTTCACACGATAGCTTGATCCAGTGCCAAACAGCCTTGTCGACTCTGATTCTGTCACCCTCGGTGCCGACTTCCGGGTCGGACGGCTGGGGTTCGGATGCTGGCGCCTTGTCGGGCGCTCCGATTCCCAATACCAGGAGCTGTTGGAGGCGGCTCTGGGGCTCGGCATGAACTTGGTGGACACCGCCGATGTGTACGGGCTCGACTGGGGCGGAACCGCCTTCGGCCAAGCCGAGGCCAACCTTGGCCGGGTCCTGGCCGCAGCCCCCGAACTGCGCAACCGCATGGTGCTGGCCACCAAGGGAGGGATCACTCCGCCCACGCCCTACAACTCGGGCGCCTCGGCCATTACTGCGGCCTGCGAGGCGTCGCTCACCCGCCTCGGCATCGATGTCATCGACCTGTACCAGATTCATCGTCCCGACCTGTTCACCCATCCCGCGGAGTTGGCTGAGGCGCTGGCCGCGCTCCGTGATCAGGGCAAGATCCGCGAGGTGGGCATCTCCAATTTCACTCCCCAGCAGCATGAGTCTCTCGCCGCCCATCTGCCGTTCCCGCTGGCCTCCACCCAGCCCGAGTACTCCGCCGCAGAGCTGGGTGCGCTTCGGGACGGCACGCTGGATCTGTGCATGCGCGACGGCGTAGTCCCGCTGGCCTGGAGCCCGCTCGCGGGCGGGCGGCTGGCCACCGGGGCCGATGTGCGCCCCGAGTTGATCGCCGCACTGGACCAACTGGCCGAGCACCACGGCTCCAGCCGAACTGCGGTGGCGCTGGCCTTTGTCCTCGCCCACCCGTCCCGCCCAGTGGCATTGCTCGGCAGCCAGAACTCCGAGCGGCTGGCTGATGCCGCCCAGGCCGCCAATGTTCCCCTCGACCGGGCCGACGTATACACCATCATCGAGGCCTCCGAGGGCGTGCCGCTGCCGTGAGTGGGTCGGCACCGGTCGAAGTGGCCTGGTTCGCCGCCCTGTGCGACGACGACTACGAGTTCTTGGGCGTGGCCGATCCCGCGCTGGCCAGTAGCTGGGAGCACTGCCGCGACATCACGCTGGCCGCTGATCGACACGGCTTCGACAATATCCTCCTGCCCTCGGGATACACGCTGGGCATCGATTCCACCGCGTTCGCCGCCGCAGTGGCCCCGCACACCAGCCAGATCCAACTGCTGTTGGCGGTGCGGATGGGCGAGATGTAGCTTCCCCAGCTCGCTCGCCAACTGGCCACCATCGATCGAATCCTTGACGGCCGCCTCACCATCAACATCATCTCCAGCGACATTCCCGGCCAGACACTCGAATCCGAGCCTCGCTATCGGAGAACACTGGAGTGGATGCAGGTGCTGCGGACGCTGCTCGACGGCCGTCCAGTGGACTTCCACGGCGAGTTCGTCGATCTGGCCCTCGACCCTCCTCGATCCACCACGGTGTCGGGCCGCTGTCCCCCGTTCTACTTCGGCGGCTTCTCGGATGCGGCCAAGGAAACCGCCGCGGCCGCAGCCGATGTGTTCCTCACCTGGCCTGACACGGTGGCCGGCGTCGCCGACACTGTGGCCGATATGAGGACTCGCGCCGAACGACACGGACGCACCCTGCGGTTCGGACTGCGGAGCCATGTCATCGTGCGCCCCACCTCAACAGAAGCCCGAGCCGCGGCTGCTCGGCTCATCAGCCAGCTCGACGACGAGACGGGCAAGGCCATTCGGCAGCGATCACTGGACGCCGCCTCAGCAGGTGTCCGCCGCCAAACCGAACTTCGGGACCTCAGCGATGCCGACGGCTTTGTGGAAGACAATTTGTGGACCGGAATCGGTCGGGCGCGGTCCGGGGCGGGCGCGGCCATCGTGGGATCGCCCGACGAAGTGCTAGCCAAGCTGAACGCCTACCGGCAGGCAGGCATCGACGCATTCATCCTCTCGGGATACCCGCATCTGCCCGAGTGCGACCGGGTCGGCCAAATGGTGCTGCCCAACCTCGACCACGGGCCGCTGGTCTGGAACTGACCTGAACTCAGCGGCGGATAGCCAGCCCGGTATCCAGATCGAAGAAGTGCGCGTTCTCCACTGACACGGCCACTTCGATCGTGTCGTCGGGCTGTACCGATGTGGTGGGGTGGAACCGGGCGTGGACCCGGGTGGAGTCCTGGGCCGCGTCAGCCATCTGGTCCTCGGTCAGCTCCAGCGCCTCTTGGGAGATGATCGGCTTGGCGTCCATTTCAAAGTACGCGATCACCTCGTACCCGAGAGCCTCGATGTGCGAGACATGAGCCCTCACCCTCTGATCAGAAGGGTGATCGCTCACGAGGGCGGCGTCCTCAAAGTCCTTGGGCCGCAGGCCGACCGCCACTGTCGAGCCCAAGTAGCGTTCCAGGGCCGGTCGTTGTCCGAGCACCGATTCAGGCACCGCCAACGTCTGGCTGCCCAGCTCCATCGACAGTCCGGAGTCATGCTGGCGCAAAACCGCCTCCATCAGGTTCATCGAGGGAGAGCCGATGAAGGCGGCAACGAAGATGTTGTCGGGCTCGTTGAACAGCTTCATCGGGCTGTCCACCTGTTGCAGGATCCCCCGGTTGATCACCGCAACCCGGTCGGCCATGGTCATGGCCTCCACCTGGTCGTGGGTGACATAGAAGGTTGTGACCCCTACCTCGCGCTGCAGCTCGGTGATCTCGGCTCGCATCTGCACCCGGAGCTTGGCGTCGAGATTCGACAACGGCTCGTCGAGGAGGAACACCCGGGGGCGGCGCACGATGGCCCGGCCCATGGCCACCCGCTGGCGCTGGCCACCCGACAGCTGGGCCGGTCGCTTGTCGAGCTGATTCTCCAACTCAAGAATGCGTGCCGCCTCGCCGACCCTTTCTCTGATCTCCGCCTTGGGTCGCTGCGCCAGCTTCAGCGAGAAGGCGATGTTGTCGAACACGTTCATATGGGGATACAGCGCATAGTTCTGGAACACCATGGCGATGTCGCGGTCTTTGGGGGCGAGGGTGTTGACCACCCGGTCTCCGATCTTGAGCGTCCCCGAGGTGATGTCCTCCAAACCGGCAATCATCCGCAGGGTGGTCGACTTTCCGCACCCCGACGGGCCCACCATCACCAGAAACTCGCCCTCATTGATCTCCAGGTTCAGGTCGGAGACCGCCACAAAGCCGTTGCTGTATTCCTTGTTGATGTCCTCGAGAACGACATCAGCCATTTAGTGCCCCCAAATGTTCCGCGCGGCGGTCCTGCGAACGGTCAGCCTAGCTTCTTGGACTAGGCCCGGCGGACAGCCAGGATGGCCACGTCGTCGGTGATGGTGCCGTCGGCGAAATCCCGGGCGGCTTCCAGCAGCGTCTTGCACAGCACGTCGGGGGAGACGGTGGGGTCGCGGCGGAGGTGCTGGGCGATGCGGTCCTCCCCGAACTGGGCGTCGCCGTAGCGCACCTCGGCCAGCCCGTCGGTGTACATGAGCACCATGTCCCCTTGATCCAGCGGAATCTCCCGGCTGAAGTAGGTGCTGTCGGGGTCGAGCATCAACAGCGCCCCGGTGGCCCGCAGCGGCTGCACCTCTCGCTCATGCCAAAGCCAGGCCGCCGGGTGTCCGGCGGAGGCGTACCGCATTGTCTGAGCCTCGGTGTCGAACAGCACGACCACCACCGAGATGAACTCCTCGGCCCGTTCGATGGATGACATCTGAGCGTTCAGCTCCTCTAGGGCCTGGGCTGGATCGCGGAACTGGCGCAAGAACACCCGAAGCAAATATTTGGCCTGGAACGCGGTGATCGACGACTCGATGCCCCGACCGGCCACATCGCCGATTACCGCGGCCACCCGGGTCGGGCCCACTCGGAACACGTCGAAGAAGTCCCCGGCCATCACGCCCTCGCCCGCCTGGTACACCCGGCCCATCTCGTAGCCGGCAAAGTCGGGCAGGTCGTCGGGCGCCAGTCGTCCGGCCCAGGCCTGGGGGGCGAGATCGCCTTGGCTCAGCGTCTCCTCGGCCCGGCGCTCCATCTCGAACCGCTCTTGGGTGAGCCGGGCCTCGGCCACCGATTGCCTTCCCCACCACAGCGGGAACAGGGCCGGCACCACCACCAGGGCCAAGATGGCGGCCACCGCCCGGGACTCCAAGGCTGCGGTCATAGCCGCCACCACGGTTAGGGCCGCGTACAGCAAGGCAGAATGGGCGTCCCGGCGGAAGCTGGACTGGGCCAGCGTGCGGGCCGCCTCGTAGGCGTATTCGCCCTCTTCGTCATACCCCTCGCCCGCGTGGGTTCCCTCGATCCGGAGCAGGAACCGGTAGCGGTGCCGAGCCGCTCGGGTGAACACGCCAGCAGCCACCGCGCAGACCCCCGCGGTCAGCACGAGGAGAAGGTTCTCCATTGCCGAAGGTTACCCCGCAAGATGGCGTAGTTCTTAGCGCTTTCTTGGCAATTACTCCCCTGAGCGGCGGCGCACCCGCAGCTTGACCGGAACTGATCCGAGGTCGAATGCCTCTCGCAGACGGCGCTCCAGATAGCGAAGATAGGTGCGGGGCAAGGTCCGGTTGGCGAACAGTGTGAAGGTGGGGGGATCGGTCGCCCCCTGGGTGGCGTACAGCACCCGGGCCCCGTCGGGGGCAGGATGGACAGCCTGGGCGTCACGCAGCACTCGGTTCACCGCCTGGGTGGGTATGCGACGCCGGTACTCGGCGATCACCCCCCGGAGCTCGGGCAAGAGCCGGTTCAGCCCCTTCCCCGACAAGGCGCTGACCCGGAGGACGGCCGCGTCGCCCAAAAAGTGCAATCGGTGGTCGATGTCGAGGGCAATTGCCTCCCGGGCCTCGGTGTCAAGCAGGTCCCATTTGTTGAGCAGCACCACGATGGGGCAGCCCGCGCCGTCTATGCGCTCGGCGAGGCGCTGATCCTGGTGGGTTACGCCCACTGTGGCATCGAGCACCAACAGGGCGATGTCGGAGCGGTCCACCGCGGCCAAGGCCCGCAGGAGGGAGTAGTACTCGGTGGCCTGGTCGATGCGGGCTCGACGCCGCATGCCCGCGGTGTCCACGAACCGAATCGGCCCCAACTCGGTTTGCACCACAGTGTCGATGGCGTCGCGCGTCGTGCCGGGCTGATCGTGGACCACTGATCGTTCATCGCCGATGAGGCGGTTGAACAGGGTGGATTTGCCCGCATTGGGCCGGCCCACGATGGACACCGAGACCATGGGGTGATCGGCCCCCGGCTGGCCAGACACCGAGACCATGGCGGCATCAGAGTCGGTTGCCCCAGCTGGCTCATCGGGCAACACAGCCATAACCGCATCCAGCAGATCACCCACTCCCCGCCCGTGAAGCGCGCTCACCGGGAAGGGGTCGCCCAAACCCAGGCGGATGAACTCCCAGATGAGGTCCTCGTGGGCCTCGTCGTCCACCTTGTTGACCGCCACCAGCACCGGTCCGGTCCGGCCCCGCAGCCGTCCCGCCACTCCCTCGTCGTCAGCGGTGATGCCCGCTTGCGAGTCCACCACCATCACCACGATGTCGGCACCTTCCATGGACTTCTCGCTCTGGGCCGACACTTTGGCGTCCATCTAGGCGTTGTCGCCCGCACCCTGCGGTAGCCAGCCGCCGGTGTCCACCACCGTGAAGTCCCGCCCTTGCCAGCTGGCCGGCATCTCCTTACGGTCCCTCGTCACGCCGGGTTGCTCAGCCACGATGGCCTCTCGGCGTCCAAGGACCCGGTTCATGAGCGTGGACTTGCCCACGTTAGGCCGTCCGACGATCGCCACCGTGGGCAGGGAGCTAGCCACCGAGCGCCTTTCGCAGCGCGATCCCGTCGGAGGGAACCAACTCCACAGGGCGGGGCAGGTCGTCGGGCCGGGTGCCGTCCAAAAACATCCCCTGCGACAGGCACACGTCGGGCAAAAGATAGCGGTGGCCCTCCGGCTGGTTGGCCAGCGTGTGGGCGATGTCTTCGCCCACCAGCAGCCCAGCCACCGCGGTGGTCCCGCCGAAGAACCGGTTTTCCACCGGCACCACCCTCACATCGTCGCGGCCCAGAGACCTCAGCAGCGGGGCCAGCACCGCCGCCCCATACTCCCCCGTGACTACCCCTACCGGAGCGTCTCTGCGGGGCCGCAGGCCAATCGGCGTCGATCCATCGAACCGGGGAGCCCGATACCCTTCGGCCGGAGCACCCTCCACCCAAGCAAAGAATCCGGGCCGAGTTCCGGTGGCACCGTCTGTCTGGCCCGTGAACTCCATCTTCAGCGTGGTTGCCATGCCCACTCCGTCCTCGTGCATGGGAAACCCCTCGTAGGCCTCCGGGTCGGGAAACTCGATCCCAGCCAGCAGGTAATACTCGTCGGCGGCAAACACCAAGCGGCGACCCAGCATCTGTCGGTTGATCTCCTGCCACTCGTGAACTGCCTCTACCACCGCAATCGCCTCGGCCTTCGTGTGGGGCCTCAACCGGGGCTCGGAGGTGTGGCGAGACACGCCCAAAGGCACCACACACACACTGGCCAACTCGGGGTACTCGTCGGCAACCCCAGCCAGAGTGTCCTCCAGCACATCGGCGTCGTTGACGTCGGGGCACACCACCACTTGGCCGTGTACTTCGATGCCCTGGTCGAGCAGCGCCCGCAACCAGCGCAGGCTTGTTGCCCCCCGGCGGTTTCGGAGCATGGAGGCCCGCACATCAGGATCGGTGGCGTGGATGCTCACGTTCAGCGGCGACAGCCTCTCGGTCACCACCCGCTCCAGGTCGGCCTCGGTGAAGCGGGTCAGAGTGGTGAAGTTCCCGTAGAGGAATGAGAGACGGTAGTCGTCGTCCTTCAGATACAGGCTGGACCGCAGGCCGGGTGGCAGCTGGTAGATGAAGCAGAACTCGCAGTGGTTGTCGCAGGTCTGCACTCGGTCGAACAGCGCCGAGTCCACCTGGGCGCCCAGCGGTTCCCCGGCCTGCTTGAGCATCTCCAATTCCAGCACCACCCCATCGCGTCGCACGTCCATGCTCAGCTCAGGCTCGTCCACCAGCTGCTGGTACTCGATCACGTCCTTGGGGACGCAGCCGTTGACGGCCAACAGCTCATCGCCAGGCCTCAAGCCGAATCGCTGAGCTACCGACCCATCGGCCACTGCGGTGACCCGAGGCGCGGACATGCCTGAAATGATACGAGGCCCGCAATGCCAGAGCAGACCGCTAAATCCACCTAGTTAAGGCTGACAACATCATCCGCCAAATTGGCCCTGTGGACGTTGAGAAGGTGATCCTGAAAATCCACCTAGATAAGGCTGACAACATCATCCGCTAAATTGGCCCAGTGGACGTTGAGAAGGTGATCCTGGCCGCTCCCCGGGGGTTCTGTGCCGGAGTGGAGATGGCCATCAAGGCGCTGGCCTGGCTGGTCCGAACCTTCGACGGGCCGGTGTACTGCTACCACGAGATCGTCCACAACAAGCTGGTGGTGCGCCGATTCGAGAAACTCGGCGTGGTGTTCGTGGACGACATCTCCGAGGTCCCCCCCGGATATCCGATCATGCTCTCCGCCCACGGTTCGGCGCCCGAAGTTGTGGCTGCGGCCACCGATCAGGCCAGCTACATGGTGGACGCGGTATGCCCGCTGGTCACCAAGGTCCACCATGAGGTCAAAGTCCGGGCCAACAAGGGCTACCGCATCATCTACGTGGGCCACGAGGACCACGAGGAGGCCGTGGGCACCATGGCAGTAGCCCCAAAAGCAATCCATCCCGTAGAGGACATCGCCGGCGTGGAGGCCCTGGCCGACTTCGAAGAGCCAGTAGCCCTTCTGGCCCAGACCACCTTGTCGCACCGAGACTGGGAGGGGGTGCTGCACGCGGCCCAAGACCGGTTCCCCGACATGTGGACGCCGGGGCGCAGCGATCTGTGCTTCGCCACCACCAACCGCCAAGCTGCACTGACCGCCATCGCCGAGCGATGCGACACCGTGGTCATCGTGGGCTCGGCCAACTCCTCCAACACCCGGGCGTTGGAGAAGCTGGCCGGCGAGCTGGGCTGCCAGCGTGTTTTCCGGGTCAACCGGGCGTCAGAGCTGCCCGACAACATCTCCGGCATCGTGGGATTGACCGCCGGAGCCTCCGCTCCCGAAGAACTGATCAACGAGGTCTTGGAACGACTCGACCCAACCGAAGGCATCGAGGAGGTTTCGATCACCGATGAAGACGAGTACTTCCCTCCGCCCCGCAATCTCCGCGACCTGATCGAGGCCTCCGGAGCCCTGGCATCTTTCAGCCTGGGCGGCCCACCGTCGCCCACCCCGATGGTGGATCGCAAGGTGGCGGCCAGCGACGTGCTCGACGGGCTGATCGCCAGCCGCTGAGAGCAGCTCTAATCTGAATCGCCAGGGTCCCAGCCGGGGATGCCCAGCTCCTGCTGCACCTCGTTGAACATACCCTGAAGGGTCTCCCGCAGCTCTGTGGAGTACTGGGCCAGGGCCTCCCGGCTCAACCGTCCTCGTTCGTCCACTTCTGGCGGGTCCAGGGGCTCACCCCACACGAAACGGACGGAACGAGGGCGGGGCATGCGGATGCCGATGCCCATGGCCCGCTCGGTGCCCCCAATGGCCACCGGCACCACCGGCACCTGCGATTTGGCTGCCAACCAGGCCGCCCCATCCAACAGCGGATGGATGCGGGGACCCGACTTGCGCTCACCCTCGGGGAACACCACTAGCGGCTGCCCGGCCTCCAGCACCGACAATGCGGCCTTCAAGGCGCTGCGGTCGACCATGTCCCTTCGAACGGGGAAGGCCCCCATGCTCACCAATATCCATGTGGTGATAGGTCCTCGGAACAAGCCGCTCTTGGCGAAATAGCGCAGCGGACGCCCAGCCGATGCCCCGATCATCGGAGTGTCCAGATTGGAGCGGTGGGTTGGGGCGATTATCACCCCGCCTTTTGAGGGCAGGTTGCGTCGTCCCCGGGTGTAGCAGCGGAAATATGCGCCGAAAACCGCTCGAGCCAGTCGCTGCACAAAGAAGTGGAACACCACCCCTGCCAATCGCCCTTTGACCTCCAGCTCCTCGGGATGCAACTCGGGCGGGTTCACGTGACCTACAACTCCTCGGAGCGCAGTTCGACTTGGCTCATCCCAGTCGGGCAATCAGCTCGTCTACAACTTCGTCAACGGTGAGGTCGGTGGTGTCAATGTGTACTGCGTCGGGCGCCTGAGTCAGCGGGTCGTGTTGACGGGAGGAATCGGCCGCATCCCGGGCCGCCAGGTCGGCGGCCACCGTCTCGTAGTCGAGCGCGCTCACCTCGCCTGCCCGCCGCTCGGCCCTGACCGCGGGCGACGCGCTCAGATACACCTTGAGCTCGGCATCGGGAAACACCACGGTGCCGATGTCCCGACCCTCCAAGACTCCTCCGCCCCGTTCCACCACCCAGGCCTGCTGGCGCACCCGCAGCACCTCCCGCACACCCGAGATCGCCGCCACTGTGCTCACCGACCGGGTCACCTCTGGACCTCTGATCTGGGTGGTGGCGTCCACTCCGTCGACGATGACCGAGGTGTCGTCTATGTGGATATCGCAGGCTCGCGCCACCTCGACGATGGCGTCGCTGTCGGCCAAGTCCACCTCCCGAGCCATCGCGGCGAAAGCCACCGAGCGGTACATCGCCCCAGTGTCCAGATACTCCAGTCCCAGTCGCTCAGCCAGCCGCCGGGCCACTGTGGACTTGCCCGACCCGGCCGGCCCGTCGATGGCCACGACCCTCAGATGCTCACCAGTCTCGCCCACCTGCCCGGCATCAATGCTCACTGGGTCTGTCTCCCCCATCTCTCCGACGTCGGTGCTCACGGAACCCATCCTGTGCTGTAGCTCAGGTCGCGGGTGAAGCCCGGGTAGCTGGTGGCCACTGCATCGAAGCCTTCGACGTTCATCGAGCTGGAACCCGCGGCTCCGGCAATGGCCGCGGCCATGGCCATCCGATGATCCCCATGGGAATCCACGGTACCGCCCTTCAGCCGTCCGCCTCCTGCCACCGCCAAGACCTCGCCGTCGATCTCGCTCTTGGCCCCGAGGACGTCGAGCATCTCGACAATGGCAGCAACTCGGTCGCTTTCCTTGACCCGCAGCTCGGCGATCCCCTCGAACACCGTGACCCCTTCGGCCACCGCTGCGGCCACCGCCAAGATAGGCACCTCATCAATGCAGCCCGGCAGCTCTTGGGAGGTCACCCGGGTAGCTCGCAGCTTGCTGGTGCGAGCCCGGATGTCGCCAGATTCCGAGTCGACCGAGATATCCGCCCCCATGCGCCCCAGTACGTCGACGAAGCCGCCCCGAGCCGGGCCGATGTAGACGTTCTCCACCGTCAGGTCGCTCTCGGGGGCCACACAGGCGCCAACCAGCCAGAACGCGGCTTGCGAGGGGTCGCCGGGAACATCGATGTCGAGCGCCTCAACCTCGCCTGGCCACACCGTTGTCGAGCGGCCCTGCTGCTCAACCCTCACCCCGGCGTCGGCCAGCATTTCCTCGGTGTGGGCTCGGGTGATCGCCGGCTCGTGGACCGTGGTCGGACCTTCAGCTTGCAGGGCCGCTAGCAGCACCGCGCTCTTCACTTGGGCTGAGGCCACAGGCAGGGTGTATTCGATGCCCTCCAGAGGGCGGCCTTCCACGATCAGGGGGGCCAGCGAACCGCTGCCCCCGCTGCCCCGAACCGATGCCCCCATGGCCGAGAGCGGCTCGATAATCCGACCCATTGGGCGACGGCGAATGGAGGCATCCCCGTCCAGCGTGGTGGTGAAGTCGAAGCCGGCAGTCAATCCGGCGAGCAGCCGGATGCCAGTGCCTGAGTTCCCGAGATAGATGGGACCAGAAGCCCCGATCAGCCCGCCGGTGACCGTTACATCCTCTGCGCCATGGACTTCGACCTGTGCCCCCAGGGCCTCGACCGCGCGGCAGGTGTGGGCGACATCCTCCCCGTCGGACAGACCTCGGATGGCAGACGGACGATGGGCGAGCGCGGCGATCATCAGCGCCCGGTGGGAGATCGACTTGTCCCCCGGCACTCTCAGCCGCCCGGTGAAATGCTGCGACCCCTCGACGGTGATGGCGCTCACGGCCACTCCCCTGTTTCTTGGCTGCTCCGCGGCGCACTCACGACAGGGGTCTCGAAGACGGGGCGTAGCCCTGCTCTCTCAGGGCCTCCAACAGACTCGCCATCGCCTCGTCGTCCACCACCAAGATGGCCACGCCCTGGCCTCCCTCCACTGAGTGGGCGATCTCCAAGTCGTAGATGTTCACCCCGATGTCGGTGGTCAAGCTGGTTATCCGGGCCAGCTCGCCGGGACGATCGAACACCGGCACCCTGACCTCAGCCAGCGACACCTCTCGATCCAAGCCATATGGCAAGTGGGCCCGGGCATTTCGAGCCTGCTCCAACAGCTCCAACAGGCCGCTCCGATTCCCGTCGGCCACCAGAGCGCGCACGTCGCCCAGTGCGGCGATGAACCGGTCCAACACCGAGCAGATGGCATCGGCGTTCTCCTGGCAGATGTCCGGCCATATGCCGGGGTGCCCGGAGGCGATGCGGGTCATATCCCGGAACCCGCCTGCGGCCAGCCGAAGCATCGCCCGGTGCTCTTCAGAGCGCTCGTTGGCCAGCGCCATGAGAGTGGCCGCGGTGAGATGGGGCACGTGCGATACCACCGCCACCAGGGCGTCGTGCCGTTCGGGGGCCAGCGATACAACGTCGGCCCCGAGCGAGGCCACTGTTGAGCGAATCTGGACCAGCGAATCGTCATCGGTCTCATCGGTCGGGGTGAGCACCCACACCGCATTCTGGAACAGGTCGGCCCGGGCGCCGGCCACCCCCTCCTGCTCACTGCCCGCCATGGGGTGACCGCCAACAAAACGGCGGTCGGCCACTGCGGCCACGATGGGGGCCTTCACGCTGCCCACGTCGGTGACCAGCCCATTTCCTGTGGCCAAAGCCCTGCGGGCCTCGGCCGCCGCCGATCCCACCGGGGTGGCCACGAACGTGATGTCGGCATCGGAGGGCGGTCCTACCGCGTCGAGGGCGCCTCGGCGCAGCGCCTAGGCGGCCACCGCCTTGTTTTGGTCGGTGCCGGTGACCCACCACCCCCGCTCCCTCAAGGCCAAGCCGATGGAGCCTCCGATGAGGCCGGTACCCACGATGGCTGCCCGCTGGAGGGCCTCGCCAGCAGCCATCACTCGGGAAGGTCGTCGCGCAGACCTTGTGCGCCTTCCAGATAGATGTGGTGCAATTCGCCGCGCCCCCGCTCCGTGGTCATATGGACCAGCACGCGCAGGCACAGCGGCGTTCCATCAACGATATCCAGTTCCTGGGCGCAGAGCAGCGGCACATCGCCGAGGCCGAATTTTCGAGCTGCGGCCGCGGGAAAGGCCGAGTTGATGTCAGAGGTGGCAGTGAAGATGATGCTGATCAAGTCGTCGTGATGGATGTCGTTTCGATCGAACAGCTCGGTCAACAGCGCGATGATCCGCTCCTCGATGTGCTCGGGGAGATCGACATCAATCGTGGTGGCACCCCGCAGGGCGCGCACGGCGTTGCTCACGGCCAGGATTTTACCGACCCCCGCTCCCGCCCCCGAACTCAGTTGGCGGTTCAGTCCCGCTCCTGTCCCCGAACTCAGTTGGCGGTTCAGTCCCGCTGCGTTCCAGTTCTCTGACCTCGCCCTGGGACAGCTCTCGCCACTGGCCTGGTGGAAGCTTGCGATCTACCAGCAGACCGATCCGGGTGCGGACCAGGCGGATCACAGGGTGGCCGACCGCCTCGCACATTCGCCGGACCAGCCGATTGCGGCCTTCATGAACCACGAGGCGAATGACCGACGGCTCGGGCCGCGACACCGCCACTGCCCGGGCCTCACCGTCCTCAAGATTCACCCCTTCCCGCAGCTGCCTCAGCGCGCCGCGGCTGGGACGGCCCTGCACATGGGCGAGATATTCCTTTTCAACCCCGAAAGACGGGTGGGTCAAGCGGTGGGTCAGCTCCCCATCGTTGGTGAGGAGCAGCAGTCCCTCGCTGTCGGCATCCAGGCGACCCACCGGAAAGACCCGGGGGTTGTCGGGCACCATGGCCACCACAGTGGGACGCCCCTGGGGGTCGGACGCGGTGGCGACCACGCCCGGCGGCTTGTTCAGCAGGTAGTACACCAGATCTGCTCGCAACCCAACCGGGTTGCCGTCCACCTCCACCGTGTCGTGTTCAGGGTGGATCCGCTGGCCCAGCCGAGCGGTCTGCCCATTGACCGTGATGCGGCCCTCGGCCACCATCTCCTCTATCGCCCGGCGGCTGGCCACGCCGGCTGCGGCCAAGACTTTTTGGATCCGCTCAGCCTCGCTCACACCGGCGGGGCATCGCCGTTTTCAGAACCCGGCTCCAGGCTGGGCGCGGGGACGCCAGGTTCCTGCCTTGGACCCGGCTCGTGTCGGCTGTCGACTACTGCTGACCCTGATCGGCTGTCGGCCATGAGACTGGTCTCCAAAGCCTCGATCACCTCGGCACCGGGCACGAAGTCCACCAGGGGAGGCAGCTCGTCGATGGAGTCGAGACCCAGCCGCTCCAGAAATGCCGGGGTGGTGGCGAACAGCCGGGCCTGGCCGGGGCCGGGGTCCCGGCCCACCTCTTCCACGAGTCCCCGCTGCTGGAGCGTGCGCATCGCCCCTTCGGCATTCACTCCTCGAATGGCCGAGACCTGGGCTCGTGACAACGGCTGCTTGTAGGCCACGATGGCCAGAGTCTCCAGCGCGGCGGCCGACAGTCGAGCGCTCTGGCCGCTGACCACAAACCTCTTGACGTACGACTCGGCGTCGGGATGGCTGCGGAAGCGGTAGCCGCCAGCCGCCCGGACCAGCTCGAAACCCCGGCCGTCAACTCGGTACTCGTCAGCCAGCTGGGTGCAGATGGCCTCCACCTGCTCGACGGGGATCTCGATGAGCTGAGCCAGGAGCCCCGGAGCGACCGGCTCCTCGGCCACCATCACGATGGCCTCAACCGCCCGGCGGGCTTCTCGGTTCTCGTCCCTCACAAGCCTTCATTCCCACTAGCAGCTCGGTTCTCGTCCCTCACAAGCCTTCACTCCCACCAACAGCTCGGTTCTCACCCCTCATAGGCGTCAACTCCCACGAACGGCTCGGTCAACTCGGTCTCGCCGCTCCACGTGATGGCAATGCGGCCAAATGTGCTGGCCTGCGCTACATCCACCAGACCGCGCTTGAAAAGCTCGAGCACGGCGAGGAAATACACCACCACCTCGATGCCGGTCTCCAAGTCCTCGGTCAGCTCCCGAAAACCCACGGTGCCGATGCCGGGCAGCCGGGTCATAAGGCCGGTGGTCACCTCATCCACGCTGATGGGGATGTCGGTGATGTGAGCGATGTCTAACTGGGACGCAGGTCGGGAGGTGGTGGCCCGCAAGAACGCAGCCCGGAGATCGTCGGGGCTCATCCCCTCCAGGAAGTCGGGCACCAGGTCGAGATAGCGCTCGTCGGGACCGGCACGGCGGGGATAGCCCCGACCGGCAACCGCAGCCAACTGCTCCAGAGCCTGAGCCGCCGCCTTGAAGGTCTGGCACTCCAGCAGGCGGGCCAGCAGCAGATCGCGCTCCGACCACAGTGCCAGTTCCTCGTCCAGGTCCAGCGACTCGCTGTCGGGCAGCAGCCGGCTGCTCTTCAACTGGATCAGCGTGGCGGCGATGAGCAGAAACTCAGTGGCCACTTCCAAGTTGAGCTGTTCCATACGGTCGAGCTCCGCCAGATAGGCGTCCACAATGTCGCCCACCATCACTTCGTAGAGGTCAACCTCGTCGCGCAGAATGAGGTGCAGCAGCAGATCGAGCGGGCCTTCGAATACTTCCGTACGCACCTCGAACGGCGCCTTGAGCACCTCTGTTCTCGCCTCTGCGGTCACCCGCCAAGTGTAGGACTCGCCTTCTGCTAGTTCGGGGTTTTGGGATCAGGGCTGGCACCTAGGGATTTAGGGATCGGGGCGGGTAGTTTGACCGGCGTGGCCCGTGTGTTCTCAGGAATTCAGCCTTCAGGCGGCATGCACCTGGGCAACCTTTTGGGCGCGCTGCGCAACTGGGTGGCCTATCAGCACGAACACGACGCCGTGTATTGCGTAGTGGATCTCCACGCCCTTACCACTGCTCCCGATCCGGCCGAGTTGCGGAGCAACACCGTGGCCGCGGCCACCATGCTCATGTCGGTGGGGATCAATCCCGATCAGTCCACGCTGTTCGTGCAGAGCTCGGTGAGCGAGCACGCCGAGCTGGCCTGGATGATGGAGTGCACCGTGGGCTTCGGGGAACTGCGCCGCATGACCCAGTTCAAGGACAAGTCCGACCGGACTGAATTTGTTTCGGCCGGCCTGTTCACCTACCCCGCCCTCCAAGCGTCCGACATCTTGCTGTACGACACCGACTTGGTGCCGGTGGGAGACGACCAGCGCCAGCACATCGAGCTTTGCCGGGACATCGCCGTGCGGTTCAACCGCCGCTACGGCGACACCTTCACGGTGCCCGCCCACGTCATCCCCGACACAGGCGCCCGGGTCATGGACCTCCAGAACCCGGACGACAAGATGTCGAAGTCGCTGGAATCGGCTGGCACCGTCGGGGTGCTGGAGGATTCCGAGAGCGTGGTCCGCAAGTTCAAGCGGGCGGTTACCGACAGCGACAACGAGGTGCTCTACGACCCGGTGGCCAAGCCAGGGGTGTCCAACCTGCTCGGCATCCTGGCCGCAGCCACCGGGCAGAACCCGGTAGCGGTGGCCGACGAATACGCCCAATACGGGCCGCTGAAGTCCGACACCGCCGACGCGGTGAACGAAATGCTCAACCCCATCCGGGATCGATTTGCCGAGCTGTCGTCCGACCCGGGCGAGATCGCCCGGGTGCTGGCTACCGGCGCCGACAAGGCCCGCACGGTGGCGGCGGCCACCTTGGAGCGGGCCAGAACCAACGCAGGGCTGATCCCCCGCTCACCCGCCTGATACCAAGCACCGACCTGAGGAGTCCCATGTCCGAGATCACCCCGTTCTCCGTCGAAATATCCGACGCTGCGCTGGAAGACCTCCACCGCCGCTTGAGGGATGCCCGCTGGCCCGATCAGCTCCCCGACGCCGGCTGGGACTACGGCGCAGAGATGGGCTACATCCAGGAACTGGCCCGCTACTGGGCCGACGAGTACGACTGGCGGGCTGCCGAAGCCGAGCTGAACGAGCTCGACCACTTCACCACCGCCATCGACGGCCAGAACATCCACTTCATCCACCAGCGCTCCTCCCATCCCGACGCCTATCCGCTGATCATCAGCCACGGATGGCCCGGAACGGTGGTGGAGTTCCTCGACATCATCGGAATGCTCACCGAGCCCGACGATCCCGCCGATGCCTTCCATGTGATCGCCCCGTCGCTTCCTGGCTACGGCTTTTCGGGGCCAACCGCCGACCGGGGATGGGACACCGTCCGCACTGCCAAGGCATTTTCCGAGCTGATGGGACGCTTGGGATACGACCGCTACGGGGCCCAGGGGGGTGATTGGGGCTCGATGGTCTCCCAGAACATCGGGCGCTGTGACCCCGACCACTGTGAGGCCGTCCATGTGAACTTCTTGTTCGCCACGGCACCAGAGGATGGGCCCGGCGAGCTCACCGAGGCCGAGCAGGCCGGGGTGGGCCGCGCCAACCTCTATTTCACCGAGGGCGCGGGCTACATGCAGATCCAGAGCACCAAGCCCCAGACCCTGGCCTACGGCCTCACCGATTCCCCGGTCGGGCAGCTGGCCTGGATCGCCGAGAAATTCCTGGCCTGGACCGACAACGACGGCACCATCGAATCGGCGGTGAGCCGGGATCGACTCCTCACCAACATCTCCCTGTACTGGTTCACGGCCACCGGAGGATCGTCGGCCCGCATGTACTACGAGACGTTGCGCCCTGGTGCGGCCGGATTGGGCGGCCCTCTCAGCACCCCTCTGGGGATGGCCAGCTTTCCCATGGAGATCATGCAGGCCCCCCGGCGCTGGTTGGAGGACAACTACAACATCGTCCACTGGTCCGACATGGCCGAGGGGGGGCACTTCGCCGCCATGGAGGAACCCGAAGCGCTGGCGCAAGACATCCGCGAGTTCTTCCGACGCTTTCGGTAGTAGTACATAACTATGAGGATGCCGTCGCTGCCTCGGGGATTGGCCGCCGGTGCGGCCCGAGGTGCAGGACGGCTGTCCCAGAAGCTTGGGCGGGGCGGAGGCACCACCATTCCCGGTCTGCTGCTCAATCGATTGCGACCGGAGGCCACCGCTGAGATGGCCCTGGCCATCCCCGGCGGCGTGGTCCTGCTTTCGGGAACCAACGGCAAGACCACCACCGCCCGGCTGGTTCGGGCCGCACTCGACGCTTCGGGAACCAGGGTGGTGGCCAACACCGCCGGCTCCAATCTGGAGCGTGGGGTGGCCACCGCACTGCTCAACTCCGAGGGCGCCGAATTAGCCCTGTTCGAAGTGGACGAAGCCGCTCTGCCAGGGCTGATGGCCCAAACCAGGCCGCGGGTAGTCACCCTGATGAACCTGTTCCGAGACCAGCTCGACCGCTACGGAGAGCTCGAACACCTGGTGGACCGCTGGCGCCAAGCGGTGGCCGAACTCGACCCAACCGCAACCGTGATCTACAACGCCGACGATCCTGCGGTGGCCGAAATCGCTTCTGGGCACCCCAGCACTGTTTCCTACGGCATCGAGGACCCCCGGGTGGGCCGCGATCGGCTGCCGCACGCTGCCGATACCACCGTCTGCCGCCGCTGCGCCGTTCCGCTGCACTACGACATGGTCACCATCGCCCACCTCGGCCGTTGGTCATGCCCAGAATGTGAATCGGCCCGTGACCTGCCCGATGTGAGAGCCACCCGGGTGGAATTGCATGGCCTGGACGGCCAGCGGCTGTCCATCGCCACTCCCCAGGGCCCGATGGAGGTGTCTCTGCGCCTGCCCGGCATGCACAATTCCTACAACGCACTTGCCGCCACGGCGACTGCATCGGCGCTGGCCCTGGCCCCCGAGGCCATCGGCCCCGCGCTGGCCAAGCGGGAGGCCGCCTTCGGGCGGGCCGAGCGCACCCAGATGGGTTCGACAAGGGTGACCACGCTCTTGGCCAAGAACCCGGCTGGCGCCAACGAGAACATCCGAACCATGCTGCTCGAAGGCGACCCCCTGCACCTGCTGGTGCTGCTCAAAGACCGCACTGCCGATGGGCAGGACGTTTCGTGGATTTGGGACGTGGACTACGAGCTGCTCCTGGAAAACGATCGGCTGGCGTCGCTCACGGTGAGCGGCGACCGGGCCTACGACATGGCGATGCGATTCCGCTACGCAGGGTTTGAACCCGACCGGCTGTCGGTGGTTCCCTCGGTACCCGCCGCCCTCAACGCCGCTTTGCAATCCAGCAGTTCCACCGGCGACCTCTACGTGCTGCC
>JAJEDQ010000136.1 GCA_022821445.1 Acidimicrobiia bacterium | reverse complement strand
ATTCCATGCTCTCCCTCACTATTGGCCCTCCGCTGCTGGCCCCGGTGTCATTCACGCCAGAAACGTGATCCTTGGAGGCATGCTACTGAACCCGGATTGCCCTTGTCGGGCAGCGGATTTCGGCTTCCCGCACCGCGGCCTCGTGCTCAGGGGGCACTTCTTCCATCACGGCCCGGGCGTAGCCGGCGTCTTCCAGCACGAACACCTCGGCGCAGAGCATCATGCACACCCCGTGGCCGCCGCACACGTCGTCGTCCACTGACACCCTCATTGGGAATCGGCGCCCGCCGGGGTGAACTCGAGGCCCAGGAAGGCCAATCCCCGGAGGATGTGGGTGGGCACGTAGAAGAAGCGCCGCTCGCCGGGGGGGCCGTGGACATCGTCTGAGATGGCGATGTCGGCCATGCGGTCGAGGATTCGGTTGAGGCTCACCCGGGCTTCGGCCCGGGCCAGGGGGGCGCCGGGGCAGGTGTGGATGCCTCGGCCGAAAGCCAGATGAGATCGGGCGTTGTCGCGCTCGATGTCGAGAGTGTGGGGATCGGGAAACTGTTCGGGGTCGCGGTTGGCCGCCCCGTTGAGCAGCATTACCGTGGTGCCCGCGGCCAGATCCACCCCGCCCACGGTCACCGGCCGCTGGGCCAGGCGGAAGTCGCCCTTGATCGGGCTCTCGACGCGCAGCGCCTCCTCCACGAAGTTGTCGATCAGCGAGCGGTCGCTGCGGATTCGCTCCTGGAGATCGGGATCCTCGGCCAAGAAGAACAGCATGGTGCTGAGCAGCCGCACGGTGGTCTCGGTGCCGGCCGCGAACAGGTTGGCGGCGATGCGCACCGCGTCGAGCACCTCGGGGGTGGAGCCGTCGGGGAAGGTGGCGGTGGCCAGCCCGGTGAGCACGTCGCCGCAGGGGTTGGCCCGGCGGTCCTCGATGTAGGCGCTGAACTGGCTGTAGAGGAACTCGAGGGGGTTGTGGGCCATGGCGTGCTCGTCGGTGGAGCCGATGCCGTGGTCGTCGGGCCGGTGCAGGAGTTGCTGGGTGAAGTTGGCCCGGTCGTCGTCGGGCACCCCCAGCAGGTCGGCCACCACCAGCAGGGCGAACGGCTGGGCGAAATCGCGGATGAACTCGCACTGGCCCTGCTCGATGAAGGTGTCGAGCTGGCGGTCGGCGAGGTGCCACATGAACTCCTCGTTCTCGCTCAGGCGCTTGGGGGTGATGAGCCGCATGAGCAGCGACCGGTGGGCGGTGTGGGCCGGCGGGTCCATGGTGGGGAGCTGGTCGGACATGGGCAGCTTGTGGCGGTGCTCGGCGATGAGGTCAGTTATGTCGTCGCCCTCCAGCGGCACCGGAAAGCCGGGGAAGGGTCCCGACACCGTGTTGCAGGCCGAGAAGCCTTCGTTGTCGTTGTATATCTCGATGGCCTCGCGGTAGCCGGTGATCATCATCACCTCGTGGTGGGGCTCGGGATGCACCGGACACTGGGCCCGCAGGTGGTCGAAGTACCCGTAGGGGTCAGCCACCAGTTCGGGGTCGGTGAAGAAGTTCCGGTTGTCCAGGTCAGTCATGGCCTGTCTCCTCTTGGGAATCGAGTCTGTCACGGGGCGCGGCCGCGCCGCTGCGGGCGATGGCCCGCTAGTCGGTGCCCAGGTAGCTGGCGATCACCAGCGGGTCGTTGCGCACCTCGTCGGGGGGGGCCCTCAGCGATGATGGCCCCGGCTTCCAGGCAGTACACCCGATCGCTGATGCCCATGATGAACGGCATGTCGTGCTCGATCACCAACAGCGACGCACCCAGTTCCTCGCGGATGCGCAACACCAGCGGGGCGAAGGCCTCGGTCTCCCTCTGGGCCACCCCGGCGGTGGGCTCGTCGAGGCACAGCACCCGGGCCTCCAGGGCGATCAGGCACGACAGCTCCACGATGCGGCGGGTGCCGGTGGACAGCTCGCTGATGAACGAGCTGGCATAGCGGCCCAGCCCGAAGAAGCTGATGAGCTCGTCGCCCTCGGCCTGTCGAGTGCGCTCCCGGCGCCGGGCGCTGGGCAGCCCCAACAGCGTGGGGATGACCTGGGAGCGACCCCGAGCCTCCAGCGCCACCTGGATGGTCTCTCCAACAGTGAGGTCGGGGAACAGATCGGCCTGCTGGAAGGTGCGGCCCAGGCCCAGGCTGGCCCGGTGGCTGGGGGAGGAGCGGGTCACGTTGGTGCCGAATATCTCCACCTGGCCAACCGAGGGCACGAAGCCGCCCACCGCGTTCATCAACGTGGTCTTGCCCGCGCCGTTGGTGCCGATGAGCCCGACCACCTCGCCCGGCTGCACATTGAGATCGACGTCTTCCACCGCGTGGACTCCGCCGAATTGCACCGACACCCCGGTTGTGGCCAGGGCGGGCACCCCGGCCGGGGTTTTTCGATCGGCCACCTCGGCCGAAACCGCCCGGGCCGGGATGGGGGCGGGCTCCCGCTCCACCGCGGTGTCGGGGATCCGCTTGGCTGCGGCAGTGAAGATGGCGTCGCGAATCGAATACGCCACCTGGATCAGCCCGCCGGGCAGGTACATCAACAGGATCAAGATCCCCGCTCCCGAGGTGAGCAGGCGCACCTGCTCCGACTCGGCGAAGAACGAGGGGATGCCCACCACCCACAGCGCGCCCAAGACCACCCCCCAGATCGACGACAGCCCGCCGATCACGGCAATGGCCACCACCCGCAGCGATTCGTCGGGGGAGAACGCGGTGGGTCCGAACTGCACTCGCAACCCTGCGATGAGGCCGCCGGCCAGTCCGGCCAGCGCCCCGGAGATGGCGAACGCCACCAGCTTCATCCGGGTGGGCGACACGGTGAACGCCGCCGCGCTCTGCTCGTTGTCGCGCACCGCGATGAGCGAGCGTCCCACGCCGCTGTTGCGGATACGGCTCATCAAGAAGGCGCACAAGCACAGCACCCCCAGGCACACGTAGTAGTAGGTGCGCTGCGATTTGAGGTCGAAGGCGTCGCCCCACCGGGCCCGGGGCAGCCGCACCACCAAGTCGCCCCCGGTGAGCACGTCGCGCTCGAGCAGCCAGTTCTGGGCCATCACCGCGAAGGCCAGCGTGATGACGGCCAGAAACAGCCCGCGGACGCGCAGCGCGGGCAATCCCACCACCACCGCGGTGACCAGGCAGGCGAAGGCGGCCAGAAATACCGCCCCTTCAAACGGGATCACCGGCAGGTCGAATTCGCTGTCGCCGATGGAGAAGTTCACGCCCCGCACCATGGCGGTGGTGAGCATGGCCCC
>JAJEDQ010000089.1 GCA_022821445.1 Acidimicrobiia bacterium | reverse complement strand
TCCTCGACGCCGCCACCGGCGAGCAGATCATGCCCGAGTTCGTGGTGGGCGACCTGGTCAAGGGGTCGGTGACCGTCGATCCCGACGGCTATCCCCTGGTGTACTTCGGATCGCGGGACAACTACCTGCGGATCATCGCTTTCGACCGGGAAGAGCCCGTCGAGCTCTGGTCTGTACACGCCGAGGACTTCCCGCCTGTGCTGTGGAACGACGATTGGGACGGCGCGGGCCTGGTGCTGAACGACCACCTGTTCCAGGGCGGGGAGAACAGCCACTTCTTCATCGCCAAGCTGAACCGCAGCTTCGGCGCCGACGGCCTGGTGACGATCGATCCCGAAGTTGTGTTCTCCAACGCTGGCTGGGACGACGAGCTGCTCAGCGTGGTAACCGACGGCAATATTTCCATCGAGACCGGCATGACAGTGGTGGGCAACACCCTCTATTTCGCCAACTCCGGGGGCCTGGTGCAGGGCTGGGACATATCCGGCGTGGCCGACGGACAGGATCCTGAGCGGGTGTTCCGCTACTGGGCGGGCGATGATGTGGACGCCACCGTGGTGGCCGATGCCGAGGGCTTCCTCTACGTGGGAGTGGAGTACGAGCGGGGCAATGCCCGCAGCCAAGAGCTGGGTCAGATGCTCAAGCTCGATCCCTCAGCCGAAGACCCCCTGGTTTGGGGCACAAATCTGCGCAACGCCGATATCGACGGGGTGTGGGCCACCCCGGCGCTCACCGACGAGATGGTGTACGTGCCCACCAACGCGGGTTTCTTGTACGGGCTGAGCCGCGAGACCGGCGAGATCGTGTGGTCGAAGCGGATGGGCGGCCCAGTGTGGTCGTCGCCGGTGGTGATCGACGACGTGCTCATGCAAAGCGACTGCGCCGGCAACATCTACGCCTTCGACGTTTCCGACCCCGCGGTCGAGCCCCCCGAGATATGGCGCATATCGCTGGGGGGTTGTATTGAGGCCACTCCCGCGGTGTGGGACGGAGTCATTTACGTGGCCGACCGCGTCGGCGGCTTCTACGCCATCGGCGACCGATAATCGGACCGCCCATCTGACTACCCTGACGCTGTGATCGACCGAGCCGAATTACGATCAAAAGAGATGTCATGACCCGACTGGGGATCATCGGACTGGGCGACATGGGAGGTGCCATTGCCGAGGGCGTGCTCACCGGCCTGTGGGACGACGAGGTTACCGTGGTGGGCTACGACGTCTCCGAGGCGGCCATGGACCGGTTTGCCGAGCTGGGTGGCACACCGGCCGCTTCGGTGGGAGAGCTGGCCCGACGAGTAGATCTGGTGGCAGTGGTGGTGATCGACGACGCCCAGGTGCGCCAAGTGTGCCGGGGCGACGACGGGGCCATCGCCGGAGCTGCCGAGTCGGGCGCCCTGATAGCCGTCCACTCCACGGTGCTGCCCGCCACGGTGATCGAGCTGGCTGCCGAGGCCGACGACGCCGGGGCGACATTGATCGACGCCCCGGTGACTGGGGGCACCCCGTCGGCTCAGATTCGCGACCTGGTGGTGTTTTGCGGAGGCGACGCGGCCCACACCGAGCAGGGGCGACCCCATTTCGAGCGCTACGGCGGAATGGTGGTCAACGTGGGCCCGCTGGGCTCTGCGCTAAAGGCCAAAGTGGCCCGCAACCTCATAACTTACGCCGAATTGGCCGTGGCCTACGAGGCCATCGCGCTGGCCGCGGCCGCCGATGTGGACCTGGGAGCGTTCGCCGAGATCGTGAGCTACTCCGACCGCAACATCGGCCCTCACGTGGGGATGTTCACCGGACCGCCCACCTATCCGCCCCCGGCTTTCGGGGGCAGCTTCACCCAGATCGCCCACAAAGACCTGAGGGGCGCGCTGGCCCTGGCCGATGAGCTGGGCGTCGCCTTGCCCATCACAGCGCTGGTCGACCAGCGCATCGACGCCGCTTTCGGCGAGTAGCCGAAGAGCGTCAGGCGGGTCTACGGACCGTCAGCCCGGCGCCTAGCCGAAGGTGACGGTTCCGGCGTCGAGAACCACTCGGTCGCCCACCCGGGTTTGGAAGCGGGCCGATCCGCCGCCCTCGTCCCAGATGTGGACGTCGAGGGTCTCTCCTGGCAGAACCGGCGAGGAGAACCGCCCGTGCATGCTCTTGAATCGGGCCGGATCGCTGTCGCACAAGGAGTGGAGCAGTGCCCGCCCGGTGAAGCCGTAGGTACACAGGCCGTGCAGGATGGGAGTGTCGAACCCGCCGGCGGCGGCGAACGACGGATCGGAGTGCAGCGGGTTGCGGTCGCCGTTGAGCCGGTAGAGCAGCGCCTGGTCGGAGCGGGTCTGGTAGGTCACCACGTGGTCGGCATCACGCTCGGGCACCTTGGGCGGGCTGGCCGGGCCCCGGTCGCCGTCCCAGCCCCCTTCGCCCCGGATGAACAGCGAAGTCACGTTGGTGAACAACCGCTGGCCATCGGCGGTGTCGGTGGCCTCGCTCTCCAGCACCACCAGGGCGGCTTTGCCCTTGTCGTAGATCCCGGCCACACGGCTCACCGAGCTCACCGTGGCCTCCACCGGCAGTGGCTTGTGAAGGGTGAACCCCTGCTCGCCGTGGACCAGTAGCGCCGGGTTGTAGGTGCCGATCTTGGCCAACGGGCTGTTGGCACCGCCAAAGCCGCCGCCCAGCACCACGCACATGGTGGGCAGGGCCTTCTGCTCCACGTCTTTGGTGTTCTCGGTGGTGAACTCCAGTTCGAACCCGGTGGGATCGCTCATGCCCGCGCCCACGCCCAGGGAATACAACAGGGCGTCTTTCGGCTTCCAGCTTGAAGTGCTCGGCTCGCTCTCAACGCCGACAGCAGATGGGTCGATGGGCATGGGGGCTCCTCGTGGGCTAGGGGTTCTTGGGCGCCTGGTTGCGCCGTGGCGGTGCCCAAAACATACCGTTGCCGTCGTGGCCCATATCAATCAGCCAGACGGACCGTTCCAGGCCATCGACCATCCGGCGGTAGCCGGTCGGGAGCGGGAGCTGCGGGCGCTGGCCGACGCGGTGCGACGGCTGGTGGCCGCCACCGTCACCAACACCGCCTCGCCCGCCGACACCGCCGCCCTGGCCGACGAGGCCAACGCCCTGGCCGACCGAATCGAGGCCTATGTGCCCTCCGAGCCCCCGCCCCGTTTCGGACCCGGCGGCCATGAGATGGAGGGCCCGCCCATCACCCACCTGCGGGCGCCGTTCGACTACGTGACCGGCATATGCAATCCCGCCGCGGTGCCGGTGGAGATGGTGGTGGACATGGAGTCCGACCCGCCCAAGACCCGGGGCCGGGCGGTGTTCTCCACCGTGTACGAGGGACCGCCTGGCTGCGTCCACGGCGCGGCTATTGCCTCAGCCTTCGACATGGTGTTCACCAGCGCCTGTTCCACCAGAAACGCCAGCGGCCCCACCATGATGCTGTCGGTGCGCTATCGGCGCCCCACACTGTTGGAAGTGGAGACCGTGTTCGAGGGGTGGGTGGAGACCTTCGACGGCACCATCACCGAGGTGAAGGGCCATGCTTTGCAGGACGGCCAAGTCACCGCCCGAGCCGAGGGTGTGTTCCGCCACCTCGACCGCGAGACGCTCAATCAGCTCGCCCAGAGGGAGTGAACTCCGCGGGCAGGTGCTTGATGCCGTGGATGAAGGCCGACGAGAGCGGGTCGGGCTCGCCGGTTGCCCGGATGTCGCCGATGCGGTTGAACAACTCGCGGAACATCACCCTGATCTGCCGGCGGGCCAAGTGCGCGCCGAGGCAGAAGTGCGGTCCGGGACCGCCGAAGCCGATGTGGGGGTTTGGATCCCGTAGCACGTTGAAGGCAAACGGGTCGTCGAACACCGATTCGTCCCGATTGGCGCACAGGTAGTTCATGACCACCATGTCGCCCTCGTCGATCTTCTGGCCCTCTAGTTCGGTGTCGCACAGCACGGTGCGGCGCATGTAGGTGACCGGGCTGGCAATGCGAACGATCTCCTCAACTGCGGTGTTGGCCACGCCCTCGAAGTCCTCGGTCCAGATGCGGCGCTGGTCGGGGTTGTCGGTGAGATGCACCAGGCCCCAGCTGATGGAGTTGCGGGTGGTCTCGTTGCCGGCCACCACGAGCAGGATGAAGAAGCTGGCCAGCTCGGCCCGGGTGAGTCGTTCGCCGTCAACTTCGGCATTGACCAAGACGCTGGTGAGATCGCCGGTGTCCACCCCAACCTTCGACTCCGCCACCTCGTCCATCAGGTTCGACAGCGCCTCGCTGGCCATGAGTATGGCGGTGATGAAGTCGACGAACTCGGGGACGTATTCGTCGTCGGCCGCCCCCAGGATCACATTTGTCTGGTCGAACACGAAGTCGTGCTCGGATGCGGGAATCCCCATCAGGTCGCACACGATGCGCAGCGGCAGCCGGGCGGCCACGTCGGTGACGAAATCGCACTCGCCCCGCTCGCACACCTCGTCCACGATCAGCCGGGCCTGGTCCTGCACCGAGTCTTCCAGCCGGGCCAGCATTCGAGGGGTGAAGCCCGCTGAGACGATCTTTCTCAGCCGGGCATGGCGGGGGTCGTCCATGGCGATGATCGAGTTGAAGTACTCGTTGAACTCCGGCGGGAAGTCGTTGATGGTGACGCCCGATGACGAGGAGTAGATCTGCGGGTTGCGCGACACCTCCAAGATGGACGAATGCCGGGTGATGCACCATGCCCCCGGCGTTTCCACGCTTTCCAGGTCACCGGTGAACTCGAACCCGGGATAGAACGTGAGGGGCCGGGAGCACAGCCGCTTCACCTCCTCGTCCACCACTCGGCGATCCCGTCGCCAGAAGGCGTTGTGCAGCGGATTGGTGGGGTCCGCCTCAGTGGCAGGCGACGGCTTGGCAAAGGAGCCGGTTGCGGCTTCCGATTCGGTTGGCACGGCTGTCATAGCAAGAGTCCCTGGTCGGCCATCTTTATGGCGTGATGCGATTCTGACTGTAGCGGCTAGCTGGTCGCCACATTCGCGATTGCGGTTGGCAACTAGCTGCTGGGGACTGGGGTGCGCCAGTTGAACGGGTCGGGGGCGGCGCCGGTTTGGATTTCGGTGAGCGCTTGGCGCAGGCGCATGGTGTTGGGGCCGGGCTGGCCGTCGCCGATGGTGAGGGTCTTCCCCGAGTAGAGGATGGTGCCGACGGGGGCGACACCGGCGGCTGTGCCCGACAGGAAGGCCTCGCCCCGCTCGGCCCAGTCGACGAGCTCCTCGGGGTCGATGGCGCGTTCCTCTACGTCGTAGCCATGGTGGCGGGCGAGCTGGATCACCGAGTCCCGGGTCACGCCGTGCAGGAATGACTCGTCGAGGTGCCGGGTGACGATGCGCTCGTCGTCGGCCAGGAAGAAGTTGGAGGCGCCGGTCTCGGTGATGTCGCCGTCGCTGGCGAACAGCACTTGGTCGACCGCCTCGTTGGCGGCCATCGCGTCCAGCGTGGAACCCAGGGCCATGGCGTAGTTGGCGGCGCATTTCACCATGCCGAGCTGGGGCACGGTACGGGGCGTGGATGATTCCACTTGAAGTGTGAGGGGCCGGATGCCCCCCTTGAAGTAGTCGCCCACCGGGGAATTGACCACGAACAACAGAGCGGAGGGGGCGGGATGGGCCGCGGCGCCGATGTCGGCCCCGGTGCCCACCAGCGTCGGGCGGATATAGAGCGAGCCCGGCGGGTGGGGGACCTCGTCGGCGTTGGCCGCAACCGTGTCGATGGCCATCTGCCGCAGCATGCTGGGATCGATCTCTGGCAGCCGCAGGCAGGCGGCGCTGGCAACCATGCGAGCCACATGGCTGTCCAGCCGGAAGATGGCAACCGTCCCGTCAACCTGGCGATGCGCCTTCAACCCCTCGAAAACGGAACTCCCGTAGTGCAGCACATGAGCCGCCGGGCTCAAGCTCAGATCCCCGAACGGCTCAACAGAGCCGCCATAGACCAGTGGCCCCCCATCGGACCGAGCCGTCGTCATCCAGTCGCATAAGACCGTCCCGAACGGGACGGTAAGGGGGTCAGGCTTGGTGGACATACAGGCTCTCCTTCGGCCAGGAGGATGGTATAGCCCACTCCTTCAAGCGGTTGGAGGATTTGCGGATCTATAGGAATGTCGCCTTCCTGCCGGCCACCGCATTAGTCCAGTAGTGCCCCCTGCTCACCTTGGACCAGCACATGCTGTCGTGGGATGGCCCGGCGAATTGCATCGACGCCTCCCGATAGCCGAATCACGCGGGCAAGCAACACCGCCGACACATCCACCGCCCGAACCAACCGATTCCCCCCCCCAAGGCCGTCTCAATGCATGTCAAGCCAAGATGACGGCTTGGCGGCCTTCGGCGGCGAGGGCATGCTGGAGGGGAGGGGAGGGGGTGAGCAGGTAGACGTCAGCGTTCAAGTGCAGTGCGGCAGCCAGCGCTTCAACCGACAGCAAGTTGAGTTGGCGGTGGCGGCTGCGTAGCCGGCCGATCAGAGGGGCCAGGGTTCGCAGGCTCACCAATCCGATCTCTTCGGGAAGTTCGAGCAGTGAATGCAGTGCCCGGGGGATGAGCTTGGGGGACAATTCGGCGAACGAGCAAGACAACGTTCCGCTGACCGTTGAGCTAAGAGCTGCCTGGCAGAGCCGCACGTACCAGCAGCCGGTGGTGTAGACCGGCTGGCCGGGTTCCGGCGCGGCTTCCCCTTGCAGCAGGTTGGCGAGGATCCTGTCGTCGATGAGTTGAGTCACTCGCTGGCCAGCTCGGGGTCGCCGAAGCCGGCTGCGGCCTGCTCCCAGATCTCGTCGGTGATGGCGGCGAGCAGCTCAGCCCGCAGCTTTTCGACGTTGCCTGGTATCAGCAGGAGTGCGCCGCCCAGATTCAGGTAGCCGACTTCGCCCCCTTCGTCTAGGCCCCAGTGGCGGCGAGCCGTTGCCGGAAGGCTCATCTGCCCCCGAGACGACACCTTCAACGTTCCAGTGCTTGGCATGAGAACAGTCTACAAGGCAATTTACAGTTCTGCCTTGTAACAACGTTGCGGCTATCAGCGTGAAGGCGTGCTACGGGCTTGGCAGCCGGTCAAGAACGACCAACCCGATGTAGTGATGTGGAGTCGACTGCCAGCGGATTGACCAGCGGCGCTAGACCAGGGTTGAGAGGTTTTGGGCGGGGCCGGGGCCGGGGTTGACTTTTTTGCCGGGGGTCCAGGCAACGGGGAGGTGCTTGACGCCGCCGATGAAGTTGGAGCGGAGCCACTCGGGCTCGCCCACTCGGTGGATGTCGGGCATGCGC
>JAJEDQ010000017.1 GCA_022821445.1 Acidimicrobiia bacterium | reverse complement strand
TGAGACCAGATAGCAGGCCAGATCAGCCACCTCGGAGGCCACCCCGGCCCGGCGCAGCGGCACGTGGCCGAACAGCTCGGGGCGCCCGTGACGGTCGGCCGACAACATGGCAGTCTCGATTGGGCCGGGATGGATGGAGTTCACTCTGATCCCCAGGGGGCCTAATTCGATGGCAGCCACTTTGGTCAGCCCCCGCACCGCCCACTTGGTGCCCCCATAAGCCGAGTGGTGGGCAATCCCCTGCATCCCGGCGATAGATGAGATGTTGACGATCCCCCCGCCGCCGGCCTCGGCCATGGGGTCGGCCACGATCTGGATGCCCAGATAGGTGCCCAGGTAGTTCACCTCCCAGATGCGGCGCAGGCTCTCGGGGGTCTCGTCGGCAATTGGGGCGGTCCAGTGGATGGCGGCGTTGTTCACCAGCGCCCGCAGCGGCCCCTGCTCCGCTGCGGCGGCCACCACCCGGACCCAGTCCTCGGGCGAGGACACGTCGTGGTGGAGATACACGGCCTGGTCGCCCAATTCGGCGGCCACCGCCTCCCCCGCCTCGTCGAGCACGTCGCCCATCACCACGAACGCGCCTTCGGCGACAAACTTCCGGGCCTCTGCCTCACCTTGTCCCCGGGCCGCCCCGGTCACGATCGCTACCCGTCCATCGAGACATCCCATGGCGAAGTTCTAGCCGATCAGGTCACCGCGGCTCAGATTAGAGTTCACGGCCATGCCATACCCACAAGCAGTCTTGGACATCGCCGCTCGCATCAACAACTGGGGGCGCTGGGGCGAGGACGACCAGATCGGCACGCTCAACTTCCTCACCGACGAGGTGGTGAAGGAGGCGGCGCAGTGCATCCGCACCGGCAAGCGCATCTCGCTGGCCTATCCTCTGCACAAAGACGGCCTGCAAACCGGCGTCATCCCCGGACGGGTGAACCCGCTGAAGACGATGGTGTCGCTCAATTCCTCCATGATGGGCGATCCCGACATGTTCCACACCAGCGACGACGTGGTCACCATGGGCCTGCAATGCGCCACCCACTGGGACGGGCTGTGCCATGCCATGTACCGGGGCAAGCTCTACAACGGCCACGACGCCTCCACCATCACCGAATGGGGAGCGTCGGTGTGTGGTATCGAAAAGGTCGAGAGCCTCACCGGGCGGGGCGTGCTATTGGACATCGCCAAGCTCCACGGGGTGGATGTGCTGGCACCGGGCCACGCCATCGGCTACGACGACCTGACCAACGCAGCCGAGGCCCAAGAGGTGGATATCCGCACCGGCGACATCATCTTGGTCCGCACCGGCCTGTTCGCCCACGCCAAGGCCGGCGATCTCGACAGTTACTACGGAGAGCCCATTCCCGAGATGGGGATCGTGCGCTCCGCCGGCATCGGCGTGACCGCCTGCGAGTGGTTCTACGACAACAACATTGCCGCGGTGGCCACCGACAACATCGTGTTCGAAGTTTTGCCCTACGACCCTGCCTTCGAGGGGGCGATCCTCGCCATCCATTGCCTCGACTTAGTGGACATGGGCCTCACCCAAGGCCAGAACTGGGACTTGGAGGTACTGGCCGCCGACTGCGCCGCCGACGGCCAGTACGACTTCTTCCTGGAGGCCTCGCCCCAGCCGTTCGTCGGCGGGCTCGGCTCGCCGGTCAACCCAGTGGCCATCAAGTAGCGGAATCTGATCTTCTAGCTCAGGCCAACGCACCAACCCGATCTTCGAGCCGCGACAGATCGAGGTTCTCGCGCAGGGCATCGGCCAGTCGATTCAGGTCTCTCTGCCAGCGTTCCTGCAAATCCTCACCCGGAGATGCCTTCCAGCCCAGCCACTCTTTCAGCACCGCGTGGCGGTACTCAGCCCGATCGAACAGCCCGTGCACATAGGTGCCCAGCACCCGTCCGTCAGCCGACCGGGCGACAAAGGGATGGAGCATCGGATCGGGTGGACTCTCGCCGTGGCGGATCTCGTACCCGGAGAAATCCAGCTCGCTCGGCCACCGAGACCGCCCGGTGACGGTACGGACCAGCTTGTCGGTCTTGAGCTCGGCTTCCACCGGGAGCCAGCCCAGCCCTTCGGTCTCCACCGGTCCCTCGATGCCAAGGGGATCAAGAATGCGCTCGCCGAGCATCTGGAGCCCACCGCACAGTCCGAGCACCCGACCGCCGTAGCGAACATGGCGCTCCAGAGCCTCCACCCAGCCGTATTGGCGAAGCCACGACAAATCGGCGGCCACTGCCTTGGATCCGGGCAGCACCACCAAGTCGAGTCCACGCAGAGATTCTGCGTCGGGTATCCAGATGAATTCGATTCTCGGGTCGGCGGCAAACGGATCCATATCGGTGGTATTGCTGGCCCGGGGATAGTGGATGCCGCCTACCCGCAACTCGGAAGGTGGGTTTTGCTCCCGGCTGTTGCGCGCTTCCCCCAGATGCGAGTACGGCGCGTCTTCTTCGGGCAGCGCCAAATCGACAACATAGGGAACGCAGCCCAGCAGCGGTCGCCGAGTCCGCTCTTGCAGCCATTCGCAGGCTTCTACGAGCAGTGACGCATCCCCCCGGAACCGGTTTACAACCAGGGCCTCCACCAGTTGGCGGTCGGAGGGATCGAGAGAATCCATGGTGCCAAGCAAAGAAGCGAAAACTCCCCCTCGGTCGATGTCGCCCACCAGCCACACCGGCACGCTGGCGGCCTGGGCGAATCCCATGTTGGCAATGTCGCCAACCCGTAGATTGGGCTCCGCCGGGGATCCCGCCCCTTCGACCAGCACAAAGTCGAACTGTTTGACCAGTCGCTGGAAGGCGGCAAGCACTTCGCCCAAGAGCCCCTCCCGATCTTCTCGGAATCGACTGGCCATCAGCGTCCCCCGAACCCGGCCCGAAACCACAAGCTGGGCCCGATGGTCGGCCTCGGGCTTGAGCAATACCGGGTTCATATCGACTGTCGGTTCCAGACCGCAGGCGAATGCTTGCAGCGCCTGGGCCCGGCCGATCTCGCCTCCTGAGGGGCAGGCCGCCGACGCGTTGCTCATGTTCTGCGGCTTGAACGGGGCGACGCTGACCCCCGAGCGAGCCAACAGGCGGCACAACCCCGCCACCAGCAGGGACTTGCCGACGCCTGAGGCCGTCCCCTGGATCATCAGCGCATTGGTCATGGCACCGCTGAGTGCGCCTCTCGGAGGGCGTCGGCCCCGGCATCTTCCTCATCCGAGCGTATTCGGCCTCGCAGGGGAATCTGCTTGATCAGCAGCGCAGCCAGGATCGCCGCGGCGACTGCCGGAGCCCCCACCACGAAGCATCGCTGCACGCCTACGACGAAGGAGTCCAGCACCGCTTCCAAAGTGGCCTGGTCCTCGATGGCCCTGATCTGTTCGGGGCTGCCCAGCAGCCGATCCGGGTCGGGCAGGCTGGCGCGCTGGGCCGGGGTGACTTTCTGCGCCAAAGCCGAATCCAACCCGGCGGCATAGATGGCACCCATTACCGCGGCCCCGATTGTGCCGCCCAAAGAGCGCACGAAGTTGGTGGCCGCCGACACCATGCCGATGTCGCGGTGGTCGCTGGCGTTCTGCACCACCAAGATCAGCACCGGCATGGTCATTCCCAAACCCAGCCCGATCACGAACACCATGAGGCCAGTCTGAACCTGGGTGGTGTCCCGCTCCATGAAAAGGGCCAGCAGGGCCAACCCGATGGTCATGAGAGTGGTGCCCAAAACCACGAACTCCTTGTAGCGGCCGAACCGGGTAATGAGCCGCCCCGACAGGATTGATGTGAAGGTGATTCCGATGAACATGGGCATCATGTTCAGCCCCGACCCCGTTGCGCTCACCCCGGTGACGATCTGCAAGAACACCGGCACGAACAGCGTGGCGCCGAACATGGCCAGCCCGATGAACAGCATCACCACCATCGACCAGCGAATGATCCCGTTGGCATACAGCCGGGGCGGAAGGATCGGGTCATCGGCTCTGGTCTCCCACCAGAAGAACCCGGCCAGCAACACAGCGGAGGCAATCAGGATCAGCACCATCTCCGCCGACGCCCAACCCAGTTCGTCACCACCAAGGGTAAGGGCTATGAGCAGCGGCCCGAAACCCGCCACCAAGAGCCCCGCTCCCAGCCAGTCAATGGGACGGGACACCACGTCGAGGCGCACGTTGAACAACACCGCGATGGCCGCCATCGAGGCCAGGCCCACCGGGATGTTTACGTAGAACACCCAGCGCCAGCTCAGGTGGTCGACGAAGAAGCCGCCGATGAGCGGCCCGGCCACGCTGGCCGTGCCGAACGTGGCCGCGATGTAGCCCTGGTAGCGGCCCCGCTGGTTGGGGGCCACCACATCGCCCACAATGGCCATGGGCAAGGCCAGAAGGCCGCCTCCGGCCAAGCCCTGGAGCGCTCGGAACAGCACGAGCTGCATCATGGTCTGCGACAGGCCAGCCAGTGCCGAGGTGATGATGAAGAAGCCGATGGTGAGCTGGAACACCAGCTTGCGTCCGTAGATGTCGCTTAGCTTGCCGATCAGCGGTGTGGCGATGGTGCCGGTCAGCAGGTAAGACGTGATGATCCAGGCCACCTGGTCCTGTCCCCCGAGCTCGCCGGCGATTGTGGGCACTGCGGTGGCCAGCACCGAGTTGTCCAATGCTGCCAGGAACATGCCCGTCATCAGGGCAATCATGATGATGTGGACTTGTCGGGGAGCGAGCTCCTCCGGTCCCACCAACTTGGGGTTGAAAAGGCGGGCCATCATCTCAACCGGTCCGGCAGATCGACCCATCAATCACTAGATGGCCCGGGTCTTTCCCTCCCAGTAGGGATCGCGCAGGCGGCGCTTGTAGAGCTTGCCGTTGGGGTCACGGGGCATCTCGTCGGTGAAGTCGATGGAGCGGGGCCACTTCTGCTTGGCGATCTGGTCGCGGAGAAACTCCATGATGGCCCCCCGGGTGTCATCATCGGCAGCCACACCGGCGGCGGGCTCGATGACCGCCTTGATCTCCTCGCCGGTGTCCTCGTTGGGGATCCCGAACACCGCGGCGTCGCCCACCAGCGGGCTCTGGAGCAGCGCGCCCTCGATCTCGGCGGGGTAGATGTTCATCCCGCCCACGATGATCATGTCGTTGGAGCGGTCGTTGAGGAACAGGTAGCCGTCGTCGTTGAAGTAGCCCACGTCGCCCACGGTGAAGAACTCCTCGTCCAGCCGGGCCTTGTCGGTCTTGTCCTTGTCCTTGTAGTACTCGAAGGTCTGTCCCTGGGGCATCTTCATGTAGATGGTTCCGCTGGCGCCGGGGGGCAGGCGGCTGCCGTCGTCGTCCACCACGATGACCTCCGAGCCTGGCCACGGGCGACCCACCGTGCCGGGGTACTGGCGCCACTCGTCGGGAGGGATGTAGGTGCCGCCGCCCTCGGTGGCCGCGTAGTACTCCCAGATGCAGTCGCCCCACCAATCGAGCATCTTCTGCTTGGTCTCAACTGGGCAGGGAGCGGCGGCATGGATCATGCGCCGCAGCGACGACACGTCGTAGCGCTGTTTCACCTCGTCGGGAAGTTGGAGCAGGCGGTGGAACATGGTGGGCACCATGTGGCTCTGAGTGACCTTGTAACGGTCGATGCGCTCCAGCGCCCCTTCGGCGGTCCAGCGGCCCATGAGCACCGCGGGATGCCCCATGTGCAGCGACGTGGTGGTCCAGATGTTCACCGCGGTGTGGTACAGCGGGGCCTGCGTGATGTGGACGTTGTCTTGGTGGGGCATGATGCCCAGCAGCATGAACAGCCCGCCGGAGCCGGCGGCGGATTCATCGGGGTGGACACCGGGCAGAGCCCGACGCACGCCCTTGGGCCGCCCGGTGGTGCCCGAGGTGTAGAACATGAACGAGCCGGTGGTGAGGTCGTCGGGCCGGTTGGCCGGCTGGGAGTCAACCAGCTCAGCCAAGGGACGGAAGCCGTCGATGCTGCCCACCGAGAACCGGTTGGCGGCGGGCACATCGCTCTCCTCCAGCACCCTGGTGGCCTGCGCCGCGAAGTCTTCGTGGACTATGAACGCCTTGGTCTCGCTGTCGTTGACGATGTAGGCGATCTCGGGGCCGGCCAGGTGCCAGTTCACGGTGGTGAGGTAGAAGCCCCCCTGATAGGCGGCCAGGGAGACGGCCGTCTGCTCGATACCGTTGGGCAGCACGGTGGTCACCTGGTCGCCCACCTCAAGCCCAGCAGCCCGCAGACCATGCACGATGCGGTTGGTCAGCTCGGCCAGCTCCCGGTAGGTGATCTCGTTGTAGTCGGGGTCCACCACCGCCAGGCGCTCAGGGTCGGCCTCGGCGATCTTCCAGAGTCCCAGCACGTCGGTCTCAGCCATTTGCCCTCCAATCGGCGCGCGCTGGGTGGATGGTAGGCGCAGTCTGAGGAGAGGCCGAAACCGTGCTTACATGCCGGTGAAGTCTGGAGGGCGCTTCTCCATGAAGGCGGAGATGGCCTCCACGTTGGCTGGCGCCCCCATTAGACGGGAGAAGGCGGCGTTCTCCCGCTCGCGTGCCGAGGCCACCCCGTCATGCCAGCCGTGGGTGATCAGCACCTTCGACTCCATCAGCGACGACACCGGCAGCGCGGCCAGCTTCTGGGCGTGCGCCATCGTGGTGTCCAGCAGTTCACCGGGAGGGCACACCTTCCATACGAGGCCCATCTCCTGGGCCTCCTCCGCGCTGATCCACTCCGCGCTGAGCAGAGTCCACATGGCTTGCTGGCGACCCAGAAGCAGCGGGAAGGTGTAGCTGCTGGCTGCTTCGGGGGCCACGCCCAGGCTGGAGAACGGGCACCGCAACCGGGCCTCCGACGACATGAAGGCCAGATCGGCGAACCCCAGCATGGTGGCCCCCACTCCGATGGCCAGACCGTTCACCGCGACGATGAACGGCTTGGCGAAAGAGTCCATCTGGTCGATCATCCCGGCGAACCCGTGGACGCCGGGCTCCACGCCGCCCCCGCCGGGGTTGCGGGCACCCATCTCCACCAAGTCGGTGCCGGCGCAGAACGCCCGTCCGTTCCCGGTCAACACCACGACGGCCACATCGGGATCGGCAGCCGCGTCGATCAGTGCTTGAGCGGTGGCGTCGTACAGGGCCTCGCTGAACGCGTTCAGCGCGTCTGGCCGGTTCAAAGTCAACAGCCGAACCCGGCCTTGGTCTTCGATGTCAAGCATCGACCCTCCTCCTCCTACAGCGGATTCCAACGGGGCTCACGGCCCTCTCGAAAGGCCTGTGATGCCTCGGACATGTTCCCGGTGAATGTGCCCAGTACCTGAGTGCGATTCTCCAACTCCATGGCGTGGCGCAAGCTGGGGGCGTCAAGCGTGGCATTGGCCCCGAGCTTGGTCATCCACACCCCGTACTCATTGTTGGCCGCAATTTGTCGGGCCACCTCGAGGGCAGCCTCCACCACCTGGCCGTCGGGCACCACTTGCGACACCAGCCCGATGCGATCGGCTTCGGCGGCGTCGAAGATCCGGCCGGTGAGCATCAGCTCCCGGGCTCTGCCGGCCCCAACGATCCGGGGCAGCAGGTAGCTGTTGCCCACGTCCAGCGACGACAGGCCCACCTTGATGAACACCGAGCCGAACCGCGCCGACTCCGCGGCCACCCGAACGTCGCAGTGCAAGGCAATGGCGAACCCTCCCCCGACGGCGGGGCCGTTCACCGCAGCGATCACCGGCACCCGCAGCTCGTAGATCTTGAGCATGAGATTGGCCAGGTCGAGCTGCATGTCATAGATGGCCCCCACCCGGCTCCGCTCGGGTGGCTCGGCGAACCCCTGCTCGCCCCCGGCCTTGAGATCGGCACCGGAGCAGAATCCCCGCCCGGCGCCGGTGAGAACCACCGCCCTCTGAGACCGGTCCCGCTCCACTGCCTCAAGGGCCCCATGCAAGTCGGCAATGAGCTCGGGGCTGATGGCGTTGAGCCGCTCAGGGCGCGACAAAGTGATCTGGGTGATGCCCGACTCGGGGGTATCGACCGTGACAGTGGACGCATCAAGCACGGCCCTCACACTAGAACTCGGTCGTCGGACAACCCGAGTTGCGCTCGGCCGTGTTGAAGCGAAAGGGTCTCATGCCAATACATACTGGCCGGTCACAAGCTTGGGAGCAGCCGGGTACCGATACGGGGAGCAGGAATTATAAGCACTGCTCCCACTGGAATGGTGGATTTCCCTGTGAACCAGTTGTGGACGGCATGTCTCAGTCCTATAGTGCCGGTTCAGGCATGACCTTGGGCATTGTTGTAGGGGCCTATCTCGTCGTGCATTTGCTCGGCGCCTACTTGCTGCGCGCGTCCGGAGTCTCAACCGACCTGTTCGGCCGATTCCGCAACGTTCCCGACCTGCCCGAGCCCAAGCAGCTGTCCGAGTTCACCGCCTTCGTGGAGACCCACTCCTTCTGGGACACCGAGGATGATGAAGTTCTCGACAACGTCGACGAGTTCGAGCTCCAAGCGGTCTTCTGGAACGAGAGGCGGCGCAGAAGCGCCTAAGCCCGTCCGCCCTTGGCGGCCCGCCTCTTAGTTGGACTTGGCGTGGAGGCCGCCGTCTACCAGCACGACGGCGCCGTTGATGAATGATGCAGCGGGCAGCACCAATGACAAGGTGACCTGGGCAACCTCTTCGGGATCGCCGTAGCGACGGGCCGGGACCCGGCGACGGGCATATTTCTTCTTGGCCTCTTCGGGGATGTCGCCAGTCATTGCGGTGCGGATCGGGCCGGGGCAAACCGCGTTTGCGGTCACCCCCCACTGGCCCAACTCCACGGCCAATGCCCGGGTGAGCCCGACCACGCCGTGCTTGCTCACGGTGTAGGGAGATGTATTGGGCGTGGCCATCACCCCCTCGGTGGAGGCCACGTTGACGATGCGGCCGTCGCCATTGCGCTTCAAGTCGTCCAGGCAAGCCCGCACCAGGCGCATCTGCGCGGTGAGGTTCACCTCCATGGCGGCGGCCCACACATCCTCGTAGTCGGCGGCCTCCACCGGAGCGCCGGCGGCAATGCCCGCGTTGTTGATCAGGATGTCCACCGGGCCCAGCTCGTTCCGAACCTGCTCCACCACTGGTTCCACCACTTCGGGATCGGCCAAGTCGCAGGCCACCGCCAATGCTGTGCCGCCCGCGTCGACGATGGTCGCCACCGTCTCCTCCACCCCGGAGCGGTTGACGTCGAGCGCGGCCACCTTGGCCCCCTCATCGGCCAGAAGCCACGCCGTGGCCCGGCCCATGCCCGAGGCCGCGCCAGTGACCACTGCCACTCGACCGGCCACCGACCGGTCCAACTTGCTGAGGCGAGCCATCAGACCCGGTGGGCGCTCTCGTGCTCCAACAGCCAGGCCTTCACGTCGGGGCGGCCTCCGTACTCCCCCACCGACCCGTCGCTGCGCACCACCCGGTGGCAGGGCACCACCAAGGGGATCGGATTGCTCGACATGGCCGTCCCCACCGCTCGGGCCGCACCAGGAGAGCCAGCCATAAGGGCCAGCTCTCCGTAGGAAACCGTCGTGCCGTAATCGACGGTCATCAGCGTGTCGAGCACCCGGCGATAGAACCCGTGGCTCAGGTGCCAGTCCAGGGCCAGGTCGAACTGGTGTCGACGACCCTCGAAGTACTCACCGAGCTGGGCGAAGGGCTCGTCCAGCCAAGCAGGGTCGCCCTCGCCCATCGAACCAGGCAACTCGGCCAGTTCGGCCATCATGTCTGCTCTTTCCTCCATGTAGCCGAATCCGACCCTCACCAGCCCTTTCGAAGTAGCGGCAACATTCAGAGGTCCGATTGGAGTGTCCAGCGACCCCAAGGCCACACCGAGGTCATCGACCTCCGGTGATACAGAATCAGAGCGAGTCAGCAGCGCAGTTGGAGACATGGCACTGACCGTAGCGGAAGACCAGACTGACGCGGTGGAGTCATCGGACAGCGAGATCACTGGAATCGATGTAGCGCCGGTCACTGCCTGGCTAGCCGACAACATCGCCGACAGCGAGCCGCCGTTCACCTTCGACCTGATTGCCGCCGGCGGGTCCAACCTCACCTTCCGATTGGCTGATTCCGGAGGCCGACAGTGGGCGCTGCGGCGACCCCCGGTTGGATCGGCGCTGGCCACCGCCCACGACATGGGACGGGAGTGGCGCATCATGGCCGCTCTAGGCGAGGCCAGCAACGTGCCGGTACCCAAGATGGTGGCCTTCTGCAATGACCACACGGTGAACGGGGCCGACTTCTACGTGATGAGCTTCGTGGAAGGGCGCATTCTGAGGGACCAGGACTCGGCCGCCGACATGACCCCCGGGCAGGCCGAGATCGCCACCCAGAGCCTGCTCGACGTGCAGATCGCCTTCCACACCCTCGACCTCGACGAAGTGGGGCTGGGCGACCTGGGCCGCCGGGAGGACTATGTCGGTCGCCAGCTCAAGCGCTGGCGCCGCCAAGTGGAGGCTGCCGGGGTGCGAGAGGTGCCACTGCTCATCGAGTTGCACGAGCGGCTGAGCGAGGCCAAACCAGCCGAGACTGCCTCCCCAGCGTTGGCCCACGGCGACTATCGGTTCGACAACACCGTGCTCGATGGCCAGTGGAAGATCGCCGCAGTCTTGGACTGGGAGCTGTGTACCACCGGCAATCCCATCGCCGATTTCGCCTGGTCGCTCCAGTACTGGGCCGATCCCGGCGACGAGATGAGCTTCCTCACCGATCCGCCCACCCTTCAGGACTGCTTCGTCCGCCGCCAGGAGGTAGCCGACCGCTACGCCGCCCAGTCGGGCTTCGACCTGTCCGACCTTCCCTACTACGCAGTGTTCAGCTGGTGGAAGCAGGCCTGCATAGTGGAGGGGGCCTACGCCCGCCGCTTGCAGGGGATGACCGGCGGAATGGGAACCACCGGCGACGTCCACGACATCGCCCGACGAGTGGACGCCATGCTGGCCCACGCCGCCGAGATGGCCGTTGGTGTTCTGTAAATAGGCGAGGTCAGGCTGCGGCCGCCACCAAGGTGGTGAGCAGCACCAGGGTGAGCAGCGACATCGGCACCCCCAACCGGAGATAGTCGGTGAAGCGATAGCGGCCCGGGCCGTACACCATGGTGTTGGTCTGATAGCCGATGGGGGTCAGGAACGAGGCCGAGGCAGCTACTGCCACCCCGAGCGCCAAAGTGCGGGGATCCAAACCGGACTGAGCAGCCGCCTCCAGAGCCACCGGGAACACCAGAGCCACCGCAGCCACGTTGGTGATCAGCTCGGTGAGCAGCATGGTGGCGATCACAATGCCCAGTACCACCCCGGCATCACCCAAAAAGTCGAAGCCGGTGACGATGCCGTCGGCTAGGTCATCGGCCAAACCAGCCTCGTCCAGCGCCGCGCCCAGGCCGAACGCCGCTCCGATGGTGATGAGCACGCTGAAGTCCACCGCCTCTCTGGCCTCCCGGGGGGTAAGCAACCCGCCGACGACCACCGCGCCCGCCGCGATCAGCGCCGCCTCCAGCACGCTCAGCACCCCTGTGGCGGGCAGCACCACCAGGGCCACCACCGCGGCCAGAGCCACCGGCGCCCGCCGGCTGGCCCTCGGCGGCGACCCGCCCAGTCGCGACACCAGCAGAAAGTCGTTCTGGTTGCGCCACCGCTCATCGAACCCATCAGCGGCCAGCACCAGCAGGGTGTCGCCGGTGCGCAGCCGCACCTGGCCGAACTTGGCCTCCACCGGCGCGCCGGAGCG
>JAJEDQ010000075.1 GCA_022821445.1 Acidimicrobiia bacterium | reverse complement strand
CCTCGCATTCCGGGATGGTTGGACGACAGGCCCCCGCCGTCGGTGTTGGTGGGCATTGAGCCGCCTCGGCGCAAGTGGCCCTCTTCCACATAGGCGCCGCCCTCTCCCCGACCGCAGAAACCCAAGCCCTCCAGCATGAGCATCACAGTGATGGTGAAGCTGTCGTAGAGCTGAGCGGTGTCGATGTCGGTCGGTGTCACTCCCGCTTGGGCGAAAGCCTCCGGCCCGCATACCGCTGCCCCCATCTCGGTGAAGTCGGGCATCTGGTGGATGTTCCAGTGAGTCTGGGTGCCCGCCGCGCTCAACACGTAGATAGGGGGCTGGCGCAGATCGCGGGCGATCTCCTCGGTGGTCATCAGCAAGGCCCCGCCCCCATCGGTGATCACACAGCAGTCCAGCTTGTGCAGTGGATCGGCGATCATGCGGCTGTTCACCACGTCTTCGACGGTGATGGGGTCGCTGTAGCGGGCATGGGGGTTGAGGCCGGCGAATTCCCGGACTCCCACGGCAATCTCGGCCAATTGCTCCGAGGTGGTGCCGAACTCGTGCATGTGGCGACGGGCGGCCAGGGCATAGGCCCCCACCAAGGGCAATCCGTAGGGGGTGGCCATCTGCATGGCCCCGGTCACTGGCTGGGCGTCGCGCTGAAATCCCCCGGTGCCCAGTACCCGGCCCATACGGGTGAGCTGATCGGATCCATAGGTGATCAGCACGGTGTCGCACAGCCCCTCTCGGATGGCCGCGGCAGCGTGCTGCACGTGGAACTCGAACGAGGAGCCCCCGACCATGGTCCCGTCGATATATCTGTGGTTCACCCCGAGGTATTCGGCCATTGAGACCGCGTCGTCGCCCGCTGCCGGCCCGCCGCCGCTGGTGCTCACATATCCGTCGATGGCCGACTTGGCGATGCCGCAGTCGGCAATGGCACGACGGGCGGCCAGCGCATGGTGCTGCACCGAGTTCAGGTGCGGCACCACCGGATAGTCGCTCAGGCCAATGCCGCAGATGACGGGGTGTCGGGAAGGCATCTAGGCCAGAGCCTCAATGATGGAGTTGTGCTCGCCGAGGTGGGGAGCCCGGTGGCGGATGCGGTAGGGGGATTTGGGGGCAATGTACGGCGCTCCCAGATAGGTGAAGGTCCGGCCCAAGTCCTCGTGCTCCACCTCGACTGGGAAGCCTCGCTCTTGGAAGTGGGGGTCGGCCAGCACTTCTTCGGGCGAATAGATGATGCCCACCGCCAGCCCCCGCTCTTGGGCACCGATGAAGAACTCGTAGGCGGTGATGTTCTCGGAGATGAACCGGACTGCCTCTCGGGCGGCGCCGAACATGGCGGTCACCTCGGGATCCTGGCCCACCTGAGAAAGATGCAGATCCTCTTCGAGTTGGGCGCCCATCTCCAGGAAGAAGAACTCTTCAAACTGGTCTTTCAACCCCAGACTCTCCATCCATTCCACAACCACGGCGAAGTCCCGGGCCGAGCGGGGTGGAAAGCCGGTGTTCACGTCGATGCCGTCCGCCGACAGTGCCCGGGTGAACGTGGTGGGCTCGATGGCCGCGTGCCGCCCGGTCTGGCGCTGCACCTCGTCGCCAGCCACCAACCACTGCACCGAGCCGAACTCGGTGGTCACGTTGGCGGCTGCGTGCATGCTGACGTCCACGAACTGTCCTTGGCCGGTGTGGTCTCGGGCCAGCAACGCAGTCTGGGCGGATAGCACCGCGAACACCGAACCGGTCTGGTACCCCTGGTTGCCTCCGCCCCGCTGGGGTGGGATGGCATGGTCGTCGTAACCGCAGCTCCACACCGGCCCGCCCCCGGCCAGCACGGTGAGGTCGATGCTCTCTTCTTGGGACCGCGGCCCGCTGCGGCCGAACGGGGTGAGCGACACCCAAATCAACTCGGGATGGTCGGCCCGCAAGGTGTCGTGGTCGATGCCCAGGTCGCCCAATCGGCCCGGACGCTCCGACTCCAGCACCACATCTGCGGTAGCAACCAGCGAGCAGAACCGATCTCGATCGTCTTCATCTCCGAGGTCCAGGGCCACTCCCAGCTTGGAGGCGTTGTAGTGCCACCACCACAGGCTGCGTTCGGGATCGGGCTCGTCGTGCAGGAACGGCTCAAATCCCCGGGTGTGGTGACCATCGGGGGGCTCAACCACGATCACTTCTGCTCCCATGCCGGCCAGCAGCAACCCGGCATACGCCGACGCTTCACCGGCCAACTCCACCACTCGGATTCCAGCCAGAGCGCCGGGCAGGTCGTTCCCCGTCATCAGATCACCCCCTCCGCAGCCAGGTCGGCCAGCTCGGTTTCCGAATGACCGAGCAGGCCCCCAAGTATCTGGCGGTTGTGCTGGCCCAGCAGGGGTCCTCCCCGCTCCAGCACCCAGTCGGTTTCCGAGAAGTGAGCAGGGATGCCGTCCACTCTCACCCGGCCCATCTCTCCATGGGTGACGGTGGGCCACAAGCCCCAGGCCTCGGTGTTGGGATCGTTGTCGATCCGGTCCTCCGGCTTGGCCACCCCCGCCGCGGCCACGCCGACTGCTTGCAGTTCAGCGGCAGCCTTGAACCGATCCCGACCTGAACTCCATGTCCGCACGGCATCGTCCAACTCGTCTTCATAGGCCAGGCGCCCGGCCAGGTCGTCGAAGCGCTGGTCGTTGATGCCCAAAAGCCCGGCGATGGCCTGCCAATCGCGGTCGTCCCGGGCCGCCAGGGCCAGCCAGGCGTCGTGCCCGTCGGCCTCATAGATGCCGTGGGGGGCCATGGCCGGGAACTGGCTGCGGTTGGAATAAGGCATGCCGTCGCGCCGCAACGGCCGCCCGTTCACGGTGTGGTCCAATGCCACCGGGCCGAGCATGGTGGCCCCGGCGTCGGTACACGACATGTCGATCCATTGGCCCTCGCCGGTGCGGCTGCGGTGGATGAGCCCGGCCATGATGGCCATGGCCATGAAGTTCCCGCCGTGGTGGTCCATATAGGAGTAGCCCCACCCGGCCGAGGGCATGTCGGGGAGCCCGGAGGTGAAGGTGAGCCCGCAGCAGGCCTGCACGATCGGGCCCCACGTCTTGTACTTGCGGTAAGGGCCGATGTGGCCGAACCCGCAGTTGGACACATACAGGATGTCGGGCTTGATCTCTTTCAGACGGTCGTAGCCAAAGCCCAAGCGCTCCAGCACCCCGGCGGCGAAGTTCTCGGTGACCGCATCGCTCACCGCGATGATCTCGGCCAGCAGCTCTTTGCCCCGCTCGGTGCGGAGGTTGAGCGTGACCCCCAGCTTCTCCACGTTGTGGTTGTTGAAGCAGCCGCCAAACTCATGGCCCCGGCGTTCGTCCACAAACGGGGACGTTCCCCGGAGCACATCCCATTTGCCGAGGCGCACGGGATCCTCAATGCGGATGATCTCGGCCCCGAAGGCGGCCATCCACCGGGTGGCCCCGGCTCCGGCCAACTGTCCGGTGAAGTCGCAGACGCGAATGTGGGACAAAGCCTCAGATTTCACGGCCCGACCTTATGCGGTCGGACCCAGCCGAATCCGAGCCAGGAATCACCGACGGTCCCGCCCACCGTTCCCTAGGCTCCTCCCCGTGCGAGTGCTACACCACATGGAAGACGGGCGGCTCGACCCGATCATCGCCCGATTCGACACCGTGGAGTTCGTGTGCGTGCCCCGCCAGGGCGACATCCCCGAGAGGGCGTCTGGCGATGTGCTTTTGACCATTCCCCGGGGTTATCCCAACTTGGGCGAGCTGCTGGACCGGGGCGTGGAGTGGGTGCATGTGACCAGCACCGGGATCGACGGGTTCCCCCTTGAGCTGCTGGGCGACCGGGTGATGACCTGTTCACGGGGGGCTTCAGCTATCGGCATCTCCGAGTGGTGCCTGGCCATGATGCTGGCCTTCGAGAAGGACCTGCCCAATGTGTGGCTGCAAAGCCCGCCTGAGCGGTGGTTCACCGCTGATTTGGGGGCGCTCTACGGCAAGACCCTGGGCATCATCGGCCTGGGCGGCATCGGCACCGCGGTGGCCCGCCGGGCCCTGGCCTTCGATATGACGGTGTCGGCTTTGCGACGCACCGCGGCGCCTTCGCCTCTGGTTGGGGTGCAGATCGCCACCTCGTTGGACGATCTGTTGGAGCGCTCCGATCACATCGTGGTGGCCGCTCCGGCCACCGCCGCCACCCATCACCTCTTGGATGCCGACACCCTGGCCAAAGTCAAGCCGGGCGCGCACATCATCAACATCGCCCGGGGCGACCTCATCGACCAAGACGCCCTGCGGGCTGCGCTGGACCGCGGGCAAATCGCCCGGGCATCGCTGGACACGGTAGAGCCCGAGCCCCTCCCCGAGGGCCATTGGCTGTACGACCACACCCAGGTCAGGCTCAGCGCCCATGTGTCCTGGTGCATGCCCGAATCCTGGGACTTCCTCATGGCCCCCTTCACCGACAATCTTCAGCGCCGCTTGGACGGGCAAACCCTGGAGGGAATCGTCAACCCCAATGAGGAGTACTAGCCGTCGGTTGGCAACACTGCCGCCACCACGTCGCGGCGGCGGACCTGGCCGGTGGCGGGGGTGCGGGGGATGATATCCATGGCTTCGATCCGGCGAGGGTGCTTGAACCGGGCCAGGCGGTTGCTCAGGTGGGCTTGCACGGCATCGGGAGTGGGCCGGGCAACGCCCGACGCCAGCACGAACACGGCACACACCACTTCGCCCCAGCGATCGTCGGGAATGCCCACCACCGCCACTTCGGCAGCACCGGGGAAATCAGCCAGATGGCCTTCGACCTCAGCGGGCGACACCGTCTCGCCGCCGGTGCGGATTACGTCTTTGACCCGCCCGACGATGGAGTAGAAGCCGTCGCCGTCCACCTCGGCCAGATCGCCAGTGCGGAACCAGCCGTCTTCGGTGAATGCCTCAGCGGTGGCGTCGGGATTGTCGAAATAGCCGTCGAACATGAAGGGCGACCGGGTCTGGAGCTCACCCTGGTCGAGGCGCACCTCCGCACCGGTGTGGGCCTGACCGCAGCTTCCTGGACGAGACTCCATGTCGGGATCGTCCAGCATCGTGACCGAGCCGGCCTCAGTGGAGCCGTAGAAGACCCGCCGATATGCGTTGGGGAACGCGCCCTTCAGGTCGGCCAGCAGCTCAGGGGGGGTGGCCGAGGTGCCGGAAGTGGCGAATCGGAGCGAGGCCAAATCGGCATAACGACCGGCTTCCAGCACCCGGCGCCACACCGCGGGGATGCAGTTCATGTAGGCGGCTTGGTGGGTGTGCACAGCATCGATGAGGAAATCGGCGTCGGCCCGGTCGGTGAACACCACCAAGCCCCGGGCCTGCCAGGCCTGAAGAGCGATGGTCCACGCTCCCATGTGGAACATCGGGAACATGCACACCGTGGCACCTCTCGGTTCCAGCAGCGCCGGAGTGCGGGTGCGCAGCCAATTGCACCGGTGCGACAGCACCACGCCCTTGGACTTCCCGGTGCTGCCGCTGGTGAAGAACACCACATGGGGATCGCGCTCCCCCACTCCCGATGGCGCTGGCGCGGCATCCGATGCCGACTGGGCCTCAGTCACGAGATCGAGCCCCGGACCGGTGCCTCCCAACCGCCAAAGGGGCACCCCCACGGCGTCGGCCACCGCCTGTCCAGCCTCGGCATGTTCAGAATCGACCACCAGCAGCCGGGGTCGGGCCAGGCCCACCATCTCGGCTGCCTCCTCGGGCGACAGCCGGGCGTTGGCCGGGGCGAACACCGCCCCCGCTCGGGCCAGAGCCACAAACAGGGACACCGACGCCAGGTTGTTGTCGCTCCAGGTGACCACCCGGTCGCCCCGACTCACCCCGAGTCCGGCCAGCACATGGCTCATTTGATTGGCCTGTCGGCCTAACTCCCCGTAGGTGAGCACTTGCCCGTCCAGCGCCGCTGCCGGGCGATGCGGCACGGTCGCAGCCGCATTGTTGAACACCGAGCCGATCACCAACTCCATCGCCGGGCACACTACCGGGAGATGGGGGCTTCAACCGGGGTGGTCACTACCGTGAGGGGTGATGACAGAGCAAACAGGGCCACGATCTAGGGCCACGGAGCTCGCGCTCGAAAGGGCCTATGCGGCCAAGGGTCCGGAGGCCAATCGGGAGCTGTACGCATCGTGGGCCAATACGTACGAGTCGGGTTTCATCGTTGACAGCGGATACGTCTACCACCAAGAGGTGGTCAAGGTCTTCAGCGATGGATTCACTCAAAGGAGCCAGCCTGTGCTGGATGTGGGCTGTGGAACTGGAGTCGTCGGGGGCGAGTTGGCCAAGTTGGGTGTGTCCGTTATCGACGGCATCGATATCTCTCCGGAAATGCTGGCCGAAGCCGCGGCCAAGACGTCCAACGGCAGTCCTGTGTACCGCCAACTGATAGAAGCCGACCTCACCGGTCAGACCGAGCTGGCCGAAAGTGCCTACGCCGGCATCGTGAGCTCAGGAGCGTTCACGCATGGGATCTTCGGTCCGGAGACCATTTTGAAACTGATCCGGGCGGCCAGCCCCGGTGCTCGACTCGCGCTCGGGATCAACTCTGCCCATTTCGAGGAGTTCGGCTTCGCCGACTGGCTGGGACAGCGCCAGTCAGAGGGGCACATCTCAGAGTTGCACTTCGAGCTGCGGCCAATCTACGGCGAAGCCGACGAGGCAGATCCCAACCAGTGGTCCCGCATCGCCGTCTTCTCGGCCTCGTGAGCGAAGCCGCAAGGTTTGGCAAGACGTGGCACGATTAGATCTATGAGCTTGACGTCTGATCCGCTCCCCGGCACCGATGAGGCCGAGGCGTTCGACCCGTTCGCCTACCCCGAGGAGGTGCCCATCGACACGCTGGCCGAGCTGCGTTCGGAGTGCCCGGTGGCCCGAACACCCACCGGCTGGTACCTCACCAAGTTCGACCATGTCTTGGAGGCCACCAGGGACGTGGAGACCTTCGTGTCCAGCTTCCGCGATCCCGGCGTGGTGGTTCCCGAGGAGGAGAAGCTCATCAGCGAGATCCCCGAGCCCCGCCACGGCAAGGTGCGACGGATCATCAACGCCACCGTGGCCCATCACAAGTCGATGCGAGCCGAGCCGTTCGTGCGAGACCTGTGCCACCAGTATCTCGACCCGATCTTGGAGCGGGGCCACGGCGAGCTGGTGGCTGAGTTCATCACCCCGGTGCCCATCAACGTGATCTCCCACCTCATCGGGGTGCCTGCCAAGGACTGGGAGCAGTTCCACGCTTGGACCGACGAGGTGGTGCTGGGTGACTACCCCCGCACCAACCGCAACGAGCGGGGCGAGGGCCTGGCCGGCGCCCACCCAGAGTTCTGCGCCTACATCGACGCCTTGATCGCCGAGCGGAGGGCCAGCGACGCGGCACCCGACGACCTGGTCACCCGGCTCATCAACACCGAGATCGAGGGACACCGCCTAACCGACGTGGAGATACGCACCCAGCTTGCCTTCCTCATCATGTCGGGCAACGAGACCACCCGGCACCTGATCGGCAACCTGCTGTGGCGCATCATCGGCGACCCCGAGCTGTTCGCCACCCTCAAGGCCGACCGGAGCCTCTCTGAGCGGGCAGTGGAGGAATCGCTGCGGATCGACTCCCCCGCCCACATGCTCATTCGGGACTGCACCGTGGACACCGATGTGTTCGGCCCTCCGATGCGCAGTGGCGACAAGATCGTGTTCGGCGTGTCGTCGGCCAACCGGGACGAGGACTACTTCGACCACCCCGACGAGTTCCGGCTCGACCGGGACCGCCCCAAAGACCACATCGCCTTCGGCGGCGGCCCCCACATCTGCCCCGGCGCCAGCCTGGCCCGCCTGGAGGGAAGAGTGGCGCTGGAGGTGTTCTTGGATCGAGTGGCATCTGCGGAGCTGGCTCCCGGATGCGTTCGCAAGAAGACCCCGGTGTTCTGGGCCAACGGACCCGACCGCCTCGACGCCTTCTTGATTCCCGAACCCGTTGGCTGAACAACAGCCCGAGGGCGA
>JAJEDQ010000114.1 GCA_022821445.1 Acidimicrobiia bacterium | reverse complement strand
ACCGCCGACACCGATACCTTTAGCAGTGCGGTTGATTGGAACGATGGTGAACGTTGCCGCTGACGAGGTCGCGTGGCTGAACATCAGCTTCGGGCGGGCCGAACCGCCCTCGGCGGCCTGGTAGTCGCCTCTGTCGAACTGGACGGTGATAAGGGACTGGGCGCCTGCCTCAGGCGTCGGCGGGCCTGTGAGCACCAGCACCGCGGCCAGCACCGCCAGCGCAACCCCACACCCCAGCAGCGGCACCCGCCGCATCAACCCCATCAACGAAGCAATCCCAGAGCCCGGGGGGGGGGGGGTAGACGGGTTATGCCCAGAAATCCTAAACGCCATGGCCCAGAAAATACCAGCCCCAACACGCGCAAGTAAACAAAGCCAGCAAGATGGGTAGCAGCTGAACCAGATCCAACCGGCCTGACTCCGACAACAAGACCCGACGCGAAGCCCGCAGAGCCCACGAACGCCAGCTCGCCATCCACACCTCGAAATCACACGATACGCCTCTGCTGTTTCAACATGCGATGTGATTAGTGGTTGTCGGTGATCCGCCGACCTTGCAGCTGGTCCACACGCGGCCCACACACGAGTGGGTGCCGCGGTGGTCCGCGATGAAACCATCCAATCGGTAGCGTGGGCGACGATCCAAGGCATCGGGAAGTTTTGAGCGCGGAGCCGGAGCGCTCTTAGGGGCGCTGTCCGAGTCTCTCGTCACACAGTCGGTAAGGGTCTACGCCCAGGCCAATGCGGTGCTGCTGAGATCGGTCCGCCTGAGGTTGCCTGCGTCAGCGGGCGCTGTGGGCTGTTGTGTCTGTTGGGAAGGGTTCTGCGGCGGGGATGGCGGTGATTTGCTCGCTGATCTGGTAGCGGAGGTTGCCGGGGTAGAGGACGTATAGCGCGTCGAGGGAGAGGTCGCGCAGCGCTGTTGCCATGGACGGGGTGCGGCGGGGGGCGTCGATTCTTTTGATCTCCACGCCGATCCTGCGGCCCTGCGAAAAGAGCAGCAGGTCGAGTTCGGCGCCCGCGTGGGTTGCCCAGAAGTACGCTTGGTCGGGGCGGGCTTCTGCGAGGGTCTTCTCGAGGACGAAGCCCTCCCAGGACGCTCCGAGCCGGGGGTCGGTGAGCAGCTCGTCCATGGTGTTTTTGGCGATGAGGTGGTGGAGCAGCCCAGGGTCGCGGAAGTAGAGCTTGGGGCGCTTGACCTGTCTTTTTCGGAGGTTCTCGTGCCACGGGCGGAGTTGGCGGATGAGGAAGAGGTGCTCCATCAGGTCCAGGTAGCGTCGGACGGTGGTCTCGCTGATGCCCAAGGCGGTGGCGACCGCTTGGAGATTGGCGATCTGGCCGTGGAAGTGGGCCAGCATGTGTACGAGGCGGTGGATGGTCGGCGCGGGGAGCCCTGTTCCGAACTGGGGCAGGTCGCGCTCCACGAATGACTGAATGTAGGACTTCCTCCAGATCAGGCTGTCCTCGTCGCTGTCGGCGAGCAAAGAGCGGGGGAACCCGCCGCGCAGCCACAGCGCGTCCAGGTGCTCGGCGCCGACCTCGGCCACCTGCAAGCCGGTGAGTTCCAGGTGCTCGATGCGCCCGGCGAGAGATTCCGCGCTCTGGCGGAGCAGATCGGGGCTGGCGCTGCCCAGCACCAGGAACCGGGCCGGGCTGCGCTCACGGTCCGCGAGCACGCGCAGCACCGGAAACAGGTCCGGCCGGCGCTGGACCTCGTCTATGACGACCAGGCCCGCCAGCGGGCCGAGCGCGGTCATCGGCTCGTCGAGGCGGGCAAGGCTGACCGGGTCCTCAAGGTCGAAGTAGTTGGGCGAGTCCGCCGCTACGAACTGGCGAGCCAGCGTCGTCTTGCCGCACTGCCTAGCCCCGATGAGCGCCACCACCGGGCTCCGCCCGAGCGCGGCCTCGACCACCGGAGCAGCCGCACGCGGGATCAGCTCGCCGTCCACCCCTCGAAATTACACAGCGCGCCTCTGTTTTTTCAATATGTGTTGCGTTGGATGTGTTGTGTTAGTCGTTGTCGGTGATGGTCATGGTGGCTTGGGCGGTGGCGATGGGGGTGTTGCGGGGGATGGCGTAGACGAGTTTGACGTGGAATTTCTCCTCGGCTTCTTGTTGGCTGTCTTCGGGGAGGGGGATATCGCCCCATTTCTCGGTGTCGTTGGGGCCGAAGACGAGCCAGCCGCGCGCCCGGCTGCTGTAGTCGGCACCGGGCGTGGCGGCGAGGCTGCTGCTGCCGCTGTAGGGGGCTGTCCACCAGTAGACGCGCGCATGTGCGGTGCGCGGGGCGGTGTTGAGGGTGACGCGGAATCTCAGCGTGCTGCCCTCGGTCCCGGCGGCGTCGTGTACGGCGAAGCCGGGATCAGGCGGCGGCGGGGGCGGGTCGTCGTCGTCTGAGACCGCGACGGTGGCCGCGCCGGCGGTCTGGGAGACGGTGTAGCCGGTTCCGGTGTTGATGGTGGCGGTGACGGCTCCGTCGGCCTCGTCGGCGCTGTCGTCGGCGGTGGCCACTGTCAGCGTGACGCTGCCGGAGGTGGGGATGGTGACGGTGCGCGAGCCCGGTGTCACGCCGTAGTCGCCCGCTGCGGTTACCGACACGGTCACGTCCAGAGCCGCTGTCGGCGCGGGGTCGGCGGTGACGGTGAACACCGCTGAGCCGCCCTCGGTCACCCCGGCGCCCGCGGCGATGCTCACCTCGGGAGCGGCAGGCGGCGGCGGGGGCGGGTCGTCGTCGTCTGAGACCGCGACGGTGGCCGATCCGGCGGTGGCGGAGACGGTGTAGCCGGTTCCGGTGTTGATGGTGGCGGTGACGGCTCCGTCGGCCTCGTCGGCGCTGTCGTCGGCGGTGGCCACCGTCAGCGTGACGCTGCCGGAGGTGGGGATGGTGGCGGTGCGCGAG
>JAJEDQ010000070.1 GCA_022821445.1 Acidimicrobiia bacterium | reverse complement strand
AAAGCCGATGTCGGCGCCGTCGAGGTGGATCCAGGCACTCACGTAGGGGATCTCCAGATCGTCCCGGCCCGGAATGGGCAGGCGGGTAACGCAGAAGCCCCCCACATGGCCGGTGTCGGGCAATTCCACATAGTCGGGGGTGGCCGCACCGTGGCGGGGGTCCACCCCCCGAGGGGGCACGAACACCGCCCCGTCCACCGGAGACCGCTGTCCGAGGATCTTGCGGTCGGCGAAAGCGTTCAGATACCCCGAAGAAGCCGAGCCGGGGATGAAGTCGTACTCCAGGCGGATGGGGGTTCGCACCGACCGAACCAGCTCCACATCGGCCAGTTGCTCGGGCAGGCTCACCTCGCCCGAGAGCGCGGCGGGGGGGATGCTCGGATCAGCGCTCATTGGTCGGCGCCCTCGGGCACAAAGCCCTCAAGGTCGGCGATATGGCCCTCTCGCTCCGGCCGCCAACTGGCGGTCACCCGCATCCCCACCGACAACCCTTCGGGGCTTTCCACCAAGAGTCCGTGGACCATTGGTGTGTCGGCGCCGTCGAGGCGGATGAGTCCCAGGCCGTGGGGCTGATCCCATGGAGACTGGGATCGGGGCGGGTCCACCCAGGTCCAACTCACCAGCTCCCCGCCCGGGCCCACTTCCACCAAATCGGTCAATGGCTCAGAGCTCTCCGGGTCGTACTCGGTGGGCGGGCACAGCACCGTCTCGTCGGCGCGGCGAATGCCCAGGATGATCCCCTCTCGCAGACCGGTCAAAAAAGCGCCGATCACCGGGCCGGTGGTCCGGGTGAAGGGGTACTCCAGCACCAAATCAGCCCGAAGCCGCTCCGCCATCGATTTAGCCCTCCCCGTCCACCGAGATGGTGCCCGCGTCGGTGTCGATGATCACCGTGGTCCCATCAGCCGGCTCGTCGCCGTCGAACTCCACCCCCATAAGGCAGGGGATCTGGAAGTCTCGGCTGATGATGGCCAAATGGCTCTCTATGTCGCCCGACCGGCACAGGATTCCGGCCAGATCGGCCTCAATGGGCGCCAGGAACGTGGCCCCGGCGTCTTTCACCAGCGCCACCGTCTCGGAGGCGACATCGTCGCCAGCATCAAGCACCGCGATCACGTCGTCCGGCGTGTCGAATCTCATCAGCCAGCCCCGGCCGGAGATGCCCGAGAATACCGGGCTGCCCCGGCCTACCGCTGTACCCATCAGAATTCGATGACTCTTTGCTCAGTGGGCATCGCTCGTCAGAACTCGATCACTTGGCGCACAACCTCGCCGTTGCGCACTGCCTCGAGGGCCGGATTGATCTCGTCGATGGTGATGCGCCGGGTGATCATGCGCTCCAAGTCGAGCTTGCCGTTCTTCCACAGCCGCAGCAGTCGGTGGAAGTCGGTACGCGCATCGGTGCCGCCGTAGTAGGAGCCGATCAGGGTCTTCTCGTTGTAGAACAGCTCGAAGGCGTTGAAGGAGACCATCTCCTCCATGCGGCCCACGCCCACGATGCAGCAGGTGCCGCCTCGACGGGTCATGTCGTAGGCGGTGCGCATGAGGGCGGGCACGCCGACGCACTCCAGGGCGTAGTCGAATCCGTCGCCGCCGGTGATCTCGTTCTTGGCCCCCTCCAGGTCTTCGGGCAGCACCGCGTGGGTGGCCCCGAAAGAGATGGCCTCGTCGAGCTTGGCCGGGTTCTTGTCCACCGCCACGATCTCAGCGGCCCCGGCGATCCTCGCCCCCTGGATGGCGGACACGCCGACCCCTCCAGCACCGATCACCAGCGCGGAGGAGCCCGGGCTGATCTTGGCCGTGTTCAATGCGGCCCCGGCCCCGGTCATCACCCCGCAGCCGATGAGTGAGGCCACGTCCAAGGGGATGTCGTCATCGATCTTCACCACTCCTTGGCGGGGCATCAGCATCTTCTCGGCGAAGGTGCCCGCTCCGGCCATTCCAAAGAGCTCTTGGCCGCCTTGGCTGAACTTCGTGCGGGCCATGGTGCCGAAGGTGATGTTGGGACACAGGTTGGGCTGGTGGCGGCCCGTGCAATACACGCACACGCCGCACGGCGGCGACCACATCACGATCACGTGGTCGCCAGGGGCGAGGTCGTCCACATTGGAACCCACCTCCTCGATGATCCCCGCACCCTCGTGGCCGAGCACCGCCGGGGGGGCTTGGGGGATGGTCCCGTTCATGGCCGACACGTCGGAGTGGCACACCCCGGTGTGGGTGATCTTGATGGCTACATCATCGGGGCCCAGATCCAGCATCTCGACGTCGTCGCACACGTCCAGATTGACCTCGCCCACCTCTCGCATAATCGCCGCAAGCATTGAAGGATCGTAGGCCGAGCCTGCCTTCCACGACACACCTTGCTGCCAAACCGATGGCTAGTGTCATCAGCCATGCCCCAAACCATTCCGCTCGATCTTGTGGAGCTGAACCGAGTGGTGGAGTTCTGGGACATCCTGGTGTCGGAGAACTCCAAGAAGCGCACCGGCCTCACCTCGGGACTGATCCCGGTGCGGGAGTACACCGGCTACTCGGGCATGGAGGCCTGGCTGCGCTGGCCGGACATTCTGGCCCGCTGCGATGAGGTGCTCGATGCCTCCGAGCTAGGGGCCAAGATGCGGGGACCGGGAACCCAGACCACCAACGCCCACCCCTTCGCCCTGGTGTGCATCCCGTTCGGCGGCTGGCGTGCACTCGAGGAGTTGTCGGCCATGGGGCTCACCACCCAGGTGGACGACGTGGAAGACCGGGTGCGCTTCCTCATGGACTATTGGATCCGCTGGGTGGAGCCGTGGCGGGGCGACGGCTTCCGCTCGTGCTGGGATGCGGCCGACACGCTGCGGACCTGCGACCCCGAGATCATAAGCACCCTGCATGAGGCCGCCTGGCCGGTGGAGGGCGACAGCGATAATCGCACCGCCCGCCGATTCGTGGCCGGGCTCCAGCAATACCTGTTCTTGCTTTACTTGGACACCCGGCTGGGCACCGGCGACACCGGGCCCTATCCGCTGCCCAACGGGCGCCACATGATCGTGCGGGAGTTCTCGTCGCTGGCCCAGAGCTGGATCCCTTGGAGCCACGTGGCCTCCGATGTGCCCTATCAAAACCTGGTGGTGGGCCTGGTGTTCCGGCCCGGCATCCACAATCGGGTGAACGATCTGTCCACCACGTTCTCGGTGCCGGCCGACAACTTGGCCTGGCTGGAGGCCATGTCGGTGTTCGAGCCCCGCCCCGGCGGGGAGCTGGTGCCGGTGGACAAGGAGGAAATGCCCGAGATCCTGGCCGCGGTCAAGAAAGCCCAGGCCGATGCCTACCGGTTGATGAACACCTGGACCTTCGAGGAGAAGGTTCGCAACGGCACCCATGTCTACTTCCGGGGCCTGATGTGGCCGTTCACCAACATGCTGGGCATCGACCACGAATTCGACTGGTCGCTCCCCCACCCCCACACCGCCGAGACGGTGTGGCCCGTCTTCGCCGGTGGCCTGCCCGAACAGGAGGACGCCGAGGAAGTGCCGTTCCCGATGTTCCCCCGCTTGAAAGGCTCCTGACGGTGAAGATCGACATTGTGGGCAGCCAGACGAGGAGGAACTCATGAAGATCGACATGCCGCTATCTGCCGATCTGGCGGGGGTCCGGGCTCAGGCTGAGGCCTACCAGGCCATGGGGGTCGACGGGGTGTTCACCTTCGAGGGCCAGCGCGACGTGTTCTTCCCGCTGCTGGCCGCGGCCGAGCACACCGGGCTCGACCTCTATACCAACGTGGCCATCGCCCTGCCCCGAAGCCCGATGCACCTGGCCTACCAGTCATTCGACCTGCATAGGCTGTCGGACGGCAAGTTCGCCCTGGGCCTGGGATCGCAGATCAAGCCCCACATCACCAAGCGCTACAGCTCAGTGTGGGACCGCCCGGTGGCCCAGATGCGAGAGCTGATGGCGGCCACCAAGGCCATATTCGCCCGGTGGCAGGATGGCGATCCCCTCGACTTCAAGGGCGACTACTACACCTTCACGCTCTCCACCCCGATTTTCGAACCCGAACCGCTGGAGTGGGGAACGCCCCCCATCTGGGCCGGGGCGCTGGGCCCGAAGATGACCAAGATGGTGGCCGAGACCGCCGACGGCATCTTGATCCACCCGTTCTGCTCTGAGCGCTTCCTGCGCACCAAGACGCTGCCCGCGGTGGAAGCAGGGTTAGGCGCATCCGGACGCAGCCGGGACGAATTCACCTTCGGCGTAGGGGTGATCGTGGGGTTGTACGACGATGACGCCGACGAGGCGGAGGCTTGGCGGGTGGAGCAGCTCTGCCGCTCCAACCTCGGCTTCTACGGCTCCACCCCCGCCTACCGGGTAGTGCTCGACGCCCACGGCTGGGGCGAGCTCCAAGACGAGCTCAACCGCCTCACCAAGCAGGGCCGCTGGGGCGACATCGGCGACGTGTGGGACGACGAGATGGTCCACACCCTCAGCGTCCAGGGCACCCCCTCTGAAGCCGCCGCCGAGATCAAGTCCCGCTTCGGCGGCCTCGCCGACCGCATCCACCTCTCCCTCCACGGCGCCCCCCAACCCCTAGTCGCCGAGCTATTCGCCGCCCTCAAGGGCTGAGGGCAAATACTTGCTTTCGTTTCTTGCGTTTGTGGCTAGACTGGCTTCATGGCCATCGCGACCACCTCAAGACCCGACGGCGCATCAGACGCCACGGCGTATTCGGACTTTGCTGAGGCCGTCTCCAAGAAGCTGCTCGACGGAGCCTCGCTGCGACTCGGTGTCAAGGACTCGGAGTGCGAGGTGGCGGGAGAGATAGCGCTGGCCATCGTGGACCTTCTCAGAATGGGTCCAGGCGCTCACGCTGTTGAGCTTCAAGCCCTCCCCCCCGTATTGACCACTGGACAAGCCGCCGACCTCCTCGATGTCACCCGGCCCACCGTGGTCAAACTCGTAGATGAGGGGAAGCTGCCCGCCACCCGAGTCGGAACTCACCGACGCATCTCAACCCCCGATCTGCTCGCCTACCGCGAGCGCTGCCGGCACCAGCGCTCAGAACAAATCAGCGAGATCATCCGTACGTCGCAAGAACTCGGCCTCTACGACTGAGCGCCGTTGAGACGCCCCCGCATCTTCCTCGACGCCAACATCCTCGTCGATGCCCAAATCCGAGACATCTTTTTCACTATCGCCGAAGCCAGGCTCATCGAACTTCGCTGGAGCAACGAAGTTCTGAACGAGACTCGCAACGTGCTCACCAACCAAAGGGGAATCGAGCCCGCCCGAGTCGACTATCTCATTTCCACTATCGACGCGGCATTCCCCAAATCGAACGTGGTTGCCGCCAAGATCACGCTTCTACCTGTTGCTCTCCCTGACGCGGACGACCTTCATGTCCTCTCCGCAGCAGTCAACGCCGACTGCGACCTGCTCGTTACCAACAACCTTCGCGATTTCCCAGACGGAGCAGTTGCTCCATTCGGGCTATTGACCGGACATTAACCTGCCCTATGAACTGCGCCTCCATGACTTCACGTCTGCAATGCAAGACGTGTACGACTTCTTCTACGACGTAAACGAACACCTCACGAACAAGGGTCTTGACCGGCTCGAAGACATGCTACGAAAAGCCAACTTGTCCGGAACCCTTTCGGACATGATCACGGCAAGCCTGGCGAAACACTCCCGAGTCCTCACTCAGAATCGCTACCACAACGGGCACCCCGATCTGATTGTCAAGGGAAAGTTCGCCAACGATTCGGTGAAAGCTGGAGACGAAGGCGTTGAGATCAAGACCACGGTCAGGAAGGGTGGGGCGGTTGACACCCATGGGGCGCGGGAGCAGTGGCTTTGCGTCTTCGTCTATCGAGTCGACAACGAGACAGAGCCAGCCATTGACCGTCGGGCGTTGAAGTTCACTGAGGTGTACCTATCGCATGTGGGAGTTGAAGATTTCAGAAAAAACGATCGGAGTGAGCTCGGCACTCGTACAGCAACCCTCCATAAAGAAGGCATTCAAAAGCTGAGGAGCAATTGGGTCTACCTCGATGTCGAATCGGAAGACGGTGCCGGCTCACAGGAGGGCTTGTAGTCCTTCAGCAGGGGGATAGCCGACTGAGCCAGTTGCAAGTACTCAGGATCGGACTCCACCCCGATGCTCTCATAGCCAATGTGCTCAGCAGCCGCGATGGTCGAACCCGATCCTGCAAACGGGTCAAGCACGATCCCCTTTCCCAGCGGCAGGATCGCCCTGACTACTTGGCGCAGGAATGCTTGGGGCTTGAGGCTTGGGTGAGGAGCAAGACGGCGTTCGTCGGGCCGGGTGGGCGCAGAGGCAATCACATCGGCAAACGGGCGCTCTGAAGAGACACGCCTCAATCCCCCTGTCCCCCATTTCCGAAGATTGTCCTGTACCCGCCCGTCTAGCGGTTTGCGAAATAAGAGCCATGGCTCCCATTTGGATCTCGGCATGACTGTGACGTCCGAGAACTCCTCATGAGCATTCTTGGGACGGTCTCCGCCCCGCATGGTCATCACCAACCTGACGACCTCCCCCCGCCGCTCGAGACCTGAGCGACACACCGAGAGGGCCACACGGTGCGAGAGCAGGGGATTTGAGGCAACCAGTACATGCGCTCCAGGCACCAACACGGGATACAGCGCGTCAGCCCATGCCGCAAAAAATCGGTCCAAAGCATCAAGGTCCGCTGCCGTGAGCGTGGTGAATCTCGGCACCGGTGATCGCTGATGACCGTCATATGCCGGTGGAAGGCGCCACACGCCTCCTCGTCCTCGACGGAGCTTTCGCTGTTGATCCGGCCGATACTCCAACAGGCCGTAGGGGGGGTCGGTGACAACGCCGTGCAACGAGTTGGCGGGCTGGTCGGTCAACCAGTCCAAGCAGTCGCCAAAGAACACAGACGCCCGCCCCACCTGGAAGGCAGGGGCCCAGACCGGACTGAAGGCCGCTTCAGCCGAGCTTGTAGACGCCACGTCGGATTCTCCTGA
>JAJEDQ010000123.1 GCA_022821445.1 Acidimicrobiia bacterium | reverse complement strand
GGAGCGGAGCAGCGCTCGCCCGCAATGCAATAACGCGTCCTTGACGTTTATCTTGAGTCCCGACTTCGGCGCTCGGCCGCCAAACGAGAGCGGGGCCAAGGCCTGCTCGTCGGTGACGATCTCCGCTGAGCCGCATACCCGCAGCGTCTCGTTCATGCCCGGCACGAAGAAAAGCAGCCCCACAACAGGGTGGTTCAAGAGGTTCTGCATGGTGTCGACCTGGTTGTTGCCGGGGCGGTCGGGCAACAACAGGGTGTGTTTGTCGACGACCTTCACGAACCCGGGCGGGTCGCCCCGGGGCGAGGCGTCGGCCCGTCCGCCAGCGCCGGTGGAGCTGATGACACAAAACGGCGACATCTCGATGAACCTGCGGCAGTGTGCGTCCAAATGGTCGAGCACCTTCTGAGAGGCCCGCGGCAGCGGCTCTGAGTAGACATCCCGCAGCTGCGAATAATCCGACACTCCAGGTTGGGATTCGACGGCAGTCATTGGCTTGAGCCTCCTGCTGGATATGCCGCCCAATATACACCGCTGCCGATTGGGGCGGGTCTCAAGCGCCTGATTGCCCAGCGGGCGCGAAAGGGGGGCCTTCGGCCTAGTATCGGCTCAGCTATGAAGGTGACGCTTTGCGGTACGGGCACGCCACTGCCCGATCCGAACCGGGCCGGGCCGGTCACGCTGGTTGAGGCCGGCGCCACGACGCTGATGGTGGACGCGGGGAGGGGGGCGCTGATGCGGCTGGTGGCGGCCGGGGTGCTGCCGCTGGGGCTGGATGCCGTGCTGCTCACGCACCTGCACTCCGACCACATCTGCTCGCTCAACGACGTGGTCTCGATGCACTGGACGATGAGCAGCAAGCCCACGCCGCTGAAGGTGTACGGCCCGGTCCGCACCCAGGAGATGGCAGACGGCCTGTTGGCGATGTTGGGCCCTGACATCAGCTACCGCCTGGCCCACCACGACGACCTCACCTGGGAACCCATTGTGGAGGTGGCAGAAGTGTCGGCGGGAGACCGTTTCGAGGTGGGCGAGGCCGCTATCACGGTGGGGCGGACCAACCACGCGCCGGTGGAGCCGTCGGTGGCGTTCCGGGTGGAGCATAAGGGCGTTGCCGCAGTGCTGGGCGGCGACGGAGTGCCCTGCGACGAGCTCGACGAGTTGTGTAATGGCGCCGACGCCTATGTGCAGACCGTGATGCGCGACGACTTGGTGCGGCTTATTCCCTCCGAGCGGTTCCTGGACATCTTGGACTACCACTCAACGGTGCAGGACGCGGCGAGGACTGCGGCGCGGGCCGGGGTGGCCCGGTTGATCCTTACCCACTACATCCCCTCGCTGCCCGCGGGCCAGGAGGATGAATGGCGGGCGCTGGGCGCTGAGCATTTCGAGGGGGAGATCATCATGGGCGACGACCTCACGGTGGTCGAGTTCTAGGCTGTCGCACCCGCCGCTGAATCTGCTGGTGGCGCTCGGTTGGGCTCGGACCGAAGCCTTCGGGTTGTGTCCGATATTGACACTGCTGTCCTGTAACCTTCACGAGGATTCGAAACACCCCTTCAAGGCAAGGACAGGCGGGCGGGCATGAACAAGTTTTTCCAGGTTTACGGTCGTTGGGTTGGGAGCCGTCCGTGGGCTGCGCTGGCGGTGATGCTGGTAGTGACGGTGGTGGCGGTATTCGGCTTCACCAGAACTTCTGACACCGCGGACGTGGCGGATGCGTTCCTGCCCGAGGGCAGCGAGCTGGTGGAGGCCATCGACAACTTGGCCGAGAGCTTTCCCGACTCCGCCGAACTCGAGGTGATGCAGGTGGTGCTGCGGGGCGATGTGCTGAGCCCCGCGGGCGCCGCCGATGCCGCCGCGGCCACCAACGCCGCCGCCGGCCACCCGGAGCTGGCCGATTACCTGTTCCAAGACCGTCCGCCCACCTCGCCGGGCCATGTGCTGGCCAAGATGCTCGCTGGCCCCGGCGGCGACCCCCGCGGCGTTGATCTGGCTCTGGTGTCCCAAGGCGAGATAAACGCCGCCATCGCCGACGAGTCCAACGCCGCGCTGGCCGTGTTCTTGGATGAGATCGTGGCCCGCAATCACAAGGGCGACGTGATAGGCGGCATCGGCATCGTCACGATGAACGCCTACGGCGACCCCGACGGGCTGGCTGAGGCGCAGCTTGCCGTCGACGAGGTAGTGAAGCAGGTACCGCTGGCCGAGTTGGAGTCGGCCCGCGCCGCTTCTCAGGGCAAGAGCGACAAGGAGTCCGACGACTCCAGCCAGAGTTCTACCCGCAACCTCATGTTGGTGGCGTTTCTGGTGATCGCCGTGCTGCTGGTGCTGTTCTACCGGCAGCTCTCCGACGTTTTGCTGTCGATGGCCGGGCTGATCCTCACCATCGTGTGGGCGCTCGGGTTCCAGGGGCTGCTCGGCCCCGACGGGCTCGACTTGATCGGCGCGCCCAGCGTGCTGGCCCAGATGGTGCCGGTGATGCTCATCGGGCTGTGCGTGGACTACGGCATACAGGTCACCTCCCGCTACCGCGAGGTGCGAGCCGGCGGCGCCGGCACCACCGAGGGAATCTCCCAGTCGGTGGCCGGGGTGATGCTCCCGCTGGGCTTGGCCGGGGTGACCACCATCGTCAGCTTCCTCACCAACCTGTTCGGCGACATCTCGGGGCTGGCCGACTTCGGCGTGGTGGCCGCGGTGGGCGTGTTCAGCGGCCTGGCCGTGTTCTTGACCGCGGTGCCGGCGGCGCGCTCACTGTTGGACCGCCGAGGCGAGGCCAAGGGCAAAACACCCCAGATCCGGCCCATCGACCAGGCCATCCCCGGCGCCGGCAAACTGGTTCAGTCCATCGGGGGCGCCACGGTGCGCCGCCCCTCGGTCATCTTGGCGGCCACCGGCATCGTCACCGTGGTCTTCATGGCGCTCACCACCCAGCTCGGCACCGAGTTCAACTCCGCCGACTTCATCCCCGACGGCACCGAGAGCAAAGAAGACGCGGTGTTCATGACCGAGAACCTCGGGGGCAACACCGAGCCGGTCACCGTGCTGGTGGAGTCCGACCTGTCCGACGACCGCACGCTGCGCAATCTGTTGGACTTCTCCGCGGCCATCGAAGACCCCTCCCAGCGGCCCGAGGCGGTGAGCAGCGCCATCACCAGCTCGCTGGGCACCTACTTCGCGGACCTGCCCTCAGACTTGCAGGCTCAAATCCAAAGCGAGTTGGCACTCGACAATTCGAGTCCACTTGTGATCGACAGGGACACCATCGACCGCGTGCTCGATCTGATGCGCAGCCACGATCCGGCCCGCTTCGACGCGGTGGTGGCACTGGGGGCGGCGGGCAGCGACGACCGCACCATCTTGCAGTTCAACGCGCTCACCGGCGATGCCGATCGCACCCGCGATCTGTTCGCCGACGTGGACGGGCTGTGGTTCGGCGACGACGGCGACATCACACCGGTGGCCAACGAGATCACATCGCTGGAGGTAACCGACAGCCTCACCGAGAGCCAGGCCACCTCCATCATGTTGACCATCGTGGCCGCTTTGGAGGTGCTGGTCCCGTTCTTCTGGATCACCGAGTTCCGGCCCATGCTGGCCATCTTGTCGGTGCTGCCCATCTTGATGGTGCTGGTATGGGTGCTGGGCACCATGGTGCTGTTGGGCTACAGCTACAACGTGATCACCGCACTCATCACCGCACTGTCCATCGGCATCGGCGTGGACTACACCATCCACGTCACCCACCGCTTCATCGAAGAAGTGGACCACGGCAAATCGATCAGCGAGGCCATAAACACCACAATGAGCACCACCGGCGGGGCGCTAATCGGCTCGGCGCTCACCACCGCGCTGGGATTCATGGTGCTGATGTTCAGCCCCATCGCGCCGATGGGCCAGTTCGGCCTGCTAACCGCCATCACTGTCATCTACTCGCTCATCGCCGCCGTAGTTGTGCTGCCCCCGATGCTGGTCATTTGGGCCGCCTACCACCGCTGGCGCCAAGAAGCCCACTAACCCAGCCGCCCGCGCCGCTCCTCAGAAGCTCCCGCACTATCGCTGCCGCGCCGCCTCGCAGAAGGCCCAGGGGTGTGTGGTGGATTTCGGTACCGTTGTCGCGGGAACCAGGAACAAGCAGAGGCATCAGGAGAGGCGTGGCGGGAGTTCTGCGACCGATTGAAGGCGCCAGGCGACCGTCTTGTGGACGAAGGCTTCCCCCGCGGGGCCAGCGACCGGGCCGAGGGCTATCGGCACTTGTGCCGGCTGCTCATCCGGGCGTTGGTGGAGCAGGTGGAGTTTGCCGACCCGGCGTTTCCAGCCCTATATCGCCACAACGACGATGTCATGCGCTGGGGCGGCCCCAACGTCGACAACACCTACTGGCGGGCTCCAATCAGCGCTGAGCACACCTATCGGGTGGACGGGCGGCTGCCGCCGGGGGCGCTGTTCGTGGTCCAAAGCGCTCACGGGGAGATGCACCAGGGCAACATGGGGATCACCGCCGAGCGCTCCAGCGCCGACTTCGACGTGGATGCCGACGGCAGCTTCAGCTTCGTGGTCAGCGCCGCACCCCATGACGGGAACTGGCTGCCCATCGGCGGGCAGACCGACCACCTCTCGATCCGCGAGTACGTGGTGGACTGGGCCCGAGACGAGCCCGGGCGGTTCTTGATCGAGCGCCTGGGCAGCGACGGCCAGCAACCCGAGCCGCTGGCCTTCGCCAACCGCACTGTGTGCCTCAACAACGCCCAAGTCGCCGCCGACCCCGACGGACGCTTCCGCCTCGTTGTGGCCCACAACGACCCCGGCGTGCAGAACTGGCTCGACACCGAGGGCCGCCGAGAGGCCTTCATCGCCTTTCGCTGGGTACTCAGCGCCACCATGCCCACCCCCGAGGCCTTGGTGGTGCCCTTCGCAGAAATCGACCAGCACCTCCCGGACTTCGTCGCCCGAGCCACCCCACAGCAGCGCGCCGCCCAAATCGCCGTACGCCGCCGATCCCGAGCCCTCCGCTTCCGCCGCTAGCCCACGGCGTCGAACTCATGACCCCAGGAGGCCCGTGGGCGGCGTCGGCGGCTGGTGGGGCTGCGTGCATTGGGGGTTGCGGATGCGGGGGATCTGCGGAGGTGCTCTGGGCCGAGGCAGGCTGTTGGCGGGTTTTTCGGTTTGCGACCGGTCGGAGCCGGTTGGTGGGGGGTTTGCGACCGGTCGCGACCGGCGGGGTGTTGCATGATGGCGGGCATGAGTGCGGCTTTTCGCCATCGACGGGCGGCGGCGGGGTGTGGGTGTGCTGGTGTTGGCGGGGCCGGGATGCGGGCCGCGCCAGGTGTATGTTTCTCGTATCGACTCTGGTATATTTCTCGTATGGGCTCTGTTGAGGTTCTGGGCGGTCTGGGACCGGTGTTCTCGACGAGGGAGTTCGAGCGTGCTGCTGGGGTGCGCCCGTCTTCGGCGTTGCGGGCTTTGGGGGAGTTGGAGGTCGGGGGCAGGGTGGAGAGGATCCGCCGGGGGACGTGGCGCAACTGGTGTGTGGCGTGGCCCTCTGCGTCGGATCTGTTGGTCGCCTCGGGCCCTGTGTCGCACCATTGGACGCCGGAGTGGGAGGCGGAGCTGGAGGCGGCCTACGGCGGCACGGTTCGCCGCATCTCGGGTCTGACCGCTTTGGGGATGGCGGGGACGGCGTTGATCTGCCGGCCGGAGGTGACTGTGGAGGCGAGCGTGGCGTTCGACACCGCTCCGTTCGGGTTCGTGTCGTGGCGGGAGAGGCCGGAGTCGCTTTTGGTGGGCGCGGTGCGGTTGACGGAGCACACATGGGTGTCGACGCCCGCTCGGGCGGTTTTGGAGTGCGCCCACTGGCCGCACCGCTCGCACCGCTGGGAGGAGTATGTGGGCCGCATGCTGGCCTACCGCTTCGAGGTGTGCGCGCCGGGCGAGGTCGCCGACGCTGCCGGCGAATTGGGCTGGCGGGCCGGGCTGCGAAGGGTCTCGTCGCTGGCCCAGGGGCTGGCCGAGTCCTCCACGGGACAGAGCCGGGGGTTTGACGTCGACGCCCGGTGGGCCGATCTGGGCGGGGCCGCTCTTCGCGGGGATGACTGGATCCACCTCGCGCCGCTGCACCGCACCGCCAGCCCGCCCCGCATCGCCTACCGAGACGCCGCCCGCAAGGTCGGCTGGGCGGCTGTCCCCGACGCGCTGGCCGCCGCGGTGTCGACATGAGCCCCCCCCAACGAGCCGGCACAGCCGATGGGAGCCGGCCGATCTGGTCCAGCACCAGATCGTCTCCGCTATCGCCGCCCGCCAACAAGGCGTCCCCCGTGTGGTGTTCAAGGGCGGGACCCTTCTTCGGGTCTGCTACCGGCACGACTGGCGGTTCTCAGAGGACCTGGACTTCGACTGGATCCACACCGACGACAGCAAACAAGCCATACACCACTTCTTCGACCAAGTGCTCAAACGAGCATCGAGAGCCTACGGGACCGCGTTCGACACCAAATGGGGCGCCAACAAGCTCAACATCTACTGGGAACTGCCCGGAGCCACCACCGGCGTCATCTACACAGACGTCAAACCCCGGCAGCACCCCGGAGCCCGGCCCACCGCAGTGCCGTGGACCATCTTGGACCGATACCCCCAGATCGACACCACCAACCCCATCCTGGGATACTCGCCGGCCTCGATGCCGGCAGCAAAGCTCGACTGCATCGCAAACCCGAACCGCCTAGCCCCACGCGACTACTACGACCTGAACCGCCTCCTCCAAGACCCCACCATCAACACCGCCGCGGCCCTCGACGAGTTCACCGCACGCCACACCGCCGCACACCCCCCAACAGCGGGCCGCGACTGGTTCGACGTCCTCTTCGACAACGCATACCAACACGAAACCGAACTGGCCGAAAGATGGGCCGAGATCACCCGAACAGGCATGATCCAAGATCCCCAACAAGACTTCGCCGCCATCCTCGACGCAATCACCGACGCCGCACAACGCGCCCTCGACGCCCATGCGGCCACCATCGGAGACAACATCACTGGCCCCGAATCCCACCGCCCTGATCTTGACCGACCCGGCGAGATGGGCCTGGACCTTTAGGCGCACACCACAGCTCTCGTGCCTGTCTTGTATTGGGATGGCCGGGGTCAACCCAGGATTGAACTGCGTCCGAATGCGTCGATTGTCTGGCTGACGAATTGGGGAGTGGGCGTATTCCTCACGCGGTAGACCGGTTGTCCCTCACGGCGATCCACGATCTCGATGTCCGTAGACTCCACCGGCGCCTGGGCATGACCGCTGAAATAGACTTCAAGAACACCTCTCCACTTGGGTTTCGTGGGCAGGCAAATTGCCTGAATCTCACGATTGGCTCGGTTGGTCTTATTGGTGATGACCGGATCCCGATAGTAGGAAACGCCGTAGCCTCCCGTCGCCGTTCTATGTGTGTACCTCGTCCTGATGTGGCTGGGACCGACAAGGCGGGAGAGCTCCTCGTGAATCTCAGCAAAGGCACCAAGCGACTCTATGGATGCATTGTCCACGGCTAGTCGCGGCAGAGCCCCTCTATCGCCCTTGCCCTCGGCGTAGTCGTCCCGGATGTTGTCAAGGAGGATATCGAGCACCGCCTGTTGTTCCCGCTGCATCAAACCGGCCTCCTCCGCCATCGCCTGTCCTTCGGTCGTGTCTCCCGCGCCGGGTGTCGGTCTGCTCGAGCGCCCACGGCAGGATTCGAATATCGGCTAAAACCCCAGGTTGAGGGGCCAAACAGGCTCGTTATGTCTTGCACTTCCCCCACTGTATCCCCCTGTCTGTGTCCCGGTTTTCAAGGTTTCGGCGGTTGCTGGACAGGGCGGATCACAGCGGAGGATAGCGAAAATCGACCGAATGTGTTCCATACCCAGCGGTCGCTTCGTAAGGGTTCCGACCGGTCGTTAGTGCGCTATCGACCGGTTCCAACCGGTGCAGCAGACCAGAGTGGCCGGTATGGAATCAGATATTCGTGACCGCAATGACATCTTGTTGACCCGCCGCCAAGTGGAAGCGCTGTGCCGCCTGTCCACCAGCTCGATCTACAGCTTCATGCGCGACGGCCTATTCCCCGAGCCGATCCGGGTCGGCCGCCGCGCCGTGCGCTGGTACGCGTCAGAGATCAACGCATGGCTCGCTACCCGCCCCCGCGCCACCGGTGACCTTCGCTCCGCATGAAGGCTGATGGGATGCAGCAGGTACCCTGCCCGATAGGGAGATCCCTGCCCGTGAGCGTCCGGTTTTGTCGGTGTCGCAAGTGTCAGCCACGGCGTCCCGCTGGCTCTGTCAGCGGCATTCGGCGCAGTGCGGTTCGCGTTGTTGGCGGGTCTAGCGACCATCGGTCGTCTAGGGGGCCGGGCAGACAGCGGGTCATCGGGTTCGGTGCGAGGGACTTTGCGATCCTCTCCTTTAGGGTCTGCGCCGCTCAGTACGGACTTGGGGGGCGGTCTGGTACTCGGTGTCGTCACGTACCTGGTCGAAGCAGGTCCGGTCGAGGTTGCGATTTCTGAGCAGTGTCCCCTCTCTGGAAGAGAAAGCTCAGACATGCGTGTAGAGTCCCACCCCATCTCTTCAGCGTCCAAGCGTTCGAATCTCTCGACGAGATCGACATTGTGTACTGGCAGTACTACCAACGGATGATTGATTGCGGCAGAGTCCCTAACGGCGGTGAGGTGAGGAGACCCATTCCCAGTTCTGGCTGCCTATTAGCTGCTCGCCTGTTCAAGGTGGCAAACGAGTGCTTCGAGGCTTTTGCGTACTAGTTGTAATGTCCATGGATCTTGTTGACGGTTCTGGTGTTTTGATGGGTTGAGCCTCCGTGGCGGTGTGGGGTCTGTTGGATCCCGGACTGCGAACGGAGGCTCAGTGGACGACGGTAGTGCAGCGAAGGCTCGGAGGGGTGCGCCGCGGCCGCGGTTGTCTGCGCATTCGAGGCTGGTG
>JAJEDQ010000192.1 GCA_022821445.1 Acidimicrobiia bacterium | reverse complement strand
GCCGTCGAGAAATTGCTGGGCTGAAAGGTCGCCCGCTACACCCGGACTCTTCCCAAGCGGCGCATTTGTCGCCCACCGCGCGAAGTCTGCCTTCTCGCATCACCATTCTGGGGTGGTCAAGCTGAATGCTCAGTCACCTGTTCAGCCTGATCCAGACGACGATGCATGGCGCTGATGAAGACCAGCCATTCCCACGCGGCCTCTTGGTCCAGGCCGTAGTCGTCGTAATGGGTGACAACATTCCGCAGTGCACTCGCCAAACCGACCGCAAGAAATCTGTACCCGTCATGCTCGTCTCGCTCAATGGGAGTAGAGCGGTCATTGAATATCAGAAGTGGCGCGTCCGAAGAGAACACCTTGTTGATAAGAGCGACTCCGTCAAGGTCGGGACGATTGACCCATCCCTGCACCCGGTTGATGAATCGCTGAGAGGCCTTTCTTACCGCCTCGTCGTGATGGCCATCCTCGAACAGAGCTAGAGCCCGTTCAACCTCAAAATGAAACTGCCCTACGTGGAACGGTGAATTCCCGACCGCAGTTTCGGCTGCTGGTTCTTGTTCCCCCTGTGCCGCCGCGCTAGTCACCGATCAGCCGCTGGGCAATTATCCGGGCCTTTTCGGCACCATGCACCTTCATACGGACAAGTCGGTTCGGAGAGCCGCGTCTGCCAAGGACCGATATCTCCGACATCCCACCCAGTGTTGCCATGAAGTTCCTGGAGTCAAGCTTCCCGTATTCGTCGACCGCCAAGCGGATATGGGTGGTTGCAGTGTCTAGTCCCAATGAAGTGCGCGCTCCGCCAATGAGCAGAGCGATCTCACGGGCCGCCTCAGCCCGAGAATCGGCCAAACCACCCGAATGGACTTGCAAGACAGGCTCCTCACTTGAGGTCTCAAATATGTGGCCCACTTCCTCTGGTTCGATGTTGAAGTAGCGGGCTATGGCGTCAACACGCTGCTGCTCATCGGCAAACACGCCATCGGCGCTCGATGTCATTGTCTGGTCCGTAGTCGGTACCTGGACCGGTGTTGCCGTGACATGTTCGCCAGTGGGACTGGGGTCACCGTTCTTGAGGAGGTGGTCCAGCACGCGTTCAAATGCGACCTTGCGAAGATCGGCATTCCCCAACTCTTCGGTTGCCTTCTCGGCCGTGGCAACGATCCCGGCCAATTCGTCTAAATCGATTGGCACCGCCTAGTCCTTTCTTCCGACTTCACTGTGCGAACTTGCCCCACAAAGCCAAGGCAGACAAGCCCTGCCGCGAATTGTACCAAGGTGCAGTGACAGTCCGATTCCCGGTTCTGCTGGAACCGTCAAGAACGGACGAGTCAGTTGATCTGGCGGTCGTGGTCGGCCCAGTAGGGCTCGCGCAGGCGGTATTTCTGGAGTTTGCCGGTGGCGGTGCGGGCCAGCTCTTCGCGGAACTCCACCGAGGTGGGGCACTTGTAGTGGGCGAGTCGGCTCCGGCAGTGCTGAATCAGCTCGTCTTCGGTGGCCGATGTGCCAGGGGCCAACACCACCAGGGCCTTCACCGTCTCGCCCCACTTCTCGTCGGGTACGCCGATCACCGCCACCTCAGCCACCGCTTCGTGGGCGAACAGAGCATCCTCAACCTCGATCGACGACACGTTCTCCCCGCCGGAGATGATCACGTCTTTCTTGCGGTCCGACAGGGTGAGGTAGCCCTCCTCGTCGATGAGGCCGCCGTCACCGGTGTGGAACCAACCCCCAGCCAGGGCGTCGGACGAGGCGTCGGGCTGCTCCCAATATCCCTCCAGCACATGGTTGCCCCGGGCCATTATCTCGCCCGATTCGTCTACGTCCAGCGAAATGCCCAGTGCCGGAACGCCCTGGCGGGATAGCTTGGCCGCCCGTTCGGCCGGGCTCAGGTGGTCCCATTCCGCCCGGCGGCGGTTCATGGTCAGATAGGGCGCAGTCTCGGTGAGGCCGTAGAGCTGCATGAACTCCCAGCCCAACTCGGTCTCCATTCGCTCGATGGTGCGGGTGGGCGGAGGTGCTCCGGCCACCGTCATTCGCACTCGTCCCGAACCGGGAATCTCCCCTTCCCAATCTTGAGCCGCATCCAAAACGGCGGCCACCACCGCGGGGGCCCCGCACAGGTACGTCACGCCGTGGTGCTCTACGCGGCGCAGGATCTCCGCGCCGTCCACCTTGCGCAGCACGATGTGGCGAGCACCGGCACCGCTGATGGCGTAGGGCATGCCCCACCCGTTGCAGTGGAACATGGGCAGGGTGTGGAGATACACGTCCCGGTCGCTCACCCCGGCCGCCCAGCCAAAGGTAGTGGCGTTCAGCCACAGCGAGCGATGGGTCATCTGCACCCCCTTGGGGCGGGCAGTGGTGCCCGAGGTGTAGTTGATGGTGGCCGTGGCCTCTTCGTCCGGAGTCCATGCTTCGGGATCCACGCCGAATCGGTAGAGGGCTTGGTCGGATTCTGGGCCGATTACATGGCGGTGGCGGCAGTCCACGTCGGCCAATGCGTCTTCCAACTCCGGATCAATCAGCAGCATCGTGGCCCCGGAATGCTCCACGATGTATCTGATCTCCTCTTCGTTGAGCCGGAAGTTGATGGGCACACATACCCGGCCGTATCCGCTCACCCCGAACAAGGAGACCATGAGCCGGGCCGCGTTGTGGGAGACGATGGCCACCCGCTCCCCGAATCCGATCCCGTGCTCGTCCAACGCGGCGGCCTGGGCTCGGGCTAGTTCGCCCATTCGGGAGTAGGTCAGCTCGCCCCACCCTTCGGCCGGTTGATCCGGTTCGTCCACGATCCCCACCCGGTCGCCGTACACCGTCTCGGCCCGGTCCAAGAAGTCCCGCACACTCAGAGCTACCTTCATTGCCCCACCGTATCCATCCCGCCCACCCATCCACACAGGCGGCCAGCCGCAACCCCACCGGCAAGTTCTATTGATGGCTCACGCACGACATGGGTTGTCCATCTCCTGCTCGTACAATTTCCGCCGTGACGGTTGTACGGGTTCTGGGCACACTCGGAAAGACCATTATCGCCCTCGGGCTCATCATTCTGCTGTTCGGAATATTCCAGCTCTGGGGAACTGGTGTCATCGAGGCCCGGGCCCAGCAAGATCTGGACGACGACTTCTCCGACCTGCTGGAGGCATCCAGCGCTTGGGCGCCCGCCCCGCCTCCTCCCGTCGCCACTCCCACTCCTGGTCCCACTGACACCGCTGACCCCACGGCCACCCCCGAGCCCATCGAGACCCCTCGGTCTGCCGACGACCCCAACCCAAGCCCGCCGTCTCCGAGCCCGACTCCCACTCCGACTCCCACTGCGGAGCCATCCGGAGATCCCCAGCCGCCACCCACTCCCCACCCGGAATGGCTGGCCATGCTCTACCGAGATCAGGGATCGGCCATCGCCCGGATCCAGATCCCCCGCATCGGACTGGACAAGACCGTTGTGGAGGGCGTGAGGGTTGGCGATCTCCGCAAGGGGCCCGGCCACTATCCAGCCACTGCCATGCCCGGCCACGAGGGAAATGCGGCCATCGCCGGTCACAGAACCACCTATGGCGCACCATTCGGCGACATCGATGAGTTGCTCCCCGGAGACGAGATGATCATCACCACCATCCAAGGGGAGTTCATTTACAGAGTGATAGAGCAGGGAGAGGGATTCGGACACCTCATCGTTCCCCCCACCGCGGTTGAGGTCCTCGATCAGGATTTCGCCGTCCACCCCAACCGGCTCACTCTGACGGCTTGTCACCCCAAGGGCTCTGCCCGCCAGCGAATCATCGTGGTAGGGGAGCTAGTGGGCGAACCCGCCCCTACCTACCCCCGACCCGGGCAACAACAGCAGTCTGCCCTTCAGCTGGCCGACGAGAATGTGGATGAGGTCGAGTCCAGCAACCAGACGATCACTCCAACCCCCGCCCCCGAACCCACCGACAAGGCGACGACCGCGACGCCCGAACCTGAACCCGCCAACGAGACGGCAACTTCGACGCCCGACCCCGAGCCCACCGATGAAGCGACGACTCCGACGCCCGCCTCTACGCCGACCGCGGACCCGACCCCAGAAACAGAAGAAGAAGAGGAGGAAACAGCAGCCGCAACAGCAGCATCACCGACGGCTGATTCCTTCGGCGAAGGCCTCGACGGAGATTCTGACGGGCTGATCCCGGCTGTCTTGTGGGGCCTGGCCGCGATGGCCATTTGGTTCTCGGCCCTATTCGCCGGGCATCGATGGAAGAAGCTCCCCGCCTACGCTCTATCGACAGTGCCCTTCCTCATTGTGTTGTTCATGGCGTTCTGGCATATCGACCGAGTGCTGCCCTCCTACTGATGGGCTGGGTTCCGTGAAGCGCTTCTTCCTCCCCCTAGTGCTGTCATTGGCGCTGGCGGCAGCCGGATGCGGCGGGGATGAAACCGAGGAGTCGCTGCTCGACGAGGTGTTCGTGCAGCCCACCGCCGAACCCGACCTCCTGCCCACCGAGGAGGATTTGCGCGACCGGTTCGAGGGAACCGTCACCGATCCCTACGATCTTCTCGTCGGGACGTGCTTCAACCAGTACACCTACCGGGACCGCAACGACTTACTGGCTCAGCTGACCACCGCCATCGGCTGCACCCGACCCCACAATGCCCAGGTGTACGCCATTGTGGTCCACGACGCCCCACCCGGCACCCCCTATCCCGGAGAGGAAGGGGTCAACAGCTGGGGTCAGGAGCAGTGCTACGACCAGTTCGAGCCCTTCGTCGGACTCGTCTACGAGAAGTCCCAGCTCGACATCGGCATGATCACCCCCAGCCGCACCGACTGGGAGGGTGAGGAGTCCCGTAGGCGCATCTCCTGCTTCGTCCACAGCTACAAGGGTCTGCTCATCATCGGAACCATGGAGGACATCAGGCTCTGAGGCCCGGCCTGCTCAGGCCATCAGCACAGCCAGCTCAGGCCATCAGCGCGGCCAGTGCCGTCCACGACTGGGGCGCGGCCCCGCAGCCGGTACCGTCGTCAGGGTCCCAATACTCGGAGAAACCGCTCCGCATTGCGCCCCTGGCGGTGGCCGAGGCCACTGCCTCCGCAGCTTCGTGCCGCCCGTGTGTACGCAGACCCACCCACATCAGATAGCTGAGCTGGGGCCAGGCCGGTCCCCGCCAATACGAGCGGGGATCGAATCCGGGTTCCCCTCGATGAACGCCGGCGGGACCGCACCACCCGCCGTAGGCCGATGGATCGATCAGGTCGGCGGCCACGGCATCAATCCGGCCGGTCTCCGCGGCAACCAGCATCGCCAGCAGGCCGTCTAGCGTGCGAGCCCGCCCCGAACCCGACTCCGCCTCCCCGGCGTCCGCCCACGTGCGGAGGGATTGATCCCATTGATCGGCCAGGCACTCCGCCAGCTCATCGGCATACCCGGTTGTCTCTGAGCGTCCGGACACCGTGGCCAGCTCCCGCGCGTTGAACACCACCAAGGCGTTGAAACCCGCCGACGCGGATTCGAATGCCGGGTTGGCCACGGACGATCCAGCAGGGCTGAGCTCGATTGACGCCACGAGCCGGTTCTTTGCTCGTCGCCAAGAATCCAGGGAGAACCCACCGGGGCAGAAGTCGTCCCAGCGAGGACTGTCGTCAGCCCCGCTCTCCCAGGGATGGCACAGCGCCACCAGCCCGTTGGCAAGGCGGCGGCGATCAACGAGCAGGAACCGCAGCCCGTGCTCGGCCTTGGCCACCGTCTCATCGCTCACGTCCACCCCCCGCCGCACCATTTCGGCAACGGCATGCCCGTACATGGGGGGCTGAGTGATGCACGAAGTGTCGCCTCGTCCCCACAGATCGGCCGCTGCCCCGGGATGGCGCACATAGTTCATGTGGGGGACGAATCCGTCGGCGCCCTGCACCGACAGCGCGGTTTGAAGCTCGGTCAGGCCGCGATCGTCGCCCAGCTCAGCCCAGCACACCGCGTGGAAGCAGGAATCCCACAGCCACTGCCAGGGGTACGTTGCAGGATTCGGGACGGTATATCCCTCGGGAACCCAATGTGCCTCCAAAACCGCTCGAGCCGCCTGCCGCACCGCGGAGCGGTCATACTCGCCTGGCCCCTCCATTTCTTCCCCCTCCATTTCTTCCCCCTCCTGATCTTCCCCCTCCTGATCTTCAAAGTCTCACATTTCGGGTATATCTGGTTACCTCGTGGGAATGGCACGAGGAGCGATCGTCTCATTTCGACTGGGATTGAGCGACGGCGTGTCCATCGTTGCCCGCCTCTGGCAGGAGATGCTCACCGACATCGGCTTCGAGATGGTGACGGTGGCCGCGGAGGGCCCAGTTGACCGGCTGGTTCCGGGCTTGGGCATCGGCCGGCTTGACGGTCCTGACCCCGACGAGTTCGCCGCCGCGGTGTCCGACGTCGACTTGGTGGTGGTGGAGAACCTCTGCACCATCCCGCTGAACCTCCCGGCAGCTCGCACAGTGGCCCGGACGCTGGCCGGTCGCCCCGCCATCCTCCACCACCACGACCCTCCCTGGCAGCGAGAGCGGTTTGCCTCGGTGACCGAGTTGCCCGCCCACGACCCCCGGTGGCGCCACGTGGTGATCAATCGGCTCACCGCCGAGCAGTTCGCCCAACGAGGTCTCGAGGCAACGGTCATCTACAACGGATTCGACACCCATCGTCCCGAGGGCGACCGAGCCGCGATGAGGAAGAGTCTGGGAGTGGCCGATGATGCCCTGCTGGTGGCCCACCCGGTGCGGGCCATTCCCCGCAAGAACATTCCCGTGGCCATCGCCATCGCCGAAGAGCTGGACGGCGCCTATTGGCTGATGGGGCAAGCCGAAGAGGGCTACGACACCACCTTGGAGCAGTTGCTGGCCAGCGCCCGCTGTCCGGTGATCCATCGGCCGGTGGCTCGCACCCCCGACATCTATGCCGCCGCTGATCTGGTGGTTTTTCCCTCCACTTGGGAAGGGTTCGGCAATCCCCCTGTGGAGGCGGCCATCTGGCGGCGGCCATGCGTGGTGGGCAGCTATCCGGTGGCCGACGAGCTGGCTGAGTTCGGGTTCCGCTGGTTCTCCCCCGACCGCCTGCACGAGGTGCGCGCGTTCTTGGACTCCCCCGACACCGGCCTATTGGACCAGAATCAGGCCATCGCCCAACGACACTTCTCCTTGGAGCGGGTCCGAACGGATCTGGTCTCACTCTTGGACGACGCGGGCTGGCTCCCGTGAGCCCAGACAACCTCGCGGCCCGACGGCGACGCATCGCTCAGCTGACCACCATGGGCCAGCGGCTGGGCTACCTCCTCTACCTGGCCGCTGCTGCCCTCTTCTTCACCGGCTTCGCCACCAGTTTCCGCAGCACCCTGGTTACCGCCGTCATCGTCTGCCTGCTCGTTGGCTCCCTCGTTCTCGCTCCCGCCATCATCTTCTCCTACGCCGTGAGGGCCGCGGATCGGGAAGATCCCTTGCCCTAAGGGGCCGCGCGGATAGGCACTGACCTGCGAAAACGCCCGAACCTCTGACTGCGGCTTCGATGTCTTGACCTGCGGCTTTGCTGGTGCAGATCATAATCGAGACGAATTCCAACGAAATCCGCGTCACCTATCCGCGCAGCCCCTTA
>JAJEDQ010000184.1 GCA_022821445.1 Acidimicrobiia bacterium | reverse complement strand
GCGCTCAAGACCCGGGCAGTGCGCGACGGCGACGAGTGGATCATCAACGGCCAGAAGCAGTTCACCAGCCTGGCCTACGACGCCGACTACGTGTGGCTGGCCGCCCGCACCGACCCCGACGCCCCCGCCCACAAGGGCATCACCATGTTCTTGGCCCCCGCCGATGACCCCGGCTTCGACATTCAGCCGTTCATCACCATGGGCGGCTCCCACACCACCTCAACGTTCTCCGACAACGTGCGAGTGCCCGACTGGCTGCGGGTGGGCGAGGTGAACGGGGGCTGGGGCCTCATCACCAACCAGCTCAACCACGAGCGAGTGTCGCTGTGCGCTTCCGGAGGCATCGCCAATCTGGTGAACCAAGCGGTGGAGTGGGCCAAGGAGGCCAAGCTGCCCGACGGCCGCCGGGTGATCGACCAGGAGTGGGTGCAGGTCAAGCTGGCCGAGTGCCGGGCCCGGGTGGAGTTCTTGGACCTGATGAACTGGAAGGTGGCCTACGAGTCCACGGTGAACAACACCGTGAATCCGGCCCTGGCGTCCACCATCAAGGTGTGGGGCTCAGAGTCGATGCACCTCATCTACTCCGGCCTGACCGAGGTGGTGGGCGCTACCGGCCACCTCAAGAAGGGCTCTCCCCATGCCGAGTTCTCCAGTCGGATGGAGGAGTCCTACCGGGGCTGTTGGATCCTGACCTTCGGCGGTGGAACCAACGAGATCCAGCGGGACATCATCGGCATGGCCGGTCTCGGCCTGCCCCGCGAGAAGCGGCGCAAGTAGCGCACGGAGGAGAACGGCAAATGGATTTCACCCTTAGTGAAGAACAGCAAGCAGTTTCCGAGCTGGCCAACCGGATCATGGGCGACCGCCTCGACATGGAACGGCTCATGGAGATCGAAGCTGCCGACGAGTGGTTCGACCGAGACCTCTACGGCGAATTGGCCGCAGCCGGGCTGGTGGGCATCGGTCTCAGCGAGGAATTCGGCGGTGGTGGGCTCGACCTGATCGCCGTCGGCCAGGTTCTTGAGGCCCAAGTCCGCCATGTCGCCCCGCTCCCATTGTGGAGCGGGATGCTGGCCGCGCTGGCAGTGGACGCGTTCGGCTCCGACGAGCAACGCCGGCGAGAACTGCCTGGCTGTGCCGACGGGTCAAACGTGTTGACCCTCGGCTTGCAGGAATACCTGAACGACGACATCGCCAACCCGTCGTCCCGAGTGGTGGACGGCAAGCTGGTGGGCACCAAAGAGGTGGTGGAGTTCGCGGCCGAGTCGTCCAAGATCGTGGTGGTGGCCGGACTCGACGACGGCACCGACAACGGCATCATCAGCGGTACCGGGCTGTTCTTGGCCAACTTGGCCGACCCCAATGTGTCCCTGGAGGCGGGCATGTCCACCCGGCTCCAGCCCGTACATCAGGTGAGCTTTTACGGGGTTCCTTGCGAAGCCCTTGGACCCGCCGACGGGTCGTCGGTGCAGTGGCTGGCTGATCGGGCGGTGGCCCTGCTGTGCGCCACCCAGATGGGCGTAGTCGACCGGGCACTGCGCTTGGCTGCCGAGTACACCTCAGAGCGGGAGCAGTTCGGCCGTCCGGTGGCCACCTTCCAGGCGGTCACCCAGCGCCTGGCCGACCAATTCATGCACGTGGAGGCAGTGCGGCTGTGTACCAACGCCGTGCTCTACGACTTGACCGAGGGCAACGACGCTTCGCTACGGCTGCCCATCGCCAAGTGGTACGCCTCTCACTGGGCCCACGATGTGGCCCACGCCACCCAGCACGTCCACGGCGGCATGGGGGTGAGCGTCGACTACCCGCTGCACCGCTACACCCTGTGGAACAAGCACATCGAGTGCTCCCTGGGCGCCGGAACCCAACAGCTCCGCAGCCTGGGCGCGCGTTTGGCCGGATAGGGCGGGAGGCTTGTTTGGGGCCGGCTCGGGTTATTGGGGTTTGGCCATGACCCCCCCCCCCCCCGACGGGAAGGGCTGGAAGGAATCACCCTGTGAACATCTCGCGGGCTATAGACAGCGCTCCTGCGGTTGTGGCTGGGAAGAGTGCTCCGAGGCGCTTTTTCAGCCCCATTGCGTCTACGGCCCCTTATTTCGTCAATGCAGTTAGGGGGACGACTGTCACGCTGTCGGGGCGGTCGTAGGCGTAGCCGCTGGCGGTGATGACTACTTTGCGGGCGGGCGGGCCGGTCAGGTCGTAGTCCACCTTTTGGCACACTCGGTTGAGGGTGTCGGCGGCTTCGTCAATGGCGTCCATTGATCCGAGTTTGACCTCCACTGCGATCCATCGGCCGTCTCCCCAGTCCACGATGGCGTCTATCTCATTGCCGTGTGAATCTCTGAAGTGCCAAACCGCCGCTTCGCTGGCCTGGGCGTAGATGCGCAGATCGCGCAACACGAGCGACTCGAACAGGAAGCCCAGCGTCTTGAGGTCTCCCAGCAGACGCTCCGGCCCAGACGGCGGCCGTTCGCTGGTTTTAGGCGGTGTTGTCGTCCGAGCCAACAGAGGTATCAGACTCCAACTTGGCCACCGTTTTGTAGCGTTTGCAGCAACGATAATGTCATAAATCCAGCTCGTAAAATGTCATATTTGCAGTTTCGTTGCTGCTTCAGGTGCGGGTTGAGATGTACTTCGCCAGTTCGGCGATGCCCTCTTCGGCTTCGGGGGAGACGCTTGCCAAGAGGTGCCAGACGTGCATCATGTCTTGCCAGGGGCGGAATTCCACGGCGCCGTTGGCGTTCTCGATGCCCTTGACCACTCGGGTGCTGTCGTCAAAGAGCACCTCTTCGGTTCCCACCTGGATCATCATGGGGGGCAGGTTGTCGAAGGTGCCGAAAACCGGGGAGACGTAGGGATCGGTGGCGTCAACGCTTTGCGCGTAGGCCATGACCATGCCGTGCAGGGAGTCGGCACCGGCGAGCATGGGGTCGCGGTCGGCCCGCTCGGTCATGGAATCACCGGAGAAAGTCAAGTCGGTCCACGGCGAGATGGGAGCAGCGCAGGCGGGCTGCTCCAAGCCCTCGTCGCGCAGCTTCATGCACAACGCGATGGTCAGTCCCCCACCGGCGGAATCGCCGCTGATGGCGGTGTGGGCCGCCTCTCCCCCGTTGGCCAGGTGCCATTGCCACGCGGCCATGGCATCGTCTAACGCTGCCGGGAAGGGATTCTCCGGCGCTAGACGATAGTCCACGTTCAACAGCCGGGCCTTGGCCCCCGAAGCCAAGCGGCTGACCACGTGGCGATGGGTGTTGAGGTTTCCCACCACATAGCCGCCGCCATGCAAATAGATGATCGTGCGGTTGCCCTCCACCTCGGTGGGCGTCACCCACTCGGCGGGAACCCCTCCGGCATCAACCGGCGCAAAGCTCACCCCTTCGGGAACGGGCATCGAGCTATACGACGATTCAAACCCGGCCCGAGTCGTAGCCAAATCTGGCGGCGGACCGGCGCTCGCCGCTTGCATCTGCTGCTTTATAGCCTCGACCGCGGCGTTGTAGGCGTCTGACGGCATTTCTTTCTCCCTTTTCTCAGTAGCCCCGGTCGGGGTCTACCACGTTGCGAAGCGGCTCGTCGGCCAGAAAGCGCTCCAGATTGTCGCAGAACAGCTCCATAAGGGCTTC
>JAJEDQ010000008.1 GCA_022821445.1 Acidimicrobiia bacterium | reverse complement strand
GCCCGGCTGATGTATTCGCCGCTGCGGGTGTCCACCTTGATCCGCTCGCCCGGGTTCAAGAACAGGGGCACCTGCACCACCAGGCCGGTCTGGCAGGTGGCCGGTTTGGTGGCCCCCGACACCCGGTCGCCCTGGACGCCGGGCTCGGTTTGGGCGATGTCCAGCTCCACTGCGGCGGGCAGGTCGGTGCCCACGATCTCGGTGCCGAACATGCCGAGGATCACCGAGTTGTTCTCCACCAGATAGTTGACCGCGTCGCCCAGCATGTCGGCGCCCACGTGGATCTGCTCGTAGGTCTCGCTGTCCATGAACACGAAGCTCTCGCCGTCGGAGTACAGATATTGCATCTCCCGGCGGTCGATGTTGGCCCGCTCCACCTTCTCCCCGGCCCGGAACGTGCGGTCGAGCACGGCGCCGGTGCGGGCGTTCTTCAGGGTGGTGCGCACGAACGCCCCGCCTTTGCCCGGCTTGACGTGCTGGAACTCGACCACGTTGAACAGGCCGTCGTCGAGGTTCAGCGTCATGCCGTTCTTGAGGTCGTTGGTGGTGATCGTGGGCATGGCCAAAGTCTGACCCACCCAGTCCCCTCAGGCCACAGCGAGCGTCTTGGGCGAGTGGGTCAGCCGTCGGGCGCCGTCTTCGGTCACCACCACGGTGTCCTCTACCCGGGCCCCGCAGAATCCGGGAAGATAGATCCCGGGCTCCACGGTGATCACCTGGCCCACCTCCAGCGGCTCCGTGGCGGTGGCCCGCACCCAGGGCTGTTCGTGGATGTCGAGCCCCACACCGTGGCCGGTGCCGTGGACGAAGGCATCGCCCCAACCGTCGGCGTCGATGCGATCCCGACAGGCCTTGTCCACTTCGGAGATCGGAGTGCCGGGGGCCACCTGCTCCACCCCGAGTTGCTGGGCGTCCCTCACGGTCTCGAACACCCTTTTGGCCTCGTGATCGGCCTCGCCCACCGCCATGGTGCGGGTCATGTCGGAGCGGTAGCCGTCGACCACCGCGCCCATGTCCACAATCACCAGCTCGCCCGAGCCGATGGGGCGCTCGGTGGGCCTGATGTGGGGCAGAGCGGCATTCGGGCCCGCTGCCACGATGGTGGTGAAGGCGCTCGTTTCTGCCCCCCGGCGTCGAAAGGCAGTGTCCAACGCCAATGCCACTTCCTTCTCGGAGGGGCCGTCGGCCAGCGTGGGGCGAACTTCGGCCAACGCGGCGTCGGCGATGGCGGCAGCCTTCGCCATCCGATCGAGTTCGCCGTCGTCCTTGATCTGTCGGGATTGCTCCACCACACCGGTGGTGGGCACCAGCTCAGCGCTGAACCACTCGGCGTACTGGCGCTGGGTGGCCCAGCTCACCGAGGCCGCCTCCAAGCCGATTCGACCCGCGCCGGTGGCGGCCGCGGCCAGTATTTCCTTGGGGGCGTCGTTGGTGATCTCGACTCGGACCTCCACACCGGCCCGATCGGTTTCAGACTCAGCCTGCTCGGCGTAGCGGCGGTCGGTCACCAGCACCAGCTCGTCGGCGCCGAGCCAGACCAGACCGGCCGAGCCGGTGAACCCGGTGAGGTAGCGGACATTGACCAGGTTGGCAACCAGCAGCGCGTCGCACTCCGCCTCGGCCGCCGCGGCCCGAACCCTCTCCGAGCGTCCGGCGACATCCATGGGGACGAGGGCTGGGGGGACCTGAGGCTCGCTCATGACAGCAATCGAGCCGCCGCTTCCACAGCCAACTCGTAGCCGTGGCCGCCGAAGCCCACGATGGTGCCCGTGGCCACCGGGCTCACCACCGAAGTGTGGCGCCACGGCTCTCGAGCATTGGGGTTTGACAGGTGCAGCTCCACCACCGGACCGTCGAAGGCGGCCAGGGCATCGTGGATGGCCCAGGAATAGTGGGTGAAAGCGCCGGGATTGATGATGATGGCCGCACACCGCCCCCGAGCCTGGTGGATGTGGTCGATGAGGGCGGCCTCGTCGTTGGACTGGTGGTGCTCGATGGAGAGCCCATGGCGATCAGCGGTAGTGCCCGCAGTGGCCACATGGTCGTCCAGGGTGTCGGTGCCGTAGACCTCGGGCTCTCGATCGCCGAGCAGGTTCAAATTGGGCCCCGACAGGAGAAGGATTATCCGGCTCATCTGATGGCCTCCAGTGTTTCTCGCAGCAAGGCAGGTTCCAACCCGGTAACCGGCTGGATGCCTTCGGGGCCGTCCAGCATGAAGGTAACCCCGTCTACCGCCTTCTTGTCCCGGTTGAACAGTGAGACGAGGGCCTCGGCATCGGCACCGGCAGGCAGCCGGGTGGACAAGTCGTAGTCGCCCACCACCTGGCGGTGCTCGGCTACCCGATCAACACCGATGCGTCCGGCCCGGTGGGCCAGCTCTGCGGCGTAGACCAAGCCGACCGCCACCGCCTCGCCGTGGCGGAGGTCGTAGCCACCGTGGGCTTCGAGGGCGTGGGCCAAAGTGTGGCCGTAGTTGAGAACCGCCCGGCGACCGGACTCGCGCTCATCAGCCGCCACCACCTCGGCCTTGATCTCCACGCAGCGGGCGATGCGCTCCACCAGGCCCAGGGCGTGCAGGTCGGCGTCGGCAATGAAGTGGTACTTGGCCATCTCCCCCAGCCCCGACCGCATCTCCTCGGGGGGCAGGGTTGCGAGCGCCTCGGTATCGCAGAGAACTGCGGAGGGTTGCCAGAAGGCGCCCACCAGGTTCTTGCCCTCAGGAAGGTTCACGCCGGTCTTGCCCCCCACCGAGGCGTCGATCTGGACCAACAAGGTGGTGGACACGTACACCACCCGGATGCCCCGGTGGTATACCGCGGCGGCAAACCCGCCCAGGTCGGTGACCGCTCCTCCGCCCACGGCCACCACCGCGTCGCGGCGGGTGAGGCCCCACTGGGCGAATTCTCGGCACAGATCCTCCACCGCGCCCAGCGTCTTGATGTGCTCGCCGTTGTCTGTGATGAACACCCGGTGCTCGACTCCGGGGTCCACCGTGATGCCGGCATCGGCCATCGCGGCCTGGGTGACCACTGCCACCCGGCTCACTTCGCTGGGGATGACTTCAGGAAGGCAATGGCGGACGCCGGGGCCGACCCAGACGTCATAGGACCGCTCCCCCAGCTCGACGGGGACGCGGATCGCGCTCTCCAACTCGACACCAGTTTTAGCAGTCATCAAGCTGACACTGGCCGAGGCCAGACTCGCCTGATCTGCTTGGCGACCTGTTCAGCCTCTAAGCCGTCCACATCGACAATCTCGTTAGCTGCCCCCTCGTAGAGTCCGGCTCGAGCCGCGCTGATGGCCTCCAGATCGACTATCGGATCTTCGCCCAAAAGCGGCCGGTTCTCGCCGGATCGAACCCGCTGGCCCAGGGTATCTACGGTGGCCCGGAGCCAGCAGACCCAGGCTCGATCCCGCAGCAGATCTCGGTTCTCGGCCCGCAGCACTGCTCCCCCACCGCAGGACACCACCAGTGGCTGTGGAGAAGCCAAGCAAGCCGCTAGCTCCGACTGCTCCATATCGCGGAAGCGGTCCTCGCCGTCAGCCTCAAATATCTCAGGTATAGACCGACCTCGGCGCTCCTCGATGGCAGCATCCAGATCCACAAACCGCAGCCCCTCCGACTGCGCGAGCCAGAACCCTGCCGTCGATTTTCCCGACCCCATCATCCCGATGAGGGCCACATGGGGCCTACTTTCCACAACGCGATACTACTGGGGGCGGTTTGGCTCCTTGCGGGCAGTTACTTTCCCCGGCGATTGTCCCAATGGGCTTGGCACTGCCAACGGTCAACTCGTTGCCGGCAGTGCGAGGACGATGGCTGCGGCGGCGACCGCCATCGACGGCGCAAAGGGGAAAACCGTGGGGCGGGGGTTGTCAGGGTCAGCCAAGGGGTCGGGCAGGAGCTCGACGCCCAGAGCCCGGATTCCCCACACCAAAAGGCCCATGATCGCCCCCAGCACAGAGGCCAGGCCGAAGGCCAGAAGCACGGCCACCAAAGACTGGCCGTACCCCTCTCCCACCCAGCCGAGTACCAGGCCCAACGGCAGCGACAGCTTCACATCGCCCCACCCGAGACTGCCCCTGGAAGCCGAGTGGAGAATGGCCAGGATGCCGCCATAGAGCCCGGCGGCGGCGGCCGCTTGGCCGATGGCCCCTGGCTCATGGCGCAGCAGCGAGATGAGGGTCATCAGCGCCAGCAGCACCAACACCACTGGAAACACAATGGCGTTGGGGATGCGGTAGTGGAACAGATCCACGGTGGTAACGGCAACCAGCGCGACGAACAGCGCCCAGACCGGCGCCACATCCCAGGTCGTGCCCAATAGGCCTCCGGCCGTCCCCAGTGCAATGGCGGTGAACAACGGGACCATTGCCCGCAGGGAACGGCTGTTGCGCACGCCGAAGCTCCACACAAGCGGCAACAGGAAACGGCCGGCCACAGTGCCGATGGCCACCCCGGCGATGACCATGGCCGCTTTGCTCATCTCATCTTCAGCGCGGCGGTGGCCGCGGCGGTCATGGCGTCCACCGGCGGCTCGGAACCGGTCCATATCCGAACGGCGTGGGCGGCCTGGTACACCAGCATGCCCACCCCGTTGGACGCCGGCACGCCTCTGCGATGGCATTCGGCCAGCAGCGGAGTTTGGAGCGGGTTGTAGACCAACTCGGCCACATGCTGTTGGGGGTGGAGGAGGTCGGGGTCAATGGGCAGCTTGCCCGCGCCTTCGGTTTCGGCCATCCCCACCGGGGTGGCGTTCACCACCAGCTGGTACCTCCCTACGTCGTTTGGCCTCGCCGTCGTGCCCACCGATCCAGCCAGTGCCGCGGCCGATGCCGCCGGCTCCGGCCGACGGGCCATCACCGCCACCTCGCCTGCCCCCCGGCGGGCCAGTTCGGCCACCACCGCCCGGGCCGCTCCGCCCGCGCCCAGCACCGCGCATCCGATCCCGGCCAGCTCCACCCCGTCGGCGAGCAGGGCGTCGCAGAATCCGGCCCCATCGGTGTTGTGGCCGATCAGCCGAGCGCCATCGCGGCTCACGCAGTTCACCACCCCCAAAGCCGCCGCGGCGGGACTCAGCTCATCTGCCGCCGCGGCCACATCGGCTTTGTGGGGCATGGTCACCGACAACCCGGCCATGCCCTGGGCCCGCATATGGTCGAGGGCCTTGCTGGCATCGCCGGGAAGCACTTCGAAGGCGGCGTAGACCCAATCCAGGCCCAACTCGTCGAACGCGGCCTGGCAGATCGTCGGGGACAGGGAGTGCCGTACCGGATAGCCGATCACCCCGGCCGCCACCTCCGTGCCGGCTGGCACCCCGATGGGGGTCAGCATCCCAGGCTCCGTTCTCCACCGGTTATGGCGGTCAGCATCCCAGGTCTTTCTCCCGGCAGATGGCCACCGCTTCTTCGTGCTCCTCGAAGGTGACGCTGAAGGTGTGGGCGCCGGGCACGGGATCGTCGGTGCGGGCGTAGAACTGCCAGAAGCCCTCGGCAGGGTTCAACGCCGCCTCGAGCGACGCCCGACCGGGAGCGGCGATTGGACCGGGCGGCAAGCCGGTTCGGTTGTACACATTGTAAGGATTGTCCACGCTCAGGTCCGACAAGGTCAACGGCTCGGAGGGCTTGTTCAGCGCGTAGCGCACCGCGGCGTCGATCTGGAGCGGCATTCCCAGGCCCAACCGGTTGTAGATCACCCGGGCTATCTTGGCCCGGTCTTCGTCGATGAGGGCCTCCTTTTCGATCAGCGAGGCCACGATGACCACTTGGTAGGGACTCAGACCCACCGTCTCGGGAGCGGCATCCAGGCCCACTTCATCGGCCACAAGGTCGAACTGGTTGACCATGCGGACAACGATGGCGGCCTCGTCATCGGCGGTGGCCGCGTCGAGCAGATAAGTGTCGGGGAAGAGCATTCCCTCCAACGTGCTGGTGGGCGGCTGATAGTCGGACCGCAAGGGTGGAAAGGCCAGGGCGCGGGCCAATTCGTCGGCGTCGAAGGTGGGAAGCTGATCCAATAGCTGGCCTTGCATCTGGACCAGCGTTAGGCCTTCGGGCACCAACACCCGCAAGGAATCCTCCACTGGTCCGGAGGCGGGACCGGCCAAGAGCACGTCTTTGGCCCGCCATACCGCCATATTCTCATTCAGGATGTAATTGCCGGCCTGGAAGTCACCGGCGTCCTTGTAGCGCAGGTAGTAGCGGAACACCGTGGAGTTGGGCACCACACCCTCGTCTTCGAGAATACGGGCGATGTCGTTGATCGACGCCCCTTGGGGAATACTGACCACCAATTCCGGACCCTCCTCTCCGGGGGGGTCGAGCCGGTCATCGATCCAACCCTTGATCAACAGCGAGGCGATCAGCACAACCACGCCCAACAGGCCCAGCAGGATGACGACCCGGGTCAGGGTGGAGGTTCTCCGAGGCAACCAGTCCCAGTCCTCTTCTGTGCTCATGGGGCGTCCAGCCAGCTCTGGAGAATGACCGACGCGGCCACCATGTCAACCCGCTGGCGACGGGCCTTGCCGCTAAGCCCCGACTCGGCCAGAGCCCGCTCGGCAATGGCGGTGGTGAACCGCTCGTCGTGGGTCAATACCGGCACGGCCAGCGCCGCCTCCAGCTCCCCGGCTTCTTGCTCTGCGGCCTGAGCGGCTGGACCGGCGCTGCCGTCCAGCGAGAGGGGAAGGCCCACCACCACCGCCCCGGCCTCATACTCGGCAACCAGTTCGGAGATCCGCTGGTGGTCTCGGTTTCGACTGCCAGAGCGCTCGATCACGGTGATGGGAGTGGCCACCCGGCCTCCGGCGTCGGAAACAGCCACTCCGATGCGGCGCTCGCCGAGGTCGATGCCCAGCGCCCTTGCCCCCATCAGCCGCCAATGCCAGCGGCGGCTCGCACTTGGTCGAGGGCTTCTGCCAGCCGCGACGGATCCCGGCCGCCGGCGATGGCCAGCTTGGCGTCTCGGCCTCCGCCGCCGCCGATGGTGGCAGCCGCTTCGGCGATCAACTCGCCCGCGTTCAGGTCGCAGTCGGCGGCCACCGCGGCAACCAGGGCCGCCCCGCCTCCCTCGGGAGCGGCCCCGAGGACGACGGCATTCACGCCGGGGCGGTCTCGGGTGGCAATGGCCAGGTCGCGCAACTGCCCTCGGTCCACTCCATCGACTGCGGCCACAACCACCCCGTCGACGGCCTCCTGGGCCAAATCCCCCGACTGATCAGACGATGCCGCCTTGCGCAGCTCGGCCAGTTCGGCTCGTAGGCTCTTGATCTCGGCCATGCGCTTGTCGGCCCCCGCCGACAGCTGTTCGACGGGCACGCCCAAGCGCTCAGCCGCCTGGGCCAGCACCTGTTCGCGCTCAGTGAGCATTTCGACTGGGCGGGTGCCGCTCACCGCCTCGATGCGGCGGATGTTGGCCCCGATCGAGCCCTCAGAGATGATCTTGACCGGACCGATGTCGCCCAAAGCCCGCACATGGGTGCCCCCGCACAGCTCGATGGAGTGCGGCCCGGCCTCGAGCACCCGAACCCGGTCGCCGTACTTGTCGCCGAAAAAGGCGATGGCTCCGGCCTCGGTGGCCTCGGCCATGGACGTCTCATAGTTGCGGGTGGCGGGATTGTCCAGAATGTCGGCGTTGGCCAGCCGCTCGATCTCGGCAATCTGCTCGTGCGTCAGCGCCTCAAAGTGGGTGAAGTCGAAGCGCAGCCGGTCGTCGGCCACCAGCGAGCCCTGCTGCTTGACGTGGTCGCCCAGGGTCTCCTTCAACGCCCAGTGCAACAGGTGGGTCGCCGTGTGGTTGCGCCGAATGGCGGCCCGGCGGTCGGCGTCGATAGCTGCTATCACCGTCTGTCCGACGGTGATCTGACCGTCGATGGCCGTCACATGGTGCAGATGGAGATCGGGCACCACATAGGTGGTGTCGGACACCTCGGCCCGCCCGGTGGGTGAGGTGATGGTTCCGGTGTCGCCCACCTGGCCACCGGCCTCGGCATAGAACGGGGTTCGGTCCAAGACAATGCCATCGTCGGTGACGGCCAATACCACGGCTTCGGTGGTGTCGAAGTCCCGGCCGATGAACTCGGTGGGACCGTGTTGGGCCACCAGCGCGGCGTAAGACGAAACGTCGGCCGCGGTGGCGTGCCGGGCGTCGAAGTCCTCGCGGGCTCGGGATCGCTGGCCCTCCATGTGCTGGTCGAAACCAGCACGGTCTACTGCCACTCCCCGTTCCCGGGCTGTCTCCTCGGTGACCTCGACCGGGAAGCCGTAGGTGTCGTGCAAGAGGAAGGCCAGGTCGCCGGGCAAAGCCCCGTCTTCGCCCAGGCGGTCGATGGCGTCGTCCAAGATCTGGGATCCCTGGGCGAGGGTGGTCCGAAAGCCCTCCTCCTCGCGGGCCACCACGTCTCGAACGAAGCTGTGGTCGGCCGCGATGTCGGGATAGTCCGGGCCCATGATGTCGACCACTTTGTCGACCAGCTTGGGGGTGACCACCTCAGTGACCCCGAGCATGTAGGCCCGGCGGATGGCGCGGCGCATGATGCGGCGCAGCACGTAGCCCCGATCCTCGTTGGATGGGAACACGCCATCGGAGATGAGGAAGGTCATGGTGCGGGCGTGCTCGGCCAGTATCCGCAGGGTGACGTCGCTGTGCTCGGCCGCACCGAGCTTCACGCCGGTCACCGCGGAGGCTTCGCCCACCAATTCGGCCATCTCGTCGATGTCGAATACCGACTCCACCCCCTGGATCAGGGTGAGAATCCGCTCCAGGCCGGCCCCGGTGTCGATGCTGGGCTTGGGCAGGGGAACCTGGCCGTCGGGACGCTGGTCGAACTGCATGAACACCAGGTTCCAGAACTCCAGGAACCGCTCGTCCCCGCCGTGAGCCGGGCCGCCGTCGGGGCCGAACTCCGGCCCCTTGTCGAAGAATATCTCCGAGCAGGGGCCGCACGGGCCGGTATCGGCCATGCGCCAGTAATTGTCCTTGCCCATCCGCTGGATTCGGTCGGGAGACACCCCGGCCACGTCCCGCCAGATCTCCGCGGCCTCATCGTCGCTGAGGTGGACGGTGATCCACAGCCGGTCGGGGTCGAAGCCCAGACCCTCGGTGACGAACTCCCAGGCCCAGTCGATGGCCTCGGTTTTGAAGTAGTCGCCGAAGCTGAAATTGCCCAGCATCTCGAAGAAGGTGAGATGGCGGCGGGTGCGGCCGATCTCGTCGAGGTCGTTGTGCTTGCCGCCGGCCCGCACGCACTTCTGGACGGTGACGGCCCGGGGATGGGGGGACGCCTCCTCGCCGAGGAAGAAGGGCTTGAACGGCACCATCCCGGCCACGGTGAACAACACCGTGGGATCACGGGGAATGAGGCTGGCCGACGGCAGCACGGCATGGCCCCGCTCGCCGAAGAAGGAGGTGAATGCGCTGCGGATCTCTTGGGCTCGCTTGGGGGTCAAGACGCCTTCCTATCGACCCGGCGGATCGTCGAGGGCCCGACGGGCGATCTCGGCCCGATAGCGCCGGACCGCGGCAGTCCCCTCGGCCAAGGCGGCCCGGGCTTCAGAGGCAGCCGCCTTGACGCGGGCGCTGGCACCAGAACTCGGCCTGATGGGAACCGCTCGCTGGGCGGCCTGGCGCAGCTTGCGGCGCACATACGACGCACCGGCCGCGCCGGCACCAGCCCCGGCGGCAAACCACACAAGTCGCTTGGGCATCAGCTCTCCTCGCTGTCGTTGGTGTCTGTTTTCCGATCCATCATTCTCCGGCCAATCTCCCTTTCGGCACCGTGTTGTGAGGGATGGTAATAGCGCTGATCCTCAAAGCGATCGGGGCGATATTGCTGGCTCACCCAGCCCTGGGGATCATCATGAGGATACACGTAGCCTGCGCCGTGCCCTAGGCCGGCCGCCCCCGGGTAATGGGCGTCTCGGAGGTGGGACGGCACCTCACCGCTGCCGTCTCCGGCGTCGGCCCGGGCCCTTCCCAACGCAGTGGTGACCGTGTTCGACTTGGGGGCGGTGGCCAGATACACCACCGCGTGGGCCAGATTGAGCTGCGCTTCGGGCAGGCCTACGTACTCCACCGCTCGGGCGGCGGCGTCGGCCACCACCAAAGCCTGGGAGTCGGCCATGCCGATGTCCTCGGAGGCCAGAATCACCATCCGGCGGGCGATGAACCGGGGATCCTCCCCCGCCTCCAGCATTCGCGAAAGCCAGTACAGCCCGGCGTCGGGGTCGGATCCCCGCAGGCTCTTGATGAACGCGCTGATGATGTCGTAGTGCTCGTCGCGGCCATAGCGGACCGCGCTGGCCCCCAGGGCGTTCTCGGCGTCGGACAGGGTGACGCGGGGAGGATCGCTGTCCTGGGCTGACGCCAGGACCACGGCCACCTCCAGGCTGGTCAGGGCCTGGCGGCCGTCTCCCGCGGCCTGGATCGACAGGTGATCCAAGGCATCGTCGTCGGCTTCTGCGCCCTCTGCCGCCAGCCCCCGGCGCAGCAGTTCGTCCAGCGCATCGCCGTCGAGGGGCTCGAGGCGGAACAGGGTGGAGCGGGACCGCAGCGGCGGGTTCACCTCGAAGTACGGGTTCTCGGTGGTCGCCCCGATCAGGGTGATGAGCCCAGACTCCACTGCGGGCAGCAAGGCATCCTGCTGGGCCCGGTTGAACCGGTGCACCTCGTCGAGGAACAGGATTGTGCCCTGATCGTGCTGGCCGAGGCGGTCGCGGGCCGAGGCGATCACTTCCCGCACATCCTTGACGGTGGCCGTCACCGCGGATAGCTGGATGTAGGCCCGAGCAGTAGTACCGGCCACCAGCCGGGCGATGGTGGTCTTGCCCGTGCCCGGCGGCCCCCACAAGATGGCCGACGACAAGCGGTCCGACTCGATGAGCCGGCGAAGCGGCTTGCCCCGTCCCAGCAGGTGTCCCTGGCCGACTAGCTCGTCCAGGTTGCGGGGCCGGAGCCGATCAGCCAGCGGCGCGGTCTCGGCCAGGCGCTCGGCAGCGGCAGCGGCAAACAGGTCGCCGCTCATGGTGAACATGCTGAGCATCTAGGTCGCCGCTGGGCGGGCTGAACGGCAAACAGATCCCCGCTCATCGCCATCTGGCCCGGCTGCCGCGCTCCATCGGCTTAGGTGGAGGCGGCGGGCGGCGGAAGAACGCGCAGGCCGAGCTCGTCGAGGTGGCGGTCGGCGATCGGAGTGGGCGAGTTGGACAGCGGGTCGGCGCCCGATTGGGTCTTGGGGAAGGCAATCACCTCGCGGATGTTCTCCTCCCCGGCCAAGATGGCCACCAGCCGGTCGATGCCGAAGGCGAAACCGGCGTGGGGCGGCGCGCCATAGCGGAAGGCTTCCAGCAGAAAACCGAAGCGCTCCTCGGCTTCAGCGTCGCTGATGCCCAGGGCCCGGAATACCGACCGCTGGATGTCGGGCTGGTGGATCCGCACGCTTCCCGACCCCAGCTCCCAGCCGTTGAGCACCAAGTCGTAAGCCTGCGAGCGCATCGCCAGCAGTTCCTCGCCCTCGCCGTCTAACAGACCCACATCGTCGGCGTGGGGCATGGTGAAGGGGTGGTGGGCGGCGATGGGACGGCCCTGGTCGTCGATCGACTCGAATAGCGGGAAGTCGGTGACCCACACAAAGTTCAGGCCGCCCTCGGTGATGGGCGGACGGCCCAGCTCCAAGCGGAGCAGGCCGAGGATGTCGCGCACCTTCTTTCGGCGGTCGGCGATCAACAGCAACAGGTCTCCGGTCTCGGCCCCCATGGCCGGGCCGAGCGCGGCCCGCTCCTGATCGGACATGAACTTGGTCAACGCACCGTCGAGGGCACCGTCGTCTCCCACCCGGAACCAGGCCAGGCCTTTGGCTCCCCATTGCTGGCACTTTCGGGTTAATTCGTCGATGGCGTTGCGGCCCAGGCTCTCACCTCCCCCATTGTGGTTGATGCCCTTGACGCACTCCACCTGGAAGACCTTGGCCTCGGTGCCCTCGAACAGCCCGGTCAGCTCGATCAGCTCGATCCCGAAGCGCACGTCGGGCTTGTCGGAGCCGAACCGCTCCATGGCATCGGTCCAGGTCATGAAGATGGGTTCGTCGGGACGGTTGCCGGTGGCCGCCTCCACCGCGGCGGCAACTGCCTCGGTGATGAAGGCCATCACCTCGTCTTGGCCCGCGAAGCTGGCCTCGGCATCGAGCTGCATGAACTCGAACTGCCGGTCGGCCCGGAGATCCTCGTCGCGCAGGCAGCGGGCGATCTGGTAGTAGCGGTCGAGACCGCCCACCATGCAGAGCTGCTTGAAGATCTGGGGCGACTGGGGCAGGGCGTAGAAGCGCCCGGGGTGCAGGCGCGACGGCACCACGAAGTCGCGGGCTCCCTCAGGGGTGGAGGCCACCAGCATGGGAGTCTCGATCTCAGTGAAGCGCTGCGCCTCCATCGAGCGGCGGATGGCGCTGTTGACCTTCGCCCGAAGCGCCAGGTTGCGCTGGAGGCGCTCTCCCCGCAGGTCGACGTAGCGGTGGCGCAGGCGCACGTTCTCGTCTACCTCGGTGCGGGAGTGCAGCGGGAACGGCGGGGGCTCGGCGGCCGACAGAACCTCTACCTGACAGTCGCCGATTTCCACCTCGCCGGTGTCCAGCTTGGGGTTGACGGTGCCCTCGGGCCGGGGCCTCACGGTGCCGCTGATGCGGACCACATATTCCGAGCGCAGGTCATGGCGCTCGTCAACCACGCACTGGATCACCCCGGAGCGGTCCCTCAGGTCGATGAACGCCAGATTCTCGCCGTGCTCCCGGCGCCGGTCCACCCATCCGCACACCGATACCTCTCGGCCAATGTCATCGGCGCGCAACTCGCCGCAATAGTCAGTTCGCATCGCGGCTATTTCACTCCTTCGCCAGCCTCTGAGCCACGTCGTTTATGACTTGGGTCCGAGGTAGTGCGGTCTGATCGCCGCCCGAGCGCAAGTCGCGCACCGTGACGATGCCTGACTCCAGCTCGTCCTCTCCCACCAGAAGGGCCAGCCGGGCTCCGGAGCGGTCGGCCACCTTCATCTGGGCCTTCATCGAGCGGGCGTCGAAGGCCCGGTCGGCGGAGATGCCGTTGCGGCGCAACTCGAAGGTGAGATCCCGCCCGGCGTCGCCACCGGTCACGTCTACTACGAACACATCCACTGCCCCCGAGGTATCAGCAAGAGCGCCCTCGGCATCGGCGGCTAGCAAAATGCGCTCAATGCCGGCACCGAACCCCACTCCAGGTGTGGCCTTGCCGCCCAGCGACTCGGCCAGTCCGTCGTAGCGCCCGCCACCGCCCACCGCATTCTGGGCCGAGGTCAGGGCACCCGCGGCAAATTCCCAGGTGGAGTGGGTGTAGTAGTCCAAGCCCCGCACCAAGCGGGGGTCGATCTCGTAGTCCACCCCTAGGGCGTTTAGCCCGGCCTGCACCCGCTCGAAGTGGACGGCGGCCTCATCGGAGAGGTGATCGGTGATCAGAGGAGCATCGGCAATCGCGGTCACAGTGCGTTCTCGCTTGGAGTCCAGCACCCGCAGCGGGTGGTCGGTGGCGTTGGCCCGGTCGGCCTCGTCCAGCTCCCTTACCTGCTGGGCCAGCCATCCGGCCAGCCGCTCGGCATAGGCTTGCCGGTCGCCAGGGCTGCCCATGGAGTTGAGCCGCAGCGATAGTTTGCTCAAACCGAGCGCCTGGTAGAAGTCGTGCTGGAGGGCGATGACCTCCACATCGAGGTCGGGATCGGGTGATCCGATGGCCTCCGCCCCCACCTGATGGTGTTGGCGGAACCGGCCCGCCTGGGGCTCCTCGTAGCGGAAGCAAGGGGTGAGATACCACACTTTCCACGGGACAGTGGGCCGGTGCTGGTTGAACGCCCGAACCACCGGCGCGGTTCCTTCCGGGCGCAGGGCCAAATGGCGGTCACCCTTGTCGAAGAAGTCGTACATCTCCTTGCGGACCACCTCGGTGCCCTCGCCCAAGCGCTGAAACACCCCGATGTCCTCGAACATGGGACTCTGCACCAGCCCATAGCCGGCCCGTCCGAACACGTCGGCAAACAGGGCCACCAGCGCCTGCCACCGATCTGACTCCGGCGGCAGGATGTCGCGCGTCCCCTTCGGCGCTTGGAACATGTCGGACACAACTACGAGCCTGTCGGCGCCTGAAACATCTCAGCCACGCCCCCTGATGCTACCGGCGCACTGCAACATTGCCCCATCCCTAAGCCGCCCCAGTCATGTCTCCCTACGGTCTGGTAGCCAACCGTCGAACCGGGATGGCAAGGCGGCGGGCAGCGTCGACTAGCGGCTTGTTGTCATCGGCCGCCGCCAGGCATATTTCCGCTCCGAGATGGCGAGCGGCGGCCACGGCTTCCAGCGAGAGCAGGTTGAGGCGAATTCCTTGGGACGCCGACTCGCCCATCGGCCAACCGAGCTCGCGTAGCGATACCAGTTCGATTGTGGGGGGAAGGTCAACCACAGAGGCAATGACGTCGGAAGCGACCGCAACATCAATCCCGCCGAGGCGCCGAGACAGCGATCCCACAACGGTTTGATTCGCCAGCGCCCGACACAGTCGGTGGTACCACAACCCCGTGGTAGCAATGGCACCCCCCATAGGACGAAGCCCCTCGGGCTCGTCATCGAGCAGCACGCTCAACAAAATGTGATCGTCGACGAGGACGGTCTCAGTCACGCGAGATCAGGCTCGTCAGCCGCAACCCGGCTAACCAACGAGCTGTATCCCCCTGCTTCCTCGAGGGACTCTCGGATCACCGATCGCAATCCGCCTCGACCTGCGGGAACGACAACGAGGGCCGAACCGAGATCGGCGATCTCCACCGCACCCCCACCGGCAAGGTTCCAGCGGCGACGGGCTTCAGCCGGCAGTGCCATCTGGCCTCGTTCCGAAACTCGATACTGCACAACTGCCATCCAGCCAGTTTACAAGTGAACCTGGTGGTCTTACAAGGTTGCTTTTCACCACCCCTGTCAATGACCGCCTAGCCGGTGGCGGCGGGGAGGACTCGGTAGGCGTTGTAGACCGACTCGATGCCCCGGATGGTGCGTAACAAAGCGTCGAGGTGGGTGCCGTCGATCAGCTCGAAATCAAACCGCATCACCGAGATGTGATCGGCGCCGGTGCGGGTCTCACAAGCCAGGATGTTGACCGATCCGGTGGACAGGGCATTGGCCACATCCCGCAGCAGGCGGGTTCGGTCGAACGCCTTGACCTCAATGGTCACGCAGTAAGCGCCGGTGCGCTCGGTGCTCCAATCCACGTCTATGAGCCGGTCGCCCTGCTCGAACGACAGCGAAACCGCATTGGCGCACTCGTTGCGATGCACTGACACCCCACGGCCCCGGGTAACGAAGCCGATGATCTCGTCGGGGGGAACCGGTTTGCAGCAGCGAGCCAGGTTGACCAGCACATCGTCGAGGCCCTCAACCTCCACCGGCTGATCGGTGCGCCGGGGCAACACCGCCGGCGGCGGGACAGCGGCCAGATCATCGTCCAGCTCCTCTTCCGCTGCGGGCTCCACCCTCATTCCGGCCACCCGCTCGGCCACCGCCTTGGCCGACACATGGCGCTCCCCCACCGCGGCGAACAAAGTGTCGAGATCGCGGTAGTTCATGTCGGTGGCCGCGTGCAGCAGCTCTTCGCCCGACAGGATCTTCGCCACCGGCAGGCGCTCTCGGCGCAGGGCCGCGGCCACCGCGTCGCGGCCGGCCTTGATGGCATCTTCCCGCCGGGCTTGGGCGAACCACTGGCGGATCTTGTTGCGGGCCCGATGGGAGGCCACCAGGCCAAGCCAATCGCGCGACGGCCCCTTGTCGGCCACCTTGGAGGTGAAGATCTCCACCATGTCGCCGGGCCGAAGCTCGCGGTCCAGCGGCACGAGCTGGCCGTTGACCCGGGCCCCGATGCAGGCATGGCCCACCTCGGTGTGGATGGAGTAGGCGAAATCGATGGGAATCGCCCCCATCGGCAGCGACACCACGTCGCCCTTGGGGGTGAACACCTGGACCTCGTCGTGGTCGAGGTCGGTCTTGAGATTGCTCAAGAACTCGACCGCGTCAGATGTCTCCTGCTGCCAGTCGATGATCCGGCCCAACCAGGCCAGATCATCGGTGGTGGTCCCCTCCTTGTAGTCCCAGTGGGCGGCCACCCCCTGTTCTGCTCGGGCGTGCATCTCATTGGTGCGGAGCTGGACTTCCAGAGACTTGCCCCCCGGACCGACCACGGTGGTGTGCAGCGATTGGTACAGGTTGAACTTGGGCATGGCGATGTAGTCCTTGAATCGCCCCTGCACCGGCTTCCAGGTGGCGTGGATGGACCCCAGGGCGGCGTAGCAGTCCCGAACCGAGTCGACGATCACCCGCATGCCCACCAAGTCGTAGATCTCGTCGAAGCTGCGGTCCTTGGTCATCATCTTCTCGTAGATGCTCCACAGGTGTTTGGGGCGGCCGGTGACCTGAGCGGGGATGCCCAACTCGGCCAGGCGGGCTTCAACGCTGGAGAGTACCTGGGTGAGGTACAGGTCGCGCTCGGGTGCCCGGGTGGCCACCATGCGATCGATTTCTGCGTAGCGCTTGGGGTGCAGAGCGGCGAACGCCAAGTCTTCGACCTGGAGCTTCAGGTCTTGCATGCCCAAGCGGTTGGCCAGCGGGGCGTAGATGTCTATGGTTTCCCGGGCCACCCGATGCTGCTTCTCCAGCGGAAGCGCGGCCAGCGTCCGCATGTTGTGCAGCCGGTCGGACAGCTTCACCACCAGCACCCGCAGATCCTTGGCGATGGCCACCAGCATCTTGCGCATGGAGGCGGCCTGCTCCTCCTCCTGCGTATTGAACTTGAGCCGGTCCAACCGGGTGACGCTGTCGACGATCGAGGCCACCTCGCTGCCGAAGTGCTGCTCGACCTCGGCCAAATCCATAGAGGTGTCCTCGATGGCGTCGTGGAGCAGGGCGGCGATGACCGAGACGTCGTCCAGCCCCAACTCCACCACAATGTGGGCCACAGCCAGAGGATGGGTCACATAGGGCTCGCCGGACTTGCGCAACTGCCCGGCGTGGGCCTGCTCAGCGAGGCGATAGGCAGTCTCGATGCGGTCGGCGGTGCCGTTGGGATGGCGTTCGAGATAGGCGTCGAGCAGCGGGCCCACGTCTTGTCCGGGCTGATCCGTCCAGGGCAGTACACGCTCGGTCAGCGTCACCCGTCACCTCCAAAACAGAACAGAGAGATCAAGGGCAATAGCCGTTCTCCCAGCGTCACGAATCACCCCTGAAGCAGAACAGAGAGATCAAGGGCAATAGCCGTTCTTCGAGCCTCACGAATCACCCCCAAAACAGAACAAAGAAATCACCGGACAGTTGGCATCTCTCTCTATTTTCTCCCGGCCATCCAGAAAACCCAACTCGATAAGGAAGCCCATCCCGGCCACCTCGGCGCCCCCGGAATTGACGAGTTCGAAGGTGGCGGCCGCCGTGCCCCCCGTAGCCAGAACATCATCCACGATCAAGGCCCGTTGACCGGGGGAAAAGGCGTCGTTGTGGGCTTCGAGGGAAGCGGTGCCGTACTCCAGTTCATAGTCCACCGACCTGGTGAGATAGGGCAGTTTTCCCGATTTGCGAACGGGCACAAATCCGAGCCCCAGGCGGTAGGCCACTGCGGCCCCCAATATGAAACCCCGGGCCTCAACGCCCACCACTCGATCCGCAGGGGTATTGCTGAAGCGGTCTGCTAGTTCATCGGCAGCCCAGCGGAAGGCCTCAGCGTCGTCAAGCAGCGGGGTGATGTCCTTGAACATGATCCCCGGTGAAGGGAAGTCGGGGACGTCCCGAATTAGGCTTTCAGGCCAGCCGGAATCCACTCCCCCAACCCTACCTGCCTGCTGACGAGCGACTTGCTCAGCGCCGCTTGCGCTTTCGGGGGCGGGGTGGGATGGCCGTGCCCGGCTGCGATGGCCGGCGGGTCGGGCGGTCCGCCGACGGCGCCGGAGCAGGCGATGACGGGCCCACCGCCACTTCCTCCACGTCTTGCACGGTGGCGCCCCGGGACTGGGCCCGGGCCTCCAAGCGCTCCCGCTGCTCCACGAACTCAGGCTGGCGCTCCTTCATCCAAGCCGCCGCCGGCGCGGCCACAAACAGCGACGAATAGGTGCCCACCAGCAAGCCGATGAGCAGGGCCACGGCAAACTCGGCCAAGGTGACCGCGCCCAGCACCAGCGTGCCGATCACCAGCATCGACAGCACGGGCAGCACCGAGGTAATGGTGGTGTTCACCGACCGCAGGAGCACCGTGTTCAGCGCCGAGTTCATAATCCGGGTGTAGGTGGCCCGCCCCACCAGTGCCGAGCGACGCTGGTAGTCGCGGTTCTTGTCGAACACCACCAAGGTGTCGTACAGGGAGTACCCCATGATGGTGAGGAAGGCGATCACCGTGGCCGGAGTCACCTCGAACTGGAACAGGGCATAGATGCCCACGGTGATGACGATGTCGTGGGCCACTGCCACCAGGGCGGCCAGAGCCATCCGCCACTCCAGCGTCAGCGTGATGTAAATGGCCACCACGATGAATAACACGATCAGCGCTCGCATGGCCTTGCTGGTGATCTCACTGCCCCACGACGCGCTGATGGAGTTGAAGCTGATGTCGTCGAGGCTCTGGCCGGTGAGGTTGGCCAGGGCCAGCGACACCTCGGCCACGCTGGAGGCATCGGTGGCGTCCAACTCGGCCCGCACCCGAAGCACGTCGCCGCCCACGAACTGGATCTTGGCGTCGGCCTGGCCCACATCCCTCAAGGCGTCGCGCACATCGGCAGTGGACACATCGGGTGCGGAGGCCTCCCACACCGTGCCGCCCTCGAACTCGATGCCCAGATTGACCCCCCGCACCAACAGGGCTATGGCGCTGATGAGGATCAGAGCGGCGGACACTTTCAGCGTGGTCTTCCACACCACGGGGAAGTCCACCTGGGTCTGGTTGCGCCTCAGGCGCTGGAGGCGGCTCATGATGCCTCGACTCCCGCAGACATGGCCTCATCCCTAGTGGGCAGGCCGAGGCGGTGGGGATGGGCCATCAGGCTCGGCGACCGAGCCATCAACTGCGCGCAGGGCCGGAGGAAGAAGTAGGTGGCCACCAGGTCGAGCACCGAGGCCAAGCCCAGCATCAGGGCGAAGCCGCGAACCGACCCGGCCGAGAGCCAGTACAAGATGACCGCGGCGATGAGCGAGGCGAAGTTGGCCCTGAAGATGGTCCGAAACGCCGCCGAGAAGGATTGCTCCAGCGACGATCTCAGCATCCGACCGGTGGCCACATCCTCTTTGAGGTGCTCGAAGTACACCACGTTGGAGTCCAGGGAAACGCCGATCGCCACGATGAGGCCGGTGACTCCGGCCAGGGTCAGGGCCAGATCCTGGGTCTCGCCCAGCCAGGCCACGATCACCCACAGCAGGGTGGCCGACACCCCCAGGCTCAACATGGCAACCAGGCCCAACAAGCGGTACATGCCCACCATGTACAAGAACACCAGCGCCAGTCCGACGATGCCGGCGATAATCCCAGCCCGCAAGGAGTCGCCCCCGATGGTGGCCGACACGGCCCGGCTGGTGCTGTCGCTCTGGGGGTCGGTGGGGTCTTGAAACTCGATGGGCAGCGCGCCGTAGCGCAGAACCAGGGCCAGGTCGTCGGCTTCTTGGTCGGAGAAGTTGCCGGAGATAACCACTTGGCCGTCGAAGTTGGGGCTCTGCACCGAGGGCGCCGACTGCACGCTTCCGTCTACCACGACAGCTAGCTGGCCAAGCCCGGCCACACCCGGCGGGCAGTATGGTGTGCCCGAATAGCACTCCACCGCTATCTCGTCGAACTTATCCGCCCCCTGGTCACCGCCCTTGAAGGTGGCATCCACCACGAACTCGCCCCGGAATGAGCTGTCGGCGCTGGAGAGACCGGCACCGGTGAGCGTGGATGGGCCTAGCAGGTAGCGTATGACCACTTCACCGTTGTCATCTCGCTCGGGCAATACAACAAAGCGCTCAAGTACATCCTCGGCCGAGGTTGAGGTCTCCAGGCTGTTGAGGTCGATGCCGCTTGGACAGGGGGCCAATCCCCTCTGGTCGAGCTCGGGATCGGGCAGAGGCGGGGGCGGCGGGGCCTCGACACCAGATTCAGGATCGGAAAGGACGATCGGCTCGGTGAAGAGCTCGGCGCACACCGGGCGGAAGCGGAGCTCGGCGGTCTGGCCCACAACGTCGATGGCCCGCTGTTGATCGCTGATGCCGGGAAGCTGCACCACCACCCGTCCGCCCTGGCGGGTCACATCGGGCTCGGCCACACCGAGACCGTCGATGCGGTCGCGGATGATGTCGACCGCGGTATCCAGGTCGCCTTCGGTGATGGCCACGGGACGGTCGGGGTCGTCCACCGGCACCAGCACCACCTCGACCCCGCCCTTGAGGTCCAATCCCAGCAGGGGTCGATTTCCAACCGCCAGCGAGGCGGCCAACAGCCCAGCGGCCGCAGCCACTATGAGGACAAGCGAAACCAGCGAACGGCGGCTCATTGACGCTGGAGGATGGGGCTAGCCGTCAGCGTCGTCGCCACTAAGCAGAGGCCCCTGACCGTCGTCGCCATCGACTTCGGAGGAGTACACGACCTTGTTGGCGATGGTGTCGCGGCTGATCTTGATTTCAACGCCATCAGAGATCTCGATGAACACAGTGCCACCGTCGAAATCGGTGATCATCCCGTAGAGGCCCGATGCGGTGATCACCTCGTCGCCCACATCCAAAGATTCGAGCAGCTCGCGGTGTAGGCGCGCTTTTCTCTGTTGGGGGCGTATCATGAAGAAATACATGGCGACGACAATCAAAAGCGGAAGCAGCAGGACGTCCAAGGCCCAGAATTCTACCGGAAGACCTAGCTGGGAGACGACTCGGCGGGCTTAGCCGAATAAGTCAGCCCCACGCCTCAGCCGTCTTGGCGATCAAACGGTCAAGGGTGCCTGTCGCGATGGCGTCTTGGGCCTCCTCCATGAGGGCCAACAGCCAGGCCACGTTGTGGAGAGTGAGCATTCGGGCCGCCGAAGGCTCGTCCACGTTGAACAGGTGGCGCAGGTAGGCCCGGGAGTAGCGGGCAGCCGGACTGGCCGGAAAGTGGGGATCGACGGGGCGGTCATCGTTGGCCAGCGAAGAGTTGCCGAGGTTGAGTCGGCCCTCCCAGGTGAGAGCGGTGCCGTGGCGGGCGAGCCGGGTGGGCAGCACGCAGTCGAACATGTCCACCCCCAGGGCCACGCATTCCAGCAGCCCGATGGGATCGCCCAGCCCCATGAAGTAGCGGGGCTGATCTTGGGGCAGGAGCGGGGCGGTAGCGGCCAGAGCGACCATCATCTGCCCGGGGCTCTCCCCCACCGAAAGCCCGCCCACCGCATAGCCGTCGAAGCCCACCTCGACGGTCCGGGCTGCGCTCTCGGCCCGGAGGGCGGGATCGGTCCCACCCTGGACGATGCCGAACTGGTTGGCGCCGGCATTGTGCCCTTCCACTTCCAGAAAGCGGCGGCGGGCCCGGACCGCCCAGTCCGCAGTGCGGTCCACCGTCTGGCGCTGGACCGTTGCAGGGGCTTCCGATGGAGGGCACACGTCGAGGACCATTTGGATGTCGGATCCAAGCTGGAGCTGCACATCCACCACCCGCTCCGCGGTGAAGCGATGGGAAGTGCCGTCGTAAGTGGACCGGAACGTGGCGCCGTCGTCGTCCACCTTGGGATCGAGGGAGAACACCTGATAGCCGCCGGAGTCGGTGAGCACATGGCCCGACCAGCCGGTGAAGCCGTGGACGCCGCCCATTTGCTCCACCACCTCGGGACCGGGCCTCATCATCAGGTGGTAGGTGTTGGCCAGCACCACTGGGGGATTGAGAGCCTCGAGATCGCTGGTGTCTAGGGTGCGGACCGCGGCCCGGGTGCCCACCGGCATGAAGCACGGAGTGGTGAAAGAGCCCCTCGGCGTGGTGATCCGGCCTTTGCGGGCCTGCCCGTCTTGAGCCAACACGTTGAATTGGAGAGTCATTTTCAGGCGGCCTTCTCAGTGTCCCAGACTTGCAGGCTCACGATCTCAAAGTCTGCCCTGGATTTCTAGTGCAGAACATGGCATCCCCGAGAGAAAGAAAGCGGTAGCCCTCGGCCAAGGCCGTGGCATAGAGATCGCGCCAGCGGGGACCCACGAAAGCAGCCAATAGGGCCAGCAGGCTGGACCGGGGCAGATGGAAGTTGGTGAGCATGGCATCCACCACCGCGAACTGGTGTCCCGGCTTGATGAACAGATCGGTGGAGCCTCTGGCCGATCCGGTGGCCGCGGCCGACTCCAGTGCCCGCACCACGGTTGTGCCCACGGCTACCACCCGCTCAGCCCGGACGCAGGCGGCCAGTGTGGCCTCGGGGATCCGGTACGTCTCGGCGTGCATGACGTGGTCGCCGAGCTCATCTGCCATCACCGGGGTGAACGTGGCCGTACCCACGGCCAATTCCAGCTGGCACACCCTGGCCCCAGCCGACCGGCAGCGGTCCAGCACCGCTGGGGTGAAGTGGAGCCCCGCGGTGGGCGCGGCCGCCGACACCGGCCGATCGGCGTAGACCGTCTGGTAGCGCTCGACGTCGGCCAACTCCTCGGTGACATAGGGGGGAAGCGGCACCTCCCCGGCTCGATCCATGAGGGCATCGGCGTCGCCAATCGGCTTCACCCACCGCCGTCCGTCATCTCCGATTCGCCCCCCCACCTCCAAGACGGGCTGCTCTTCGAACCACAGCTCGACGCCCGGCCGCACCCGACGGCCCGGTCGCACCAAGGCGCTCCACCAGCCGTCGTTTCCCGGTTCCAACAACAAGACCTCCACTTGGCCCCCCGTGGCCTTGCGGAGGCGCAGTCGGGCGCCCATAACCCGGCTGTCGTTCACCACCAGCACGTCGCCGGGGCTCAAGAGATCGGGCAGATCCCGGGTAAAGCGATGCTCGGGGGGAGCGGCGGGCCCCCGGTCTACCAGCAATCGGGAGCTGTCGCGGGGCTCGGCCGGCTGCTGGGCGATGGCGGCATCGGGCAGCTCGTAGTGAAGCTCCTCTGTCCGCATGGGGAGTTTCTACCCGACCGGCGCGCTTATCCCGAAAACCGTCGTACCCGCCCGGTAGTTTGGGGCTGATGCTGGTGATGGGGATCGATCCCGGCCTGTCGCGCTGCGGCTACGGCGTTGTCCGCCAAAAGGGCCGCGCCACTGAGGCGGTGGCCGCCGGAATCATCCGCACCGACAAGGACGATCCCATCCCCCGCCGCCTGTATGAGCTTCAAAATGAGCTCGTCGGCTTGATGGGTACATACAACCCAGACGCGATGGCCATCGAGCAAGTGCTGTTCCAGGTGAACGTGCGCACCGCCATGGGAGTGGGCCAGGCCAGCGGGGTGGCCATGGCCGCCGCAGTGGAGGCGGGTGCCGAGGTGTTCGAGTACTCGCCCACGCAGATCAAAAAGGCAGTAACCGGCTGGGGCGGCGCCGACAAGGAGCAGATGGGACAGATGGTGCAGACCCTGCTGCGCCTTCCCAAGCCTCTGAAGCCGGTAGACGCGGCCGACGCAATTGCGGTGGCCCTCTGCCATCTGGCCCACCACCCGGCCGCATCGCGGATCCAGGCGGCGATGTGATCGGACTGCTCCGGGGCACGCTGGCCCTGCGGGACCCCGACGAGGTGATCGTGGAGACCGCAGGCGTCGGCTATCGAGTGGCTGTCTCGCCGGACACGTCGGCCGCGCTGGGCGAGCTGGGCCAAGAGGTGGAGTTGCACATCCACCACCACATCAGAGAAGACGCCCAGACCCTGTACGGGTTCGACACCCCTGACAAGCGTCGGGTCTTCGAGGGGCTCATCTCTGCTCACGGCGTGGGGCCAGCGATGGGCATGGCCATCTTGTCGATATACGGACCTTCGGAGTTGGCCGGGATTCTGGCCACCGATGACATCGATGCCCTGTGCCTGGTGCCTGGAGTGGGCAAGAAGACCGCGGCCCGGCTTCTGGTGGAGCTCAAATCCCGCCTCGACATCGGCGACGTGACCACTGCGGTGACATCGGGCCAGCCCGCGGGCGAGCAGCCGTCTGATGCCCGCAGCGTGGTCCGCCAAGCACTGGCCGAGTTGGGCTACAGCGCCGAGGAAGTCCGCAGCGCCATCGCCGCCCTGCCTCCGGGCGACGACTCATCTGCCCTGCTCAAAGCAGCCCTCCGGCACCTGGCCTCCGGGATATGAGCAGGCCATGAGCAAGAGAGAAGAACTGCTGGCGGGGACCCCACTGCCCGAAGACGCCGCGGCCGAGACAGGATTGCGGCCAACCCGGCTGGACGAGTTCGTGGGCCAGTCAGAGCTGAAGGAGCATCTTGACATCATCTTGGGCGCGGCCCGGGCCCGATCGCAACCAGCCGACCATCTCCTGTTCGCGGGGCCACCGGGCTTGGGCAAGACCACGCTGGCCCACATCGTGGCCAAGGAGATGGAAGCGGGACTGCACATCACCTCGGGACCGGCGCTGGAGCGGGCGGGCGACTTGGCCGCCATCTTGTCCAAGCTGGAGGACGGCGACATTTTGTTCATCGATGAGATCCATCGGCTGCCCCGCATTGTCGAAGAGGTGATGTACCCGGCCATGGAGGACTTCAACGTTGACATCGTGCTGGGCAAGGGGCCGGCGGCCCAGTCGGTCCGCCTCGACCTGGCCAAGTTCACCCTGGTGGGGGCCACCACCCGCACCGGCCTCATCACCGGGCCGTTGCGGGACCGGTTCGGCTTGGTGTCGCGGCTCGACTACTACACCACTGCCGACTTGGAAGCCATCGTGACGCGGGCGGCGGGCATCTTAGACATACAGGTCGACCCGGCCGGCGCGGCCGAGATCGCCTGCCGGGCCCGGGGAACCCCCCGCATCGCCAACCGGCTGCTGCGGCGGGTGCGCGACTACGCCGAGGTTCGGGCCGACGGGGTGATCGATCAGCAGACCGCGGCCGCCGGGTTGAACCTGTTCGCCGTCGACCAAGCCGGCCTCGACAAGATCGACCGGGCCATCCTGTCGGCCCTGTGCGAGCGCTTTGGCGGAGGCCCGGTCGGCCTGTCCACCCTGGCCATCAGCGTCAGCGAACCGGCCGAAACGGTGGAGGACGTGTACGAGCCGTTCCTCATCCAGCAGGGCATGTTGATGCGCACTCCTCGCGGCCGAGTAACCACCCCCACCGCCTGGCACCACCTGGGCCTGGCCCCACCTGAAAGCGCTTCAGACCAGTCGAACTTGTTTGACTAGACGAAAATCTGCGCCGCCATCGCGGCCCAGATCGGAACCACAAAAGCAGTCAGCACCATCAAATACATACGAGTTTGCTTGGCAAACTCGGCCCGCAACTCGGTAGCTAGCGCATTCAGGCCTTCCTTCGTGGCCATCTCGGCACTCAAAACCCTCAGATCGTCCTTGGTGGCAAACTCGGCCCGCAACTCGGTAGCTAGTGCATTCAGGCCTTCCTTCGTGGCCATCTCGGCACTCAAAACCCTCAGATCGTCCTTGGTGGCAAACTCGGCCCGCAACTCGGCACCTAGTGCATTCAGGCCTTCCTTCGTGGCCATCTCGGCACTCAAAACCCTCAGATCGTCCTTGGTGGCAAGCTGGTTGCGGCCATCAGGCAGCACGCACTTCATCAGCGTCTCCGCTGGCCCTTCGCCAATGGTAGCTACCAACTGGTTCACCAACTCCGTCCGCTCAATCTCACTAACCAGTGTCATGCGATCCCTTCACCTCTTTCATCAAGACTCAGAAGGGAACCCATTGACGCTCGGCAGCGAAGCCGATTCCGACTGCAACTTGCACCATATCAACACGTCTTGCACCCATCAACCACCCGTTTTCTGAGTTCCCTGCTGAGATTTGGCGTCAACCCACAGCGGCGGCTTGGAGGATTTCGTCGGGGATGTCGAAGTTGGCGTAGACGTCTTGGACGTCGTCGTGGTCGTCGAGGGCGTCGATGAGGCGGAGGACGGAGCGGGCGGACTCGGCGCTGTCGACGCCCACCACTGACGTGGGCAGCATGGTGGAGTTTGCCGACATGAAGTCGATACCGGTCTCGGCCAAGGCGTCGCGCATCGACGAGAGGTCGGAGGGATCGCAGGTGAGCCGCCAAGTGTCGCCCTCATCGGCCAGATCCTCGCCCCCGGCGTCGAAGGCGGCCATCATCAGCTCGTCCTCGTCCACGGCGCGGTCCAGAACCACCACCCCCTTGCGCTCGAACTGCCAGGCCACCGCGCCGGGCTCGGCCAGCGATCCCCCGTTGCGGGTGAACAGCGCCCGCACCTCCGAGCTGGTGCGGTTGCGGTTGTCGGTGAGCGTCTCCACATACAGGGCGACACCGCCGGGGGCGTAGCCCTCATAGAACACCGACTCGTAGGCCACTCCCTCCAGCTCACCCGTCCCCCGCTTGATGGCCCGCTCGATTGTGTCGAGGGGCACCGAGTTGTCCCGGGCCTTCTGGAACATGGTGCGCAGGGTGGGGTTGGCATCGGGGTCGCCGCCCCCCTCGCGAGCGGCCACCTCCACCTGGCGGATCAGCTTGGCGAACAGCTTGCCTCGGCGCTTGTCGGCCGCCCCTTTGCGGTGCTTGATGGTGGCCCATTTGGAGTGTCCTGACATCGGTGCCCTCCCCTATTCCTGTTCCACGAACCAGCGGTGGCCGGTGGACCAATCCTGTTCTACAAACCAGCGGTGGATTCGATCGTCTTGGGCCAGCTCGGGGTGGAACGACGACACCACCGTCGAACCTTGGCGGCACAGCACCGGCACCCCGTCCAATTCGGCCAACACCTCCACGTCACGGCCCACCGACTCGACAACCGGCGCTCGAATGAACACCCCGGGAAAGGCCGATTCCCATCCTTCGATGTCGATCGGCGCAAGAAATGACTCTGATTGTCGGCCGTATCCGTTGCGCCGCACCGTGGCGTTGATGGCGCCGAAGCGATGCTGGCCGGGATAGCCGTCCACCACCTCGGCGGTCAAGAGGATCATCCCGGCGCAAGTGCCAAGCACCGGCAGGCCGTCGGCCAGTCGATCGGCCAGCGGATCGCCCAAGCCGTTGGCATCCAGCAGCTTGGAGATGGCGGTGGACTCCCCGCCGGGGATGACGAGGCGGTCGACTCCGGCCAGTTCTTCGGGGGTGCGGACCTGGACCGCGGCCACCCCTATTCGATTGAGGACCTGCTCATGCAGCCCGAATGCCCCCTGAAGGGCTAAGACCCCGACCTTCACCCGGGGGCTCCGAGTCTCGGGGGGACGCTTCGATCTGCTGCACGCTCAGCTGCTGCTACCAGCCGCGGTCGGCCAGGCGGGTTTCGAGGCCGTCGATCTCCAAACCGGGCATGGGCTCGCCCAGGCCGCGGCTGACCTTGGCCAGGATGTGGGGATCGCGGTAGTTGGTGGCGGCCTCCACAATGGCTTTGGCTCGAGGGGCAGGATCGGAAGACTTGAAGATCCCCGAGCCCACGAACACGGCCTCAGCGCCAAGCTGCATGACCAGTCCGGCGTCGGCGGGAGTCGAGATTCCCCCCGCGCAGAACATCGGCACGGGCAGCCAGCCGGTCTCGGCCACCTCGCGCACCAGCGGCAAAGGTGCCCGGAGTTGCTTGGCCCAGTCGAACAGCTCGGCGGAATCGGCCTGGGTGATCTTGCGGATGTCCCCGATGATCGACCGGAGATGGCGGACGGCCTCCACGATGTTGCCGGTGCCGGCCTCGCCTTTCGACCGGATCATGCAGGCACCCTCGGAGATTCGCCGCAGCGCCTCTCCCAAGTTGGTGGCCCCGCACACGAACGGCACGGTGAACGCCCACTTGTCGATGTGGTGGGCCTCGTCGGCCGGCGTGAGTACTTCGCTCTCGTCGATGTAGTCCACATCCAGGGCTTCGAGAATTTGGGCTTCCACAAAGTGGCCGATTCGGGCCTTGGCCATGACCGGGATGGTCACCGCCTGCTGGATGCCAGTGATCATCTCCGGATCGCTCATGCGGGCCACCCCGCCGTCGCGACGGATGTCGGCGGGAACCCGCTCCAGAGCCATCACCGCCACCGCTCCGGCGTCCTCGGCCACCTTGGCCTGATCGGGGGTGACCACGTCCATGATGACCCCGCCCTTGAGCATCTCGGCCAGTCCACGTTTGACCAACGTGGTCCCCGTCTCGCGGCCCGACATCGACTCAACAGCCATGGTTGCAGTCTATGGCTTCGCGCATCGCAATCGTGATGTCGGTTTTCCGCCGGCAGCTCGGATCAGCGGTTTTTGAGCAGGTTCTCAGCGAAGTCCTGCACCATCACCAGCACGTCTCCCCCGGGTAGAGCGATGAAGGTCTGGCCCGGGGTAAGCCGCACCGGGTTGCCGTTGTTGTCGGTGACCTGCCAGGGCTGGTTTGCCGATGGGCGGGTCCACCGGCCCCGGATCAGATGGCCGTCGGTGAACACCAGAGCTCCCCCGCCCTCGGAATCAACGGTGATCGCTTCGGGACAGTAGGAGCAGGCGGCGCTGCCGGTGTAGCCGGTTTGCAGAACCACCACGTTGGCGGGAGTTACCTGGACAGGGGCGACATCGGGGTTGGGAGTGCCATTGGGGTGGCGGGCCATGTCGACATGGGGGGTGCCGTCTTGCCAGCGAGCCCAACCGCCAGCCTCAGAATCCCAGGCAAAATGGGCGATCGTGCCGCCGAGATAGCGGACCTCCACACCGGGCACCGGCTCCGCCCCCGCCGGCAGCGGCTCTCCTTCTCTGCGGTACTCGAAGAGAGGTTCGGGAGCCTTCAAATTGCTGGGAGCGGAATCCCAGATTCTTGAGGTGGTGGTGTACAAGTTCCAAGGGGGAACTCGGTCAGCAATCCGCCAGTAGTCGTTGGGCAGGCCATCCCAACGCAGTTCGTAGAGTTTGCCAGCCGACTGGCCTTGGGATATCTCCCGCAGCACACCTGGATTTGCCCCCGAATGGCCGTACACCGGCTGGCCGAAATTGGCCAGGATGTCGGTATCGGAGCTGCGAGCTGAGCGAACCGGTCCGAGCGAGATGGCACCCTGGCTGTGGAACACCGCCATGAGCCGGGTGATGGTCTCAACTCTCACTTCGATGAGCACATCGGCCTGGTTGATACCGGTCTGGGGGCGCCCCACGCTGCTGGTGCCGATCTTCACGGCCAGCGCCGGCCGGTTCATGATGGACGGATCCACCAGCGGCTCGCCGGTCAGCGGCTCGGTGGGTCCTGGCGTCGGGGTGGGCGTGGCCGGGTCGGGGTCGGGGTCGGGATCACCGGGTTCTGTCGGGTCGGGGTCGGGGGCAGCGCCGTCGCCGGGGGCTTCGTCGGCGCCATCGCTCCCGGTGGCGCCGGTGTCGCCGCGGGCCGGCGCGGTGGTGCTGCCAGGGGAATCGCCGCCGCTGTCTCCATCAGGAGCACTCGTCTCCTCCTCTGGGGTCGGCTGGGCGGCGCCCGCCAGCTGGTCTCCGCCGGGTTCTTCCTCCGAGCCTCCGCAGGCCGCGGCCAACAGGGCAACGGCCAACAGGGCCGCGGCAATCCTCCCGCGCCGACGGGTGACCGGACGGGGGGGCTTGCCGGCCGTCAAAGCTCGGTCAGCGCGGCAATCCGAGTATCCAGCCGGGGATGGCGGATGGCGTCGGCGATGCCCCAATCGGGCTCATCGATCCACATGTGAAGCGCTGCCACCGTTGGCGATGGTACCTGAGCAGTCTGGGCAGAAAGTGTCATCAGCGCAGATAGCAGGCCGGGAGGGTACCGAGTGAGCGACACCGCCTCGAAGTCGGATACCAGGCCCCGCCCCGCGGGCAGCACCCGGTCCATCACCCGGCGACGCAGCCAACCGACCGTTGCGAGCGGCCAGGCCAAGAGCACCCCGGCCAGCGTCTCGAATGCGGCATCGCCTCGGCGAATCCGGCAGAGGTGATGGGCCACCAGCGCTTCCAGCTCGATGCGATCGAGCTGCTCCACTGCGCCGGATGTGACGACGATGGCCGCGCGGGCGGGGGTGCGGTCCGCGGCCAAAGAGTTGATCGAGTGGGAGTGGATCACCCGCAGTTCGGGGGTGGGGATGCCGTGGCTGACGCAAAGGCCCTCCAGCACGTTTTCGATCGCCTCCTCCACTTCGCCGTGGGGAGCGGTGCTCTTGGTGAGGCGAAGAAGGAGTCGCCACGCGGCCAAGTGCAGTCCTGTGGCCGCAACCACACCAACGATCGCGCCGATCACCAAACAAACAAGCCAGGGCAATCCGACCAAGACCAGGATCGCCAGGACCGCCGCGCCGACAATCACCCCCAGTGTGACGAGGGCTATTGCGGACCGGCGTCGGCTTGTGCTCATTCGACCTCCTGGTCTTCTCGCCGCGGGGGCTGGGGGCTGCGGACCCGGCGGCGGGCAGCCAAGTCGGCATAGATCTCGGCATAGCGGCTGGCCAACGTGTCCATGGAGAACTGGTGGGCTCGGCCGAGTCCCGATTCCACCAAGGATGCCGCGGTGTCTTCGTCGAACAGCACCCGCTTCAGGGCCGCGGCCAACGCCGCGGGATCCCCCGGCTCGGAGAGAAGCGCGTCGCGCCCGGGCCGGGCGACGATGGCGTAGGCGTCGAGATCGGAAGCCACGATCGGAGTCTTCGCCGCCATGGCCTCAAGCAGCACCACTCCGAATGACTCGCCGAACAGTGACGGGGCGCAGAACACGTCGGCCCCCCGCAAGCGGGCCTGCTTCTCGGCGTCGGAAATCCGACCCAGCCATTCAACCCGGGGGTCATTGCCGGTGCTCGCTCTCAGGGCATCGGTCTCGGGGCCATCGCCCCCCACCCACAGCCGTACTTCATCGGGCAGGTATTGGAGGGCGTCGACGAGGATGCCCAATCCCTTGCGGGGCTCGTGGCGGCCCACGAAGAAGATAGTGGGATAAGGCGCATTGATCGGCTCGGCTGAGGGGGCGTCCAACTCCACTCCGTTGAACACCAGCTCGTATCGACCGCCCAACTCCCCTTCGGCCAAGCGGCGGGCGTCCTCGGATACCGCGCAGCGATAGTCCAGGCGGTTGGCCACCGCTCGCACTATGGGGCGCAGATACTGGTAGGCGGTGCTGTGGCCGGCCCGGTGGAAGGTGCCCAGCAGCGGCGCCGACTTCATCACGGCCGCGGTGTTGGTGGGGCCTGGGGCGAGGGGCTCGTGTAGGTGGAGCACGTCGAATTGCTCATCGCGCAGCACCCGTATGGTGCGGAGTTGGGCCGGGGGGTCGGGGGCCAGGGGGGCGATGGAGCCGTTGGCCGCGGTGGGCAGGCTGTTGCCCAAGGGAGTGACCGACTCGTCGGGCGGAGGACCGTCGCACGGGGCCAGCACCCGGGCTTCCACCCCCATACGACGAAGGGAGCGGGCCAGTCCCATCACCTGGCCTTGGACACCGCCGGGGATGGTGAGGGAGTAGGGGCAAACCAGGCCGACCCTCATCCGGGTGTCCTCACTCGTGGGGACCGCTCAACTTGGTCAGGCTGCCGGTGCAGGCCACTTCGTTGCTGGCGGAACTTTTGGAGGGCTTCTTCGTCGCTGGGCCAGTTGGGCTGCATCAGGTGCCACTGCTCTGGAGCGGCGCGGATCAGCTCTTCCAAAGCCAGGGCCAGATCTTGGGTGATCCGGGTCACGTCGGCCCGCAAGCGGCCCTGTCGCTCAGCGGGAACCGGAGGGAGCACCACGCCCCGGTGGTTGGGCCCGTCTTGGTAGACCGCGGTGGGCAGAATCGCCGCGCCGGTCCGCAGAGCGAGGGTGGCTGGGCCGCCGGGCAGCAGGGTGCGCTCACCGAAGAACTCCACCTCCACTCCCCCGCGGCCAACCTGCCGATCGGCGAGCAGGCACACCACCTGCCGCGATCGCAGCGACTTGATGAGCACCGAGACCGCGTCCGGGCCCAGGGCCACAATGTCGATGCCCATGCGGCGGCGCTCCTCCACCATCCAATCGAACAGCCGGGCCGGCTTGAGCGGCTCGACCACGGAGATCACCGGGTAGCCCGGAATGCGAGCCATCCACGTTCCCGCCCACTCCCAGCCTCCGAGGTGGGGAAGGGCCAGTATCGGCGCCGTGCCGGAGTCGATGGCCTCTTGAATGTAGTTGAACCCCTGGTGGCTGAATCCGGCTTCCACCTCGGCGTCGTCCAGATCGCCGAGCCGGGCGCCATCGAACCAGTATCGGGCGTAAGACTCAAACGAGGCTCGCACCGCCTGGGCCAGCGCTTCACCCTGCAATTCGGGGCCGCACACCCTCTGGAGGCGGCGCTCGGTGATGAAGCGACGCTCGGGCAGCAGCCGGTACGCGCTCCGGCTGATGGACCGGGTGAGGGCTTTTCCCACCGATTGCGGCAACCGGCGAGCCAGGGCGGCACCGCTGCGGTACAGCATCACATCGGCCGAGAGGCGGCGGGTTCGGTGTATCGGAGCAACCGTCTCGGCAGTGTCGGTCATACTGAATGCAGGGAGTCGGCCTGACGCCAGACCTTGGCAAACCGATAGACGGCGGTGGCGGCAGTCAGGCCCAGCATGGCCCACAGTATGGGGATCAGTACGAAGCTGAAGGCCAAACCGGCCCCGAGCACGAAGAACCGCTCGGCCCGCTCCATGAGGCCGCCCTTGGCGTCGAGCCCGAGCGACTCGGCCTTGGCCCGCAGATAGGAGACCAGCGAGGCCACCGCCATGAGGGCCACTGGCAGCATGAAGATTCGCCCCGGCTCGTTGGAGCCCAAGTACCAGGCCACCCCCCCGAACAGCAGGGCATCGCACACCCGATCGCTGGCCGAGTCGAAGAAGGCGCCCCGGACCGAGCTGGTGCCCGATGCTTTGGCGATGGGCCCGTCGAGGGCATCGGAAAGACCGGTGAGAATCAAGAACACCAGCCCGAGGATCAGCTGGCCCCGACCGATTACCACGGCGGCCACCGCAGCCATGACGATGCCGAAGGCGGTAACCCCATCGGCGCTCACGCCCAACCGGCAGAGGACGGCGCCGATGGGATCAAGCCCACGATTGACCGCCGAGCGCCAATTGCCGTCGAACATGTGGCCTCTACTCTACTTCTGGGCCTGAACGAAGGTCAGTCCAGTCTTCGGGATTGGGCTGCACGAGCTGGTCGATCAGATCGCCGGTGATGCCGTCCACAAACACCAATCCCCGCTGGTCGGGCTGGGGCTCGTTGGAGTAGAGCAGGATGCGCCAGGTGGGGCGGCTGAACCAGCCTCGCCACCCCATTTGGGCCGATGCATGGCCCACGGGAAAGCCCACCGCGCCGGTAGCTATCACCAACGCGTCCGACTCGTCGACCTTCAGCTCCTTCCCGCAGACGAAGCCATAAACAGCAAAGGTGGCCAAGGCAATGGCTGCGGCCAAGAACCCCCCATTGACCAGGGGACTATCGGAGGCAAGAGCCCAAACCACCGTACACACCACTGCGGCTGACAAGTAGATGATGGCTGGGATCCGGCGGCGGCTGTTGTTGGGAAACAGATAAGGGCCGACGTATTCGCTGACGTTCAGCTCCTGGGGCAACTCGTCGGTGATCTCCGCGTCGGACACAACGAAAGGCTACCCATCTTCCCAGGCGCTTCTCAGCTTTGACCATGACTCGGCCAGGGGCTCGGGAAGCACTCGAGTCTCGGCCGAGGTTGTCATGAAATTGGTGTCGCCCCGCCAGCGAGGCAAGCAGTGGACGTGCAGATGGCCGGGTATTCCAGCGCCTGCGGCCGCTCCCAAATTGAGGCCCACGTTCACGCCATCGGGGTTGTAGGCCCGGCGAATGGCCGCCACCGCGGCTCGAACGGCGACCCACAGTTCATCGCTCTCGTTATCGCTGAGATCGGCCAGGTCGGCCACCGGCCGGTTGGGCACCACCATCAGATGACCGCTGCCGTAGGGGAAGGCGTTGAGCACCGCGAAGCAAGTCACACCCCGCCACAAGATGCCAGTCTCCTCTTCGGGTTCGGGGGCGGCCAATATCTGCTCGAACAGGGTGGCCTCTCCCGGATCAGAGCCAGCGTCGGCAATGCCCGCAACGTACTGGCTGCGCCAAGGGGCCCACAGGCGCTCGAGCATCAGCGGTGTGTTTCCACATCGTCAGCCAGCCGGGCCGCAAAGTCCTCCAATGACACACCCCGCTCGTCGCCGTCGCTGCCCCAGGCGTTCACTCCCACCGTGCCGTGGGCCACGTCGTCGTCGCCCACCACCAGTACATAGGGCAGCTTCTGGAGTTTGGCCGCCCGGATGCGCCGGCCCAACGGCTCTTGGGCGTCGGACACCTCAACTCTGAACCCGTCTCGGCGTAGGCGAGCCTCCACGTCGGCGGCATAGTCGCCATGGGAGACGGCCACCGGCAGGATTGCGGCTTGGACCGGGGCCAGCCAGGCCGGGAACGCACCGCCGAAGTGCTCGATGAGCACGCCGAAGAAGCGCTCGATTGAGCCCATCAGAGCCCGATGGATCATCACCGGTCGGTGGCGTCCTCCGTCGGAGCCCACATACTCCAGGTCGAACCGGTCGGGCAGTTGGAAATCGACCTGGATAGTGGAGAGCTGCCAGCTCCGGCCGATGGCATCACGCACGTCGATGTCGATCTTGGGTCCGTAGAAGGCACCGCCACCCTCGTCCAACTCGTATTCCAGCCCAGAGGCCTCCAACGCGTGGCGGAGGGCCTCGGTGGCCAGATCCCATTCGGCGTCGTCCCCTATCGACTTCTCCTTCGGCCGGGTGGCCAGTCGGGCCTCGAATGACCCGAAACCGAATGCCCGCAGCACCGACAGCACAAACGCCACCAACGAGGCGATCTCAGCCGGGGCCTGCTCTCGGGTGGCGAAGATATGGCTGTCGTCTTGGGTAAATCCCCGGATGCGCATCAGACCATGGACCGCCCCGGACAATTCGTAGCGATACACGGTGCCCAGCTCGAACATTCGTATGGGCAGGTCGCGATAAGAACGCTGGTTGCTCTTGTAGATCAGCGCGTGGAAGGGGCAGTTCATCGGCTTGAGGTGGTAGGAGGCGCCGTCCATCTCCAGAGCCGGGTACATGCTCTCCCGATAGAAGTCCAGATGCCCGCTGGTCTCCCACAGCTCGGAACGAGCGACGTGGGGGGTTACAACGAACTGGTAGTCGCCCTCTTCGTGACGGTCGCGGCTGTAGTCCTCGATGATGCGGCGCACCGCAGCGCCCTTGGGGTGCCACACCGCCAGCCCCGGTCCCAGCTCGGTGGGCCACGACAGCAGGTCGAGTTCCCGGGCCAGACGGCGGTGGTCGCGCTTTTCCGCTTCGGCCAGCCGGTGCAGATGGGCGGCCAGGTCCTTGCGGGTGGCCCAAGCCGTGCCGTAGACGCGCTGGAGCGAGGGGCGACCGGCGTCGCGGCGCCAGTAGGCCCCGGCTGTGCTCATCAGCTTGAAGTGCCCCAGACGGCCGGTGGATGGAACGTGGGGGCCGCTGCACAGGTCGATGAAGGAATCCGAGTTGCGGTAGTAGCTGATTTGGCCGTCGCCGGCCACCTCGTCGGCCAGCTCATCGGCCGACTGGCCGCCGGCCGACTCCTCGCTGGCATCGGCATCGGGGGCCATGGCCACCGTTTCGATGATCTCCCGCTTGTAGGGGTGGTCGGCGAACAGCTCGAGCCCTTCAGCGGCCGACACCTCATGGCGCTCGAAGGGCTGGTCGGCGGCGATGATCTCCTGCATCCGTGCCTCGATGGCC
>JAJEDQ010000118.1 GCA_022821445.1 Acidimicrobiia bacterium | reverse complement strand
GCTTGACGGGCCACAGCAGGCGGCGGGCCTTGTCCAGGCTGGCATTGTCGGGCCAGCTGTTCAGCGGGGCGAACCGCTGCGCCCCGGTGCCGCCCCCACCGCGGCCGTCGCCGATGCGGTAGGTGCCGGCGGCGTGCCAGGTAAGGCGGATCATCAGAGGGCCGTAGTGGCCGTAGTCGGCGGGCCACCAGTCTTTGGAGTCGACCAGCACATCGGCGATGTCCTGTTTGACCGCGTCCAGGTCGAGAGACTCGAACTCGGCGGCGTAGTCGAAGCCCTCCCCCATCGGGTCGGCATCCGGTGAGTGCTGATGCAGGATCTTGAGGTTCAGCTGTTCGGGCCACCACTGCTCGGTGGCCGAGGTTCCCTTGGCGGTATTGGCCCCAGAAAACGGGCACTGGCTCGCACTTTCTGTCATTGGACTCTCCTTTGAGTTGGGTGGGTTGTTGGTTGGTTCATTGGGCCGCTGGCTCCTTGTCAGCGGCGAAACACTCGGGGCAGCGGCCCCAGTAGATGACCTCAGCCTCGTCGATCTCGTATCCGGAGTCGTCGGCCGCGGTGAGGCACGGGGTGTAGCCCACCGCGCAGTCCACGTCGACCGTCTGATTGCAGGAGCGGCAGATCAGATGGTGGTGGTTGTCGCCTACCCGGTCTTCGTAGCGGGCGGGCGATCCCGCGGGCTGGATCCGGCGGATCAGACCGTTCTCGGCCAGCATCCCCAACGAGTCGTAAACCGCCTGGCGGGAGATGGCGCCGATGTCGTTGTGGACCGCCTCGGCCACATCCTCAACGGTACCGTGAGGGCAGGCCGAAACGGCACGGATCACAGCAATCCGCTGAGCGGTCACCTGCAAGCCGTGCTGCCGCAACAGATCGGCTGGAACGGGAGTGTCGCTGGATCCCATGCGGACACTCTAGCAAGAACTCTAGACTAAATCAAGGATTCTATTTCATCTATTTTCAGAATATATCTGCGGCCTGCTCGGCCTTCATCTCCTCATAGCTGATCTCGCCGCGGAGCATGCGCTGAGCAAGTACGGGGAGTTGGCTCCTCGGCCACCGGTCTTCCCCGACGAGGTGTGCCTCGCTCGTGATCGAGCCGTCTTCGGCAAATTCATAAGTGCGGTATCCAGGCGGGAGAGTGGTGTTCTCTCTCATGTCCAAGTTGACCGAGAGCGACGGGCACTGGTGGATGGGGCGTCCCGCACACTCCAAGATCGTGTTGGTGTGGGTGTGGCCAGCTCCTACCCCGCGGATGGTGGGGGCCTTGTCGACCAGCCGAGCGAATTCGGCATCATGAGCTTTGCTCTTGAAGAAGCCGACAACCCCTGGTGGGTGATGAGTCCAAACGAAAGCGTGGTCGGCATCACTCCGACCGGCGGTCTCACCCATCCACACAACCTCGGGGTCTCCGAAGCGACCGTGCTGCATGGTCCGATCCTCGGTGTCTACCAGAGAGCCTTCTGGGCGACGTTCTCGCCCGTCGGCATTGGAGTCCGCGAAAAGGAACAGCCAGTTTTCGATACGCATCGTTCGCCCGTTGCTCAAACCCGGCCGCGGCAAAATGGCATCGAAGGGCACCTGTCTGTCGTGATTTCCCGGGCAAACGACAGCGGGAACCGGGATACGGGCGAAGTGCTCGGCAATCTTCTCGTATTCGGCCTCTGTGCCGTCGTTGGCAATGTCACCGGTGATCACCACCAGATCGGGAAGTGGCCGAGCCTCGTCGAACGCATCGGCGAACACCGCATCCCAGGTGTCGTCGGTATTGCGCGACTCCCCTTCTGGGTTGGTACTGAAGTGCGTGTCTGAGAACTGGGTGACGCGAAACACGTCATCAGTCTTCCAAATTCGACGCCGCGAGAGAATTCGCGCAAAGTCGGTCTGGCTTAGTAGTTCCGACCCAGTGCCGCCGTACAGTCATGGATGAGTGGGTCACGAGATCGACTCCAACGAGAGCACGAGGACATGCAAGGAACTGTCAAGTTTTTCAACAATGAGAAGGGCTACGGCTTCATCTCACGAGAAGGCGGCGACGACGTCTTCGTCCACTATTCGAACATCGCCGGTGAGGGTCACAGATCCCTCAACGAAGGCCAAACAGTCGAGTTCGACGTTGCCCCAGGTCGCAAGGGCGAGGAAGCACAAAACGTGCGAGTCATCTGAACAATCCACGCGGTGACCTCGCCGCAGAACCTCCTTGCCGGGGCACGTCTCATGACTCAGCATTACGACGAGTACTCGCCTACCTATCCAGATCGGGCGTCGTGGAGTTCTCCCCGGGTGCTCCGAGACCGCGCCGCTCGGCATCCGCACCGCACGTATCTCGACGTGCCGTGGTCCGGCGAGTCGTACACGTTTGCCGAAACCCTCGATCTGGCCGAGCGTGTCGGCTCGGGAATGCTGGCTGCTGGGTCCCAGCCGGGCGATCGGGTCCTCATCATGATCCCGAACTGCTCCGCGTACATTCTCGCGTGGCTGGGGTCGTCGGTCGCCGGCCTCGTGGAGGTGCCGATCAACACGGCCTATCGAGGATCGTTCTTGGCCCATCAGGTCCGCGCTACAGAGCCGGTGCTGGCCGTTATCGCGCCCGAGTTCGTGGAGCGCATCGTCGACGTTCCCGACGCGGTGACATCCATCCGCCGCTACTTCGTCGTCGGAGATGACGCTGCGGTTGCTACCGCGATCTCCCAACTGGAAGCCGCCGGCCATGAGGCCAGCCCGTGGAACTCGCTTCTCACCGCCGCACGAGCCGATTTGCCCGATGTGGAGGCCCGCGACCTCGCGTCGGTCTTCTTCACCTCGGGCACCACCGGGCTGTCGAAGGGTGTCATGATGCCGCACGCCCACATGTACTTGTTCGCAGACGAGTGCGTGTCGTTGACCCGGCTGACGGAAGCCGACACCTATATGTCGGTGGGCCCGCTGTTCCACGGGAACTCGCAGTTCCTGGCGGCCTACCCGGCGCTGATCGCCGGCGCCCGCTACGTGTTGCACGAGCGCTTCAGCGCTTCGGAATGGATCGACCAGATCCGAGCGGCAAACGCCACGGTCACCAACTTCGTCGGCGTGATGATGGACTTCGTCTGGCAGCAGGAGCCCCGGTCCGACGATGCCGACAACCACCTGCGCTGCATCTTCGCGGCGCCCACGGCTACTTCCATCCTCGACCGGTTCAAGGAACGCTTCGGCATCGAGGCCTTTGTGGAGGTATTCGGCCTTACCGAAACCTGCATGCCGATCCTCACGCCCTATGGCATCGACCGACCTCCGGGTGCCGCCGGGCTTCTCAACGCCGACTGGTTCGACATCCGCCTGGTCGACTCCGACACCGACGAGGAGGTCTCGGTCGGCGAGGTGGGAGAGCTCATCGTCAGGGGCCGCTATCCGTGGACCACTTGCCAGGGGTATTTCGGCATGCCCGACAAAACAACCGAAGCCTTCAGAAACCTGTGGTTCCACACCGGCGACGGGCTGCGCCGCGACGCCGACGGCTGGTACTACTTCGTGGATCGCCTGAAGGACGCAATCCGGCGGCGGGGCGAGAACATCTCGTCGTACGAGGTTGAACAGGGCCTGGTTTCCCATCCCGCCCTTGCCGAGGTCGCCGCCATCGGCGTTCCAGCCGACCAGGAGGCCGGAGAAGATGAGGTGATGGTCTTCTTGGTACCCGAGCCCGGCGCCGAGATCAGCGCCGAAGAGGTCTGGGCTTACGCCGACAAGCAGCTATCGGCATTCGCGGTGCCCCGCTATCTCCGCGTGATCGACGAGTTGCCGAAGACGCCGTCGGAAAAGGTCCGCAAGATGGTGCTGCGCGAGCAGGGAGTGGACTCCGAAGCCCACGACCGCGGCCCCCAGCCTCGCCGAAGAAGAGGTCCAAAGGGCTGATACGGAATCTCAGTCGGTCATAAAGAAGTCACCGGGGCTCTCGGGACAACCCCAACACCCGTTCGCCCAGGATATTGCGCATCACGTTGGAGGTGCCGCCGGCGATGGTGTACGAGGGGGCGTAGCAGATCGCCTTTGCCCACTGGTTGTCGAGCAGGGCGGATGGGCCAAGGGCGGTAGCGGCAAACTGGGCCACTCGCTGCTCGTGCTCGGTGCAGAATGCCTTGGTGGCCGCGCTGAATCCTGCGGGGGCCTGGCCCAGCGCCTCCCGATACACCAGCAGGCGGCCCACCCGGTACTCGCTCTCCAGCCGGGCGATCTCCTGGCGGATCAGAGGATGGTCTCGGTCGGCCTGTGAGCGGGCGTGCAGGAACAGCGCCCGGTTGGACACCAGTCGGTCGATCCCGCCCCGCTCGTGGGCCAGTTGCACCATGGTCTGCTTGAAAGCGTCGCCCTCGGCACCAACCAGGTTTTCAGCCGGCACCCGCACGCCAGTGAAGTAGATCTCGCAGAAGTGACGGTTGGCGATCATGTCGGTGATCGGGCGCACCTCGATGCCGGGGGTGTCCATCGCCACGATGATTTCGCTGACCCCCCGGTGGGGCGGACCATCGTCGTCGGTGCGACAGATCAGATAGCAGTAGTCGGCCAGGTGGCCGAAGCTGGTCCAGATCTTCTGGCCGTCGATCACAAAGTGGTCGCCGTCGCGAACTGCCCGAGTGCCTATGGAGGCCAGATCGGAGCCGGCGTCGGGCTCACTCATCCCGATGCACCAGGTGCTCTCCCCCGCCAGCATCTGGGGCAGAAACTCGGCCTTCTGCTGCTCAGAGCCGTAGGCAATGAGCGACGGCCCCATTTGGCGGTCGGCGAACCACATAGCCGCCACCGGAGCGCCGGCGCTGATCATCTCCTCGGCCACGATCAACCGCTCGATAGGCGGCCTGGCCCACCCCCCGTACTCTTTCGGCCATCCCATGCCGATCCAGCCTTCGTCGGCCATAACCCGGGCGAACTCCTTGGAGTAGCCGTTGATCCACGAGTCGTTGTGACGCCCGAATTTGGCCACCCCCTCCGAGGCCACGATCCGCGCCCGGTCGCGCAGTTCCAGCAATTCGGGGCTGAGCGCGAAGTCCAACCGACGGAATGTGGTCAGCTGCTAGCTGGAATCCAGCAGCAGGGCCAGCGCCAGAGTGGAGAAGGAGAAGATCAACGCGGCCACGATGGTGAGCCGGTCGAGATTCTTCTCTATGACGGTCGATCCGGCGGCCTGAGTGCCGAGGCCACCGCCGAACATGTCGGAGAGGCCGCCGCCTCGGCCGCTGTGGAGTAGCACTAGGAATAGCAGCGCCAACGCGGAAAACACGTCGATCACCACAAGCGCAATAGTCACAGCGGCTAATTCTACCCGCTCCACTAGCTCACCGAACACCCGTGTAGTGTGCTGATCTGCAATGAAGAAGATTCGTCACGGATTGAGAGCAATCAGGCGCGGCTTGGCCGTGTCATTCCACTGGATGAAGAAGTGGGTCGTCAAGATCCTAGGAAAACTCAAGTCGGGCCGAGTCCTGCTTTCGATTGCAGCCTTGGCGGTGGCTTTCGTGATCGGAATCGTGGTTTCCCAGGCATGGTCATCGGACAGTTCAGATGGCACCCCGGCGTCATCTGCTGGCCCATCCGAGGCTGACTCCGAGCCGACTTCCTCCCCTTCAGAGCCCGATGACGAGTCAACATCCACCGATCCGCCGACGACCCCGGAAGCAACACCCGCTCCAGATCCGAGCGAAGGGTCATCGCCCAGCAACCCCCCCGACAGCACCGATGCCGACCCCGCACCCACCCCCACCCCGGTTGTCGTGGTACTGGACCAAGAGCCGCAGACGTATCAAGAAGCGCTAGAAGACGCCGCCCGCTTGTCGTTTGACATTGTCTGGCCCAGCGCCTGCATGTCGCCCATCCCCCACCCCGACCTGCTCCCCAATGCACCCCGGACCTACCGTTCGGGTATACACCAGGGCGTTGACTTCCGGTGCTTTGCCCGGGGCCACCCCGCAGTAGCCGCGCTGGACGGTCGGGCAGTGCTGGTGGTCGGCAACTACGAGGACCCGGATTCCGACGAACGGGATCTCCTATTGGATGTCGCCGCGCAACTCGACGCCACGCCCCCCTACACCCTGTTGACGCTGTACGGGAACTACGTGGTGCTCGACCACGGTGTCGTCCCCGATGTCGGCCATGTTGTGACCATCTACGCCCATCTGGAAAGTGTGGATCCCGACATCCGAGTCGGCGATGCAGTTCAAGCAGGACAGAGGGTGGGAGAAATCGGCAATCGAGGAACCCACGCGGCCGCTAACGGCGACTTCTACACCGACCCCCATCTGCATTGGGAGTTGCACATAGACAACCAATATCTGGGCGCTGGCCTAACCGCGGCGGAAACACGTTTCGTCTACACCACCCTGTTCGCCGAGGCTTCCTAGCACTCTGTTGGCAATCCCGGCTAGAACATCGCCATGAGTTCGATCGACTACAACCCGTTCGACTACGACATCGATATAAGAGCCCATGATGTTTGGCGGCGTATGCGCGACGAGGCCCCGCTCTATCACAACGACGAGCACAATTTCTGGGCTCTGACCCGATACGACGATGTGCTCGCCGGACTGCTCGACACCGAAACCTACTCTTCTCGCTACGCCACATCGCTAGACCTCATGGGCGATGAGGAGTGGACCGGACCGCTGTTCATATTCCGAGACCCACCGGAGCAGACGCTGTTGCGCAAACTGGTGAGCCGGGCTTTCACCCCCAAGGCCATCAACGGCCTAGAACGCCGGATCGAGTCCATCTGCGACAACTTGCTGGACCCTCTTGAGGGTCTGACTGTTTTCGACTTCGTCGACCGCTTCTCCGCGCTCATGCCACCCACTGTGATCTTGACCCTGCTGGGATTCCCCGAAGGGCTCGAACAGGACTTTCGTCAATCGATGGACCAAGGGCTGCACATCGAAGAAACAGCCACCTCAGGCAGCAGCCGAGATCTGGTCGACCAGACCGGAAACCTCTCCCACGAGGTGTATGCCCTGGTTCCCGAGTTATGCGAGCAGAAGCGGAAGGCGCCAGCCGACGACCTGCTGACCATCTTGGCCACTCACGAGCGAGAGCTGCTGGACGGATCCACCCGCCCCCTCACCCTGGAAGAGATCACCTCCTACGTTGCCTTGATCGGCGGGGCCGGTGCGGAGACGGTGGCACGCTTCCTGGCCTGGGCAGTGGTGCTGCTGGCTGAGCATCCCCATCAGCACGCCGAGCTTCGGGAAGACATCTCGCTGGTACCCGATGCCCTGGAGGAGATCCTTCGCTACGAGGCCCCTTCCCCGGTGCAAGGACGGCGGGTCATGCAAGACGTCGAGCTCCATGGCCAAATGGTTCCCGCGGGGGCCAACATGCTGTTGATCAACGGCAGCGGCAACCGCGACGAGCGCCACTTCCCCGGTGCCGACCGCTTCGACATCCACCGGAAAATCGACCGCCACCTGTCGTTCGGCTACGGCGCCCACTTCTGCATCGGCGCCGCGCTGGCCCGTTTGGAAGGCCGTATCGGCCTTGAGCAGATGCTCCGGCGCTACCGCCACTGGGAGGTCGACGACGACCACCTGGAATGGATCCACACCTCCACCGTACGGGGCTACAAGTCGGTTCCCCTCTCCGTCGATCCCGCTGCCTGAGCCAGCCAGGCCCGTTTCGGCGAGGTGCCGCCAGGACTCAGCACTACCTCGCCGATTCTGAGAACCTTTAGGACGTGACTGTGGAATCTTCCCCTGAGACGACCGCGGAGTCGGTGAGCCCGGAGTTCATCCGCCGCGCCGTGGAGTTGGCCGATTTGGACGCCGTGCGGGTGGCGCTGTTCCACCACACCGACGACCCGGAGATCGAGGCGCTGCCGCGGATGCTGGAGCTCGACGACGACCAGCGCGAGCTGCTCGTCACCAAGGCCGTTGACTGGCTTCTGGAGAACGCTGCTCCGGGGATGCCCGAGGAACCGCCGATGCCCCGCCTGCGCCAGCTGATGGATTTCGCCACCAAGGAGGAAATGGGCGACCTGGAGTTCGAATCGCGGCGCGAGCTGATGGCCTTCAAGCCCTTCCCCTGGACGGTGGACTGGACTGACGGCAAGCCCGAACTGCCCGAAGGGTTCCAGATAGCCATCATCGGCAGCGGGTTCAGCGGGCTAGCGGCGGGCATCCAGATGGAGCTGCTGGGAATCCCCTATGTCATCCTGGAGCGCCGCTCTGAGCCCGGCGGCACGTGGAGCCGGCACCGCTACCCGGATATCCGGGTGGACACGATCTCGATCACCTACGAGTTCGCCTTTGAGAAGAACTACCCGTGGCCCGAGTACTTCGGTAAGGGCCAGTTTGTTCGGGAGTACTTGCTCCACATCTCACGCAAGTACGGCATGTACGACAACACCCGGTTCGACCACGACTTGAAGCGGGCCACCTACGACGAGA
>JAJEDQ010000003.1 GCA_022821445.1 Acidimicrobiia bacterium | reverse complement strand
CGGTGCTCATCCAATTGTCGTCGCGGGCCACATTGCCCCGGTCGGTGATCCCCACCCCCAACTCGTCGAGCAAGCCGCCGGTCTCAGGGCCGACGAAACCGAGGGCCAACAGCACCAGATCGGCCTGAAACTCCCGCTCGGTGCCCTCGATGGGATTGAAGCTCATCCGTCCGCCCTCGAACGACTGCTCTACATCCACCGTGTGCAACGCCTCCACCTTGCCGCCCGATCCGGCGAACTCCACGGTGTTGATGGCGTAGATCTGGGTGCCGCCCTCTTCATGGGCCGACGACGACCGGTACATGAGCGGCCACGTGGGCCACGGGGTGGAGTCGTCCCGCTGGTCGGGGGGTCGGGGCAAGATCTCGAACTGGTGGATGGAGGCCGCTCCGTGGCGGTGGGCGGTCCCCAGGCAGTCGGCGCCGGTGTCACCCCCGCCGATGATGATCACGTGCTTGCCCTCCGCCGAGAACGGGTGCTCTTCCAGATCACCCTCCTGCACCCGGTTGGCCGGGGGCAGGTACTCCATGGCCTGATAGATGCCCTCGAGTTCCCGACCCGGAATGGGCAAATCGCGCCACTGGGTGGCCCCGCCGGCCAGTACCACCGCGTCGTACTGCTCAGTCAACTCGGCCGCGCTGATGTCTACTCCTACGTTTACCTCGGTTTTGAATACCGTGCCCTCAGCCTCCATCTGGGCCAGCCGGAGGTCGAGATGTCGCTTCTCCATCTTGAATTCGGGGATGCCGTAGCGCAACAGCCCGCCGATGCGATCGGCCCGTTCGAACACCACCACATCGTGGCCCGCCCGGGTGAGCTGCTGGGCGGCGGCCAAACCGGCCGGCCCCGACCCCACCACCGCGACCGAGCGGCCAGTACGGTCGTCGCACACCACCGGGGTGATCCACCCCTCCTCCCAGGCCCGATCCACGATCTCCACCTCGACCTGCTTGATGGTCACCGGGTCTTCGTTGATGCCCAGCACGCAGGCCGCCTCACACGGTGCCGGGCAGAGCCGCCCGGTGAACTCGGGAAAATTGTTGGTGGCGTGCAGCCGCTCGATGGCCTCCCGCCAATGGTCCCTATAGACGAGGTCGTTCCAGTCGGGGATCAGGTTGCCCAGAGGGCAGCCGTTGTTGCAGAACGGAATCCCGCAGTCCATGCAACGCGACGCCTGGGTGCGCACCGACTCGGCGTCGAAGTCCCGGTAGACCTCGTTCCAGTCCTTGATGCGCACCGGCACCGCGCGGCGGACCGGCAGCTCCCGACCGTGCTTGATGAATCCCCGGATATCACCCATGAGCGGCCGCCATGATGGCTGCTCCAGCATCGGTGCCGGTGCGCTCAGCCTCGGCCAGCGCGGCGAGCACCCGCTTGTAGTCCTTGGGCATCACCTTCACGAAGCGGTCAGCCTCGGTGGCCCAGTTGGCCAATATCCGCTCGGCCACGGCCGAGTCGGTGTTCACCATGTGCTGGCTGATGCGGTCTCGCAGCCACTCCCGGTCGTCGTCGGGCGCCTCCAAGTCCACCATCTCCGGGTTCACCTTGGCGGGAAACACCCCATCGGGGTCGTACACGAAGGCGATACCGCCCGACATGCCGGCACCGAAATTCCTTCCCGTGGGGCCGAGCACCACGGCCCGGCCGCCGGTCATGTACTCACAGCCGTGGTCGCCCACACCCTCCACCACCGCGACGGCACCGGAGTTGCGGACGCAAAACCGCTCCCCCACCAGCCCCCGCAGGAAGAGTTCGCCGCTGGTGGCGCCGTAACCGATCACGTTGCCCGCAATCACGTTCTCCTCGGCAACGAACCGAGCCTGCGGATAAGTGGTCACGATTATGCGCCCGCCCGACAGGCCCTTACCCACATAGTCGTTGGCATCGCCGGTCAGCTTCATGGTGATGCCTCGGGGCAGAAACGCCCCAAAGCTGTTGCCGGCCGACCCGGAGAAATTGATGCGGATGGTGTCGTCGGACAGACCGTCGGCCCCCCATTTAGACGTCACCTGGTGGCCGAGCATGGTGCCCACCGTTCGGTTCACGTTGCCGATGGGGAGGTCAATCTCCACCGCGAGGCCGTCTTCCAAGGCGGATTCGGCCATCAAGATGAGCTGCTGGTCGAGGGCGCGATCGAGGCCGTGGTCTTGGGGTTGAGTGCAGTGCCGGTCGGCCTCGGGGTCAATATCAGGGGCGTACAGAATGGGCGACAGATCGAGTCCGGCCGCCTTCCAGTGGTCCACCGCGTCGCTCACGTCCAGGCACTCCACGCGGCCGATGGCCTCGGCCAGCGTGCGGAAACCGAGCATGGCCAAAAGCTCGCGGACCTCTTCGGCAATGTACTCCATGAAATTGATGACGAACTCGGGCTGGCCGGTGAACTTCTTGCGCAGCTCCGGATCCTGGGTGGCCACCCCCACCGGACAGGTGTCCAGATGGCAGACCCGCATCATCACGCATCCCGCGACCACCAGAGGGGCGGTGGCGAACCCGAACTCCTCTGCCCCCAGCAGCGCGGCGATCATCACATCCCGGCCGGTCTTGAGCTGGCCGTCGGTCTGCACCACGATCCGATCCCGCAAACGGTTCAGCAACAACGTCTGCTGGGTCTCAGCCAAGCCCAGCTCCCACGGGGTGCCGGCGTGCTTGATAGAAGTCAAGGGCGAGGCGCCGGTGCCCCCATCGTGGCCCGAGATCAGCACCACATCGGCGTGGGCCTTGGACACCCCCGCGGCCACCGTGCCCACTCCCAGTTCCGATACCAGCTTTACGTGGATACGGGCGGTGGGATTGGCGTTCTTCAGGTCGTGGATGAGCTGGGCCAGATCTTCGATGGAATAGATGTCGTGATGCGGGGGCGGCGAGATCAGCCCCACGCCGGGGGTGGAATAGCGAACCTCGGCGATCCACGGCCACACCTTGTGGCCGGGAAGCTGGCCGCCCTCGCCCGGCTTGGCCCCCTGGGCCATCTTGATCTGGATGTCGTCGCTGTTCACCAGATACTCGCTGGTCACCCCGAAGCGGCCGGAAGCAGCCTGCTTGATGGCCGATCGGCGCAGGTCGCCGTTGGGATCGGGAGCATAGCGGGCAGGATCTTCGCCTCCCTCTCCGGTGTTCGACTTGCCGCCGATGCGGTTCATGGCAATGGCCAGGGTTTCGTGGGCCTCAGCGGAAATCGATCCGTAAGACATGGCTCCGGTGGAGAACCTGGTGACAATGCTGGAGACCGGTTCCACCTCCTCGATGGGAATCGGCTCTCGTCGCCCGGTTCGGAATCGGAACAGCCCCCGCAGGGTGGCCAGGCGCTCCGACTGGGCGTCCACCTTCTCGGTGTACTGCTTGAAGATGTCGTAGCGTCCCTCTCGGGTGGCGTGCTGGAGCTTGAACACCGTCTCGGGATTGAACAAGTGGTACTCGCCCTCCCGGCGCCACTGGTACTCCCCTCCCCCTTCCAGGGTGCGGTGGGCACGCTCGTCGGGATTCTCGGGGAAGGCGATGCGGTGTCGCAGCCTGACCTCCTCGGCCAGTTGCGGGAAGCCGATTCCGCCCAGGCGGCTGACCGTGCCGGTAAAGCACTCACCGATGATGGGGTGCCCCAGCCCGATGGCCTCGAATATCTGGGCCCCCACATACGACTTCACCGTGGAAATGCCCATCTTGGACATGACCTTGAGCACGCCCTTGTCACAGGCCTTGATGTAGTTGCGATGGGCCAGATTCCTGTCGTCGTTGGGCGAAAAACCGCACAGCCCCTCGTCGATCATCTGGTCGATGGTCTCGAACGCCAGATACGGGTTGATGGCGGTGGCCCCGTAGGCCAGCAGCAGACATATGTGATGCACCTCCCGGGCGTCACCGGTCTCCACTACCAAGCCCACCCGGGTCCGGGTCTTCTCTCTAACGAGGTGGTGGTGTACCGCCGCGGTGGCGAGCAACGAGGGAATCGGGGCTGAATCGGGACCGGCCCCCCGATCCGACAGCACGATTATGTTCTTGCCCGCCTCTATAGCCCGGCTGACCTGCTCTCGAATGCGCTGGATGGCGATCCTGAGCCCCGGCCCCCCGTCGTCCACGGCATACAAGCAGGGAACTACCTCACTGGACCAGTGGCTATGACCGCCAGGCCCATCCACCTCCACCAGGTTGGCCAACTGCTGGTCGGTGATCACCGGGTGGGGGGTGAATATCTGACGGCATGACTCGGGCTGGGGATCGAGCAAATTGCCCTCGGGGCCAAGCCAGCCGCAGGTGGCGGTGATGATCTCCTCCCGAATGGCGTCCAGCGGTGGGTTGGTCACCTGGGCGAACAGCTGCTGGAAGTAGTCGTACAGCAGCCGAGACCGGTTGGATAGCACAGCAACCGGGGTGTCGGTGCCCATGGAGCCGAGGGCTTCTTTGCCGTCGCGGGCCATAGGGGCTAAGAGAATCTTGAGCTCTTCGTGGGTGTAGCCGAACATCTGTTGGCGAACCACCAGCGGAGTGTCGTCCGGTTCGGGCAGCGGGCGGTCGACCAGGTCGTCGAGGTCCACTTGGTTGTCGGCCAGCCACTGCCCATAGGGGTGGGCCGAGGCCAACTTTTCTTTGATCTCCGTGTCCCGCACGATGCGGCCCTCAGAGGTGTCGATCAAGAACATGCGGCCGGGCTGCAAGCGGCCCTTCTCCACGATGGCCGCCGGTTCCACGTCCATCACCCCCACTTCCGACGCCATGATCACCAGGTCGTCGTCGGTTACCCAATAACGGGAAGGACGCAGGCCATTGCGGTCGAGGACCGCGCCGATGAGAGTGCCATCGCTGAACACGATGTCGGCGGGACCGTCCCACGGCTCCATCAGCGAGGCGTAGTAGCGGTAGAAAGCCCGCAGCTCTGGCGCCATCGACTCATGGTTCTCCCACGGCTCGGGAATCATCATGAGCACCGCCTGAGGCAGCGAGTAGCCGCCCATGTACAGCAGCTCCAGCACCTGGTCGAAGCTGGCGGTGTCGCTCACCCCCTCGGCGCACACCGGGAACAGCCGCTCCAGGTCGCCAGGGAGGTGGGGCGAGCTCAACAGCGCCTCACGGGTCCGCATCCAGTTCCGGTTGCCCTGCACGGTGTTGATCTCGCCGTTGTGGGAGATGAAGCGGTAAGGGTGGGCCAGCGGCCAGGACGGGAAAGTGTTGGTGGAGAACCGGGAATGGATCATGGCCAGGGCACTGGTCACCCGGGTGTCGCTCAGATCGGAGTAGAACTCTCCGAGCTGAGGGGTGGTCAGCATGCCCTTGTAGACGATGGTTCGGTTGGAGAGGCTGGCGAAGTAGCCATAGGTCAGCTTGCGGGTCTTCGACCCCAGTGCCCCAGTATCGGCTTGGTCATCGGTCTCATAGGCGACCTCGTTGCGAATGCGGGTGCGCACGATGTAGGCCCGCCGCAAGAGGCCATCAGCATCGAGCCCGTCGCCGGAGTAGAACGGCTGCCAGAACGAGGGCATGGTGGCCAGCGCCTGCGCCCCCAGCTCGTCGGAACAGGTGGGCACCTCCCGCCACCCCAAGGGAGTCAGCCCCTCCTCGACAGCGATGGCGTCCATGGCCGCTCGGGCAAGGGTCGCTGCCTCGGGGGTGTCGGGGAGGAAACCGATGCCGGTGGCGTAGTGTCCCGCCGGCGGCAGATCGAAGTCGCACACCTGGCGGTAGAAGTCGTCGGGCACCTGAATCAGCAATCCCGCGCCGTCGCCGGTGTTCACTTCCGCGCCCAGCGCCCCCCGGTGCTGGAGGTTGCACAGCGCCCCGTAGCCCACCGACACGATCTCGTGTCGCGGCCGGCCCTTAAGGTCCACCAGAAAACCCACCCCGCAGCCGTCGTGCTCGTTTCGGGGGTCGTAAAGCCCCTGGGGGTGCGGCAGACCGGGAAGCTGCGGCCAGTTCCTCATTGCGTCCTTTCCAACGTGTTTGCAGTGCGCGCCGAGACAGCGTTGGCCAGCGGCAGGGCTGCAATTTTACCGCCGCAACCCGGTCCCCTACCAAGTCTGTTCTGCTCGGGAGGCTCTCAAGAGGCATGATTACAGGGTGGAATCGTCTGTTGATGATGAGGCTGGAGTGGCTGGAGTGAATGAAAACCGCGTCATTGACGGCTTGCTCGACTTCATTGACGCCTGTCCGACGCCTTTCCATGTGGTCGACCGAGCAGCCGACGTACTGCGGACTTCAGGGTTCACCGAAATGGACGAAGCCGACGAATGGCCCGACGCCGTCGGCAGCCGCTATGTGCGCCGGGGCGGCAGCCTGGTGGCCTGGCGGCACCAGACCAGCGATGCAGGCTTCCGAATCATCGGTGCCCACACCGACAGCCCTAACTTGCGCATCACTGCCCAGCCCGACACCGGTCAGGCCGGTTATCGGCAACTCGGCGTGGAAGTGTACGGGGGTGCGTTGCTCAACAGCTGGCTGGATCGCGATCTTGGGGTGGCCGGTCGAGTAGCCACCCCAACGGGCACACGGCTGTTCAGTATCGATCGGCCCGTGCTCCGAGTGCCCCAGCTCGCCATCCACCTCGACCGGGAGGTCAACCAAAAGGGGCTGCTGCTCAATCCCCAGAGCCACGTCGTTCCCGTATGGGGGCTAGGGCTGCGCACTCCCGGCGAATTCGCCTTGGCGGCGGCCGAGGCGGCCGGCGTCGATGCCGACGAGGTACTGGCCTGGGATGCCATGCTCTACGACCTCACTCCATCGGTGATCGGCGGCATCGACGGCGAGTTCATCTATGCCCCTCGCATCGACAACCAGGTGTCGTGCTGGGCCGGTCTCCAGGCCCTGATCGACGCCCCAGCCGACTCGTTTCCCAGCGCAGTGCTGTGCCTCTTCGACCACGAAGAGGTCGGTAGCACCTCAGCACAGGGGGCCGCCTCCACCCTGCTGCCCACCGTATTGGAGCGAATTGCCAGCAGCCGCGGCGCTTTGCATCCTGCGCTGGCCCAGTCACTGTGTGTGTCGGCTGATGGGGCCCACGCCACCCACCCCAATTACCCCGAGCGCCATGAGCCCGACCATCACATAGCCATGGGCGATGGACCGGTGATCAAGCGCAATGCCAATCAGCGCTACGCCACCGACGCGGTGGGCGAGGCGGCATTCGCCGCGGCGTGCGAGAAGGCCGGGGTGGGCCACCAACTCTACGTCCACCGCGGCGACATGCCCTGCGGCAGCACGATCGGACCGTTCGCGGCCTCGGCCACAGGGGTGACCACCATCGACGTCGGCGTGGCCCAGCTCTCCATGCACTCTGCCCGCGAGATGTGCGGTGCCCAGGATCCCGTGGACTTCGCGCTGGCCCTCAGCGCGTTTCTCAACGCCGCAGGTTGACTCGGGTCAGCCGACGGGTTCGCTCGTAGGCCGACACCACCACCAAAAAGACGGCGAAGAACTCCAGACGGCCGATGAGCATCATCGACATCAGCACCGCCCGGGCCGGACGGGAGAACACCAAGTAGTTCGAGGTGGGTCCGGCGTCGCCCAAGGCCGGTCCCATATTGCTCAACGCGCTTATGGCCGCAGACGAGGAAGTGATCAGGTCTTGACCCAACGCGGCCAGCACCAAAGTGGCCACAAGCGCTGACAACGCGTAGAGGGCCACCAGTCCCGCCACCCGTTGGAGTATCGGCTCCGACACCGCCATTTGGCCGAGCTTCACCCGTGCCACCACCCTGGGATGCTTCACTCGCAGCAGCCCGACCCGCATGTATTTCGCCATCACTTGGGCTCGCAACACCTTCAGCCCCCCGGCAGTGCTCCCGGTCATGCCCCCCATCACCATGATGGGCAGCAGCAATGCCTGGGCGCCCGGCGTCCAAGCTGCGAAATCGCCGCCCGGATTGGTGCTGGAAGCGTTGCCGAAACCGCCGCTGGTGCCCAAGGTAACCGCGCCGAAGATCCCGTTGCGGAGACTGTTGGCCAGATCAGACAAGTCGTTCAGCCAGTTCAGCAGGGACGCGAACAGCGCGACCGCGAGAATCACAAGGAGATAGGTGCGAAATTCAGAAGACCGTCCGTAGACCCCCGGGTTGCCCGCCGCCGCCCGCCAGTGGAGGGTGAAGCTCACCCCTCCCACCAGCATCCCAACAATCATCACCGCTTCCACCGCAATGCTGTCGAAGTGGCCAATGGAGTCGTCATAAGGCGAGAAGCCCCCGGTGCCCGCGCTGGTAAAGGCATGGGCCACTGCGTCGTAAAGGCTCAATCCGGCGATCATCAGGGCGGCCGCAATCGCGAGGGTGATGCCGCCGTAGAGTGCCCACAGCCTCCGAGCGGTGGAACTCACCCGAGGCGCCAGCCGGTCGGACGTGGGACCGGGCGCCTCCGCAGTGATGAGGCTCAGCCCTCCGACCCCCAGGAACGGCAGAATGGTCACCGCCAGCACCACCATGCCCATGCCGCCGTACCACTGCATGATCTGGCGCCACATGAGCACCCCTCGGCCCGTCCCCTCTATGGGGCTGAGCACGGTAGAGCCGGTGGCGGTGACACCCGACACCGCCTCGAACAGAGCAGTGTCGAAGCTACCCAGCTCGCCGGAAAACCACAGCGGCAGCGCGGCGAATAGCGACAATCCGATCCACGTCCATGCCACTGCCGCGAAAACCGAGGCCGGGGGCATGTCCTCGTCGAGTCGGGTGAAGGTCACCAACAGCCCCCCTCCAGCAAGCGTGACCAGCGCTCCCATTCCCAGGGCGACCTCGTCGTCCGATACAGACGAACCCCACTCCACCAGGGTGGCCAACAGCATCCCCGGCACCATGAACAGCAGCCCCAGCCCGACCACGAACCCCACTCTGCTGGTCACATTCCAGGGTCGGTCCACCAGAAGCTGCGACACGGCCCATTTCACCGCGGCCCTCCCCCGACGGGCGGCCGTCAAGACCGCGGTCATGTCTCCAGCCTCATCGCCCCAGCCTCATCGTCTCAGCCTCATCGTCTCAGCCTCATCCGCTGGATCTCGCCTATACCCCAGCCGATCACCACAACCACCGGGTAGATCGACAGCCGACCCAAGAACATCAGGGCAGTCAACACCCCTCGAGCCGGGGCGGCCAGCACCGTGGCATCGGCAAAACCCGAGAGATCGCCCAAGCCAGGTCCGGCGGTAGCCAGTGCGGAGATCGACCCCGACACCGCGGTCGGCAGGTCTCCCCCCAGCGAGGCGATGCCGATCACCCCTGAGGCGACGGCCAGCACCCACAGGATCTGGAAGTTGAGGACCCGGGTGAGCGAAGCCTCCGAAGCCGCCGCTCCCGACACCCTCACCGGCACCACCGCCCGAGGATGGAGTTGCACCACCAGCTCCCGCCGCACGATGCCCAAAATCTCGATTACCCGCAGCACCCGGAAACCGCCCCCGGTCGAGCCCGCCATCGAGCCCACCCCGATAAGCAAGAGCAGCAGAATTTGGGGCGCGGCCACCCAATAGCCCCAATCTGTGACTCGGAAACCGGTGGTGCTGATCGACGAGGTGACGACAAAAAACGACTCTCGGATGGTGTCGGCACCCCCGCCGGTATCGGTCCAGGTCCATGCCGACACCAGCACCGTCGACCCAATGGTCAGGCAGGCGTAGAGCTTGAGCTCGGTCGATCGCCACAAGGCCTGCACTTTCCCCCGCACCATCCATACCAACGCGGCAATCGACACGCCGGCAAGGGCCATGGCTCCGGCGCCCACCCACTCGATTGCTGCTGAGTCGAAGTGGGCGAATGAGTCTCGGTAGTTGGCGAATCCTCCGGTGGATGCGGTGGTGAGCCCGAAGGTGGCGGCGTCGAACACGCCCATACCCGCCGCGTAGTAGGCCGCAAACACCAGGATCGTGAGGCCCATATAGGTCAAGACCACCCGTTGGGTGTTGTGCGACCACGTCCTCGCCAGCACTGCTCGCCGCCCCCGGCCCTCGGCCACCTCGCTCAGCCGCCGCTGACCCCCAAAAGCCGGCACCACCACCAAGGCGAGCATCAGGCCGCCCAAGCCGCCCAGCCACTGGGTCAAGGCCCGCCATGTGAGCAGCCAAGTGGGCAGTGCCTCGGGGTCCACCACGGTGAGAGAGGTAGTGGTAAGGCCAGCCACGGACTCAAAGATGGCGTCGTCCACCCGGCTCACCTCTCCGGAGGCCAGGTACACCACGGTGGAGATCACCACAAGGGAAGTGGCCGTGGCCACAACGGAGGTCAGCACCCTGACCGCGGAGCGGTGCCAGGTAAAGCGAACCCGAGACGGGTCGCTCATCGGCGGCTCACCCGAAGAAGCGCTTCACTTGGTCCACCGTGTCCGGCCGCGCAATGGTCAATGAACTCACCCGAAGAAGCGCTTCACTTGGTCCACCGTGTCCGGCCGCGCAAAGACCACAATATGGTCGCGGCTTCGGAGATGGCTGCGGCCCCGACCGATCTGCGGCTTCCCGTCTCGCACATAGGCGCCAACGAGCACGTCCTTGGGCAGGCCCATCTCTTCCACCATGGCCCCGTCAGCCTTCGACCCGGCCTTGATCTCGGCCTCGATGACCTCGAAGTCGCCCGACAAGTAGGTGGCCACTTGGGCCACCCCACCTCGGACGTAGCGGAGCACCCCGTTTGCACTGGCCGTGCGCGGTGACAACGCCACGTCGATGCCCACATCCCGCAGCAGTGTGCGCAGCGCCAGGTTGTGCAGCACGGCGATGGTCTCGCTCGCTCCCATCGACTTGGCATAGAGGCAGGCCAGAATGTTGGCATCGTCCTTGCCAGTGAGAGCGATCACGGCATCGAACTTGCCGACGTCCTCGGATTCCAGCAACTCCGCGTCGGTGATATCGCCGTGAATCACCAGCACAGCATCCAGTTCTTCGCTCAGCGTCTGGGCCCGCTCCAGATTCCGCTCTATAAGCACCACCTCGGCATGGCGCTCGCTCAACCGGCGGGCCACGATCTCGGCCGTGCGTCCCCCGCCCAGCAGCATCACCCGGCGGTGGGTGCCCGGCGCCAGGCCCAAGAGCGGCAGCAGGGTTCCCCGGGCTCGCCGCTTGCACACCACCCGCAGAAGGTCGCCGGGCTCAAGGGTGGTATCGGCCCGGGGGATCTGGGTCTTGCCCGCTCGGGTGATCACCGCCACCAAGAAGTCCCAGTCGGGCTCGTACTCCTCAGCAATGTCGGCCAACCGCCGATTGGCCCAGGGAGCATCGGGGGAGAGCGAGGCTCCCAACACAAACACCTCCCCGTCGGCCATCACCGTAACGTCGGTGGCCCCCGGATACGACAAGAGGTCCATGATGTCGTGGGCCGTCTCCTCATCGGGGTCGATGATGGTGTCGGCCTGCATCGCCTCCCGCAGCTCCCGGGCGTCCTTCTCCCGCAGGTTGCGGGCCTGGATGCGGGCGATGGTGCGTTGCACGCCGTGCTGCTTGGCCAGCAGGCAGGCCACTAGGTTCACCTCGTCGTGGGCGGTGACCGCCACCAGCAAGTCGGCCTTGTTGATGCCCGCCTCGACGAGAACGTGGGGATGGGTGCCGCTCCCCTCCACCGCCAGCACGTCCAGGTCTTCAGCCAAGTTGTGCAGTTTCTTGGCGTTCACCTCCACTACCGACACGGTGTTGCCCTCTTCGCTCAGGATCTGAGCGACGTGGGAACCCACTTCGCCAGCGCCCACGACCACGATGCGCACTGCTACATCCTTACTGAAAATCCACGAAGGTGCGAGCACTCCCCCGGTTCTGGGCTCGCATGCCGATCACCGGCGGACCCGGCGCGACAGAGCCGAGCTGAACACCCGCACCCGCTCTTCGGTGACCACCGCATCCATGGTCACATCGCCGGGGTGAGATGGCACTGCATCCACGAGCTGGCACTCATAAGCCAGCCCCACCACCAGCGGCTTGGCTGGGCGGGGCCCGTTGAGCAGAAAGGACAGCGCCCGGTCGTAGTAACCCTGGCCCCGGCCTGCCCTATGGCCAGCGGCGTCGAACACCACCACAGGGGCGAACACCACATCAAGCTCCCGGGCCGACACCAGGAGTTGGACGTCGACATCGGGTTCGGAAATCCCAAACCGGTTGAGCACGAACGAAGTGTCCGGCCCGGCGGGGGCGAACTGGATGGGAGCGGGATCGCGCATCACAGGGAAATACACCTCGATATCCCGCAGACGACAAGCGGTCACCAGTGGGGCTGGATCGATCTCGCCGTCGTCGGCCACAGTGGCTGACACCCGACCCACGCCGTCTAGCCAGCCAAGGGAGGTAACCGCGTTGCACACTGCTCGCGCCGCGCCCTCGGGATCAGAAAACGAGCGCCGGGCCTCCCGGGCTTCGGCCCGCAACCGGCTGAGGCTGACCACGGTTCCAGATTATCGCCAATGACCCGAAATTGGTCATCCCAAATGGCAACCTTGGCAGGTCACATTCTCGCTGGCTAACTTCGCCTAGTTCTCTCAAACAGGGGGTCAACGTGGACGCCGTACCGTACCTTGCCGGATTGAGCGCGATTCTTGCGCTCGCACTCGCTTTCCTCTTCTACAGGCTGGTGAAATCGGCCCCTCCGGGCAACGACCGCATGGTCCATCTCATGAACGAGATCCAGTCCGGGGCCCGGGCATTCTTGAAGCAGGAGTACACCTGGGTGGCCGGCTTCGTGGTCATCATGGCGATCCTCATCCCCTTGCTGACCGGCGTGGAGCTCACGTTCATCAGCTACCTCCTGGGCGCGGTGCTCTCGGCGGGGGCCGGGTACGTGGGCATGACCGTGGCCACCATGGCCAACGCCCGCACCACCCAAGCGGCCACAGAGGGGCCGGCCAAGGCGCTGCCGCTGGCTTTTCGAGGCGGCGCGGTCATGGGCTTTTCGGTCGCTGGCCTGAGCCTTCTGGGCCTGGCCTTCACCTACTTGCTCTTTGTCGAGTGGCTTAGCGTGGACGACCCGTTTGAGATATTCACTGCCTTCGGGCTCGGGGCCAGCTCCATCGCCCTGTTCTCCCGCGTGGGGGGAGGCATCTACACCAAAGCCGCCGATGTCGGCGCCGATCTGGTGGGCAAGGTGGAGGCCGGCATTCCCGAGGACGACCCCCGCAACCCGGCCACCATCGCCGACAACGTGGGCGACAACGTGGGCGACGTGGCCGGCATGGGCGCCGACCTGTTCGAGAGCTACAGCGGGTCGATCATCGCTCCCATCGCTTTGACCGCATTCTCTTTCGCCGTGGCCGGAAGCGAAGCCACGGGCAGTGATATCGGCCTAGCCCAGCTCATGTTCCCCTTGGCTGTGGCCTTTGTCGGGATGCTGGCCGCCATCGTGGGCTCGTTCGCCGTGAGGGGCAGTACCCAAGCCGACGTGAAGAGCCTGTCCCGCCAACTCCACATGGGTACCAACGTGGCCATGGGCCTCACCGTCATCGGCACCATCCTGGTGGGACTTTGGTTCTTCTCCGGTGACGACTTCGACGGCTGGTGGGGCCTGCCCATCTCGGTGATCGGCGGCCTGCTAGTGGGCTGGGCCATCGGCAAGGTGGCCGAGATCTGGACGAGCGACCATTACCCACCGGTCCGCAAGATTGCCCAGCAGTCCGAGACCGGCCCGGCCACCACGGTGCTTTCGGGGATCAGTGCGGGCATGGTGTCGGTAGCCGCCTCGGTGATCCTCATTGGCGCTGGGGTGCTGGTGGCCTACTGGGGCGGCCAGCAGACGCTGGGCGACACCTCTGGCGCGGGCATCTACGGGATAGCCGTGGCCGCCATCGGAATGCTGGCCACTACCGGTGTGGTGGTGTCGGTAGACGCCTACGGTCCCATCGCTGACAATGCCGGGGGCATCGCCGAGATGTCTGAGCTCGACCCCGAGGTGCGCGAGGTTACCGACGCCTTGGACTCGCTGGGCAACACCACCGCCGCAATCGCCAAGGGCTTCGCGGTCGGCTCGGCAGCTCTGACCGCTCTGGCCTTGTTCAAGACCTTCGAAGTGGCTCTCCAACTCGAGGATCCCGGCTTCGCTCTCTCGTTGGATGTGGGCCAGGTGGACGTGTTCATCGGACTGTTCCTGGGCGCCATGCTGCCGTTCCTGTTCGCGGCGCTGACCATTGACGCAGTTGGCCGAGCAGCCAACAAGATGATCGAGGAAGTCCGCCGCCAGTTCCGAGAGATTCCCGGACTGCGGGAGGGCGCCGAGGGGGTCAACCCCGACTCGTCTCGGTGCGTGGCCATCTCCACGCAGGCATCGCTGCGGGAGATGCTGCTGCCCGGCGCCTTGGCAGTGGCCGTACCACTAATCCTGGGGTTCATCGACGTGGACACCCTGGGCGGCTTTTTGGCCGGTGCCCTGGTGACCGGCTTCGCTCTGGCCATCTTCATGGCCAACGCCGGCGGGGCTTGGGACAACGCCAAGAAGTACATCGAGGCCGGCGCCCACGGCGGCAAGGGCTCCGAACCCCACAAGGCCGCCGTGGTGGGCGACACCGTGGGCGATCCTTTCAAGGACACCTCCGGGCCGTCGATGAACATCCTCATCAAGGTGATGACCATCGTGTCGCTGGTGTTCGCCTCGGCGTTCGTCTAAAGCCATTGCCGAACGGACCCCAGATCGGCTTATAATCAGATCGGTCATACGACCATCCCAAGTGAGCCGGAGCGAGGGTGGTAGAACCCCTTTGAGGTGTACCTCGCTCCGGCCCATGCGGGACTCTATCTGCCGATAGCCATACATCGGCCCTTTTCAGCAACTTTCACCCTTTGGATCTCCGGTCCTGCACTGTTACTCATCAGCCAGCTAGCCGTGGCAACATGAGCCGATGCCGATAGCCAAAGTCCGCGACCTCGACCTTTACTTCGAGCTGCACGGCTCAGGGCCTCCCCTGCTCAATGTCAGCGGCAGCGGGGGCGATCTGCGCATGACTGCCCCCGACCTGAACCCGCTTAACGAGGCCTTCACCGTGGCCCACTACGACCAGCGGGGCTTGGGCCAGACCTCCACCCCACCGCTGCCGTGGACCATGGCCGACTATGCCGCCGACGCGGTTGCCTTCTTGGACTTCCTGGGCTGGGACTCGGTACCGATGGTGGGCACCAGCTTCGGCGGGATGGTCGGCATGAACATGGCCGTGCTTCATCCGGGGCGGATCAGCAAACTGGTGCTCAACTGCACATCCCCCGGCGGTCCCGACTACAGCTCCTGGCCCTTGCACACACTGGCCGACCTCGATCCCGACGAGCGAGGCGAGGTGGCGTTGGAGATCATGGACACCCGCTACGAGCGGGACGGCCCACTGCCTCCCGGCGTGGAGATATTCGTGGCCAATGCCCGCCCCGACGGCCCTGCCCTGCCGCTGGAAACCCCCGGAGCGCTCGGCCAGCTTGAAGCGCGCCGAGGCCACGATGTTGTCGACCGCTTGGGCGAGATCGACGTGCCCACCCTGGTGTGCGCCGGGGTCCACGACGGCATCGCCCCCATGCGAAACAGCGAGTTCCTGCGCGATCGCATCCCCAACACCCGCCTGGCCACCTTCGACGGCGGCCACATCTTCATGATGCAAGACCCCTCCGCTTACCCCACCATCCTGGAGTTCCTCGCAGAAGACTGAAGGGCAGCAAACGCCCTACCGTGGTGGCGTGAACCGGGAGCGGGCGCTGAGAACGCTAGGGCTGGAAATGGGGGCGCAGGCTGCCGACGTCAACCGGGCGTATCGGGCGCTGATCCGCCAAGCCCACCCCGATGCCGGGGGCAGCACCGTGGTGGCGGCTCGCATTACCGAGGCCTACCACTGGCTACAGCGGGCAGGCCCCGAGCCTCCCCAAGCTCCCCCACCCCCTCCCCCACCTCAGCCACACCCATCAGCCACCACCAAGGACGACGACAGCTATGTGCTGCGGCTCCCGCCGGGTGACATATTCGCCCGGTTGGTCGAAGCCGGGCACCAACTGGGCGAGGTGAGCTACATCGACCGCGATGTCGGCATCGTGCAGATCACCTTCACCGCCCACAACGGAGTGGTCTGCCAGCTGGCAGCAACGATCGTCCCGATGCCGTCCCGGGCCAGGCAGGCCGAAGCCAGAGTCGAATTCACCCTCGACCCATTAGCCAGCGGCGAGGCCCCGCCCATCGATCAAGTCGTCGCCCGATTCGCTCGCATATTTCGACGGACAAATCTCTAGATCAAATTGTCACTGGTCGTTCGTAGAGTGGGCGGCCCTCGTCTCAGCATCACCTTCCGCCACGAGGAATAGCGAGGACCGGTTTCGGTGCTCAGCTCAGATCGAAAACAGTTCTGATGCCGATGCTGGCTCGGAGGTCTTCTAGGCCGGCGTTGATCTCGTTGATGGGGCGGCGGGCGGTGATCATGGGTTCCAGGTCTAGGCGGCCGTTTTGCCACAGGGCCAGAAGGCGGGGAACCTCTCGCTGGGAGTTGCAGCCGCCATACAAACAGCCCAGCAGCTTCTTCTCGGCGGTGAGGTACATGACTGCGGGATTGATGGTCACGGTGTGCTCCAGGGCGGGCGCGCCTACCATCACCGTGGTTCCACCATTGCGGGTGGCGGCCAAGCCAGCCTCCACCAGCGGGCCAGCGCCCGCGGCATCGAAGGCGTAGTCGGCACCGATCTCCTTGGTGGCTTCCTGCACATGGGCCACCACGTCGGTCTCATTCGGATCGAGCAGGTCAGTGGCCCCAAATGCCACGGCGGCGTTGCGGCGGTCGGCCACCGGGTCGGAGGCGAAGATGCGCGACGCTCCAGCCAGGCGGGCACCCTGCACCACCGACATGCCCACGCCCCCGAGGCCCATCACCAACACGGTGGCGCCTTCCTCCACTTGGGCAGTGTTGAGCACGGCGCCGACGCCGGTCTGGATGGCACAGCCGATCACCGCGGCCACTTCCAGAGGCACGTCGGGATCGATCTTGACGGCGGCTGATTCGGCCACCAGGGTCAATTCGCCGAATCCGGCCACGCCAAGGCCTCGGTACACCGGCTGGCCGTCCATCATGAACGGAATCGAGCCGTCAGGCATCGTTCCCATGAACATCGACGAGGCCGACGCGCACAGCGTGGTCTCGCCCCGCACGCACCAGTAACACGTTCCGCACGGCCCGAACGGCGACAGCATCACATGGTCGCCTTCGGCCAGGGAACTCGCCCCGGGACCTACCGCGTCGACGATCCCGGCGGCCTCATGGCCCAGGATGATCGGGGTCATCATCTCAGGGGCGTCGATCATCGTCAGATCGGAGTGGCACAGGCCGCAGTGGGTGACCCGCACCCGCACCTGACCCGGCCCGGGATCGACGCAATCCACATCGGCCATCACCAATGGAGAAGCTGGCGATGCCAGCAGTGCTGCCTTCATGGAAGTCTCCTTTCAAGGATCGGCACTAGTGGCCTTTCCAATCTCATGGAGTTCTCTTTTCTGGGTCTATTTCTTGTCGGCCTTCCAACCGGTGGTGGCACCGGAGACCATGCCGTAGGGGCCAGATGGCCACCGGAAGCAGTCCACCATGAGCTGGTCTACTTCCTCCCGGCTGGCGATTCCCTCGGCCACTACCGCGTTGGCCTCGCGGATCATGGCCCCGTACACCCGGTTGGTGACATAGCCCCAGCTCATAGCCGAGTCCTTGATCACCACCGGGTTCTTGCCCGCGGCCGCCGCCAGGCGACAGATGGTCTCGGTGGTCTCGTCGGAGGTTTGCGGCGCCCTCACGATCTCGGCCAGCTTCATCACCGGCGGCGGCGATGCCCAGTGCCAGCCGATCACCCGGTCGGCCCGATTGGTGGCCACCGCCAAGGCTTGCACCGGATACCCGCTGGAGTTGGACGCCAAGATGGTGTGGTCGGGGCACTCGTGGTCGAGGTCTCGGAACAGTTGGATCTTGAGGTCCAAGCGCTCGGGGACCGCCTCGATGATCACATCGACGGCCGCAGCCGCATCCCGGTCGGTGGTGAATACGATACGGGCCAACGCAGCTTCGGCGTCGGCCTCGGTCATCTTGCCCCGGGCCACTGCCCCTTGGATGCCGAAGCGGCCTTCGGAAACCAGACCGGGCGCAACAGCAACGACGCCGGGATCGATATCAAAGGCCACCACCGCATGGCCGGCGATGGCCATCACCTGCGCGATGCCCGAGCCCATCACCCCCGAGCCGATGACCCCGATTTTCTCTGCGCCAGCGGTCACGACAGATGCGTGCCAAACCAGGCGGCCATGCGAGACCAGCCGTCGGAGGCAGCGTCGGCGTTGTATGACGGGCGCTCATCGCACAAGAACCCGTGGTCGGCATCGGCGTAGCGCACGATGTCGGTGGGCTGGGCGTTGCCCTCGAGGTCGGACCGAAGTTGTTCGACACCCTCGACCGGGATCATGCCGTCGAGGTCGCCGAACAGGCCCAGCCACGGGCACTGGAGGTCGCCGTGCCGGTCGGCCAGCTTGGGCTGGCCCGGGGTGAACCCGTCGGTGACAATGGCCCCGCCGTAGTAGGTGACCGCCGCGCCCACTGGGCGGCTGATGGCTGTCAGGAAGGTGACCCGGCCGCCCATGCAGAATCCGGTGATGCCCACCTTGTTGGACGGGATCCCCTGGTCGGCCAGATAGCCGAGAGCAGCATCCACGTCCATCAGGGAGTGGGAGTCGAGGAGGCTGCCCATCATCTCGAAGATCTTGTCCATCTCGTCGTAACCGGCCACATTGTTCTCATAGCGGTGATAAAGATCAGGGGCCACCGCCAGATAGCCCTCGGCCGCTACCCGTCGGGTTACGTCCTCGATATGGCCGTTCAGCCCGAAGGCCTCCATGATCACGACTACCGCGGCACTCGGCTCGCCATCGGGGCGGGCCACGTACAGCCTCATCGGGCCATCGGCAGTGGAGAGTTCTACGTTCTCGGTTTGCATGGCAGCCGATGGTAGTTCTCGGTTCGGCCAGTGGCCTATTGGTCAGGACGGGGAGCATAAACCGGATCAGAGCGGTCTCGGCTGCCCCGCAAGAAGCGCTCATCGAACGGACGGAACTGTTCTTCTCGCACCCATTCCGTGGTGGCCACCCGCCGCTGGATGAGCCAAGGTCCGCCTCCTCGCCGGCACACGTCGTCAATGAAGCGGAAGCCCACCGACAGGTTCAAATCCGGCGGCCCTCCCTCAGTCCAATGCCGGGCGATGCCGTGGGCTTCGGAGCGAGCCCATTGCACAGTGCCTCCATCGGCAGAAGTTGCCAACTCCGGGTCGACTTCTACGAACACGTTCAACACGTTGTGGACCGAGCCGGTGTAGCGACGCAACAGGCGCTCGCTCCACACCAGATACTCGTCCACAGTGCCCTCAAAAGTGCCGTGGGAATCGGTGGCATCCGGGTGGTAGCACGAGCGGACGAGGTCCATGTCGAGGCGGTCCACCCCCCGGCAGTACCGATACAGCAGTTCGATGATCTCTTGCTTGGACGAAAGTTCGGCAAGCTGGGCCTGGCTGTCCACAGCCGCCATTCTGCCCTGCCAGCAGACTGTCGGTCTGGTTAGACTCAGCATCGAGTTGGCAGCGAACCCCGAACCCGAGGCCTCTTGGCATACCGACCCATTCGGGCGGCATGACGCCCGGTGGTGGGATGGTACGCAATGGACTGAAAAGGTCCGCGACGGAGAGCAGTCTGGCATCGACCCGCCTGGCATCGCAGTGGCCCCCCGGGCAATCCCCCTTAACGAGCCAGCTCCGCCCATCCCCAGCCGGCGAGTGATCCGCCTCTTCGGCAAACGGCTGCCCGGGGCCATGCTGCTGGCGTCAGTGGCCCTCGTTGCCGTGATCGTGCTGGTAATCGTGGTGGCGGTGCTCATCTGAAGGGCCCAGAGCTCTCAACAACTCCTTGATCGGCATCTCCCGGTAGTGTCCTGGCCGTGGCAAAACGAGAGATCATCTTGCACGAGTATGTCGACATCATGGGCCAGGCGGCGTGGCCCTACATGGAGCACATCAAGATCCAGAACCGGGACGCCCGGGTTGGTTTCGAGCTCTTGGGCACCTGGTACACCATGGGGATCACTGCCCGTTGGCCTCAGGTGGTGAACCTGTGGGACTCGGGGGGCTGGGACGGCTGGCTGGAGCGGGTGGACCGCCTCAACCTCAAGCGGAAGTCCAACGACCTGCTCGACGAATGGTGGGAGGAGGCCTACAAACTCCGCACCGGAGGCTACGACCGAGTGCTCGGATCGGTACCCGAATCGCCTCCGGTGGCATCGGTGCTCGCCGGCGAGGTGCGGGGCACGCTGTACATCCACGAGTTGACCGAGGTGCGGCCCGGGTCGGCCCGCGATTATCTGGCCGCCATGGCTGCCGACTACCAGCCCGCCGCCGCCGAATACGGCTACACCTGCATGGGCCTGTGGGAGGTGCTGCATCACGACTACGAGGTGTGTACGGTGTGGGCCGCTTCCCCCGAGGCCTATATTCGATTGAACAAGGCTGCCGACGCCGCCGGCGGATTCGACGAGGGGGTCGAGAGCGACGACCGGCTGGTGGCGTGGCGAGCGGCAGCCCAGCAGTACACCACTCGCTTTCGGGAGGAGCTGATGACCCCAGCCCCTGGCACGCTCACCGGCCCCGAGGCATACGAAGACGACACCTATATCAATCGGCAATAGGCATCAAACGGTCATAGGCAGAGAGGAGCACCAACTATGCGGGGCATCTTGTTCGACGGCGAGGGCGCGGTTGTGGTCGATGGGCTCGGGGTGACCGACCTCGAACCCGATCAGGTTCGAGTGCGGATCGGGGCAGCCGGGGTGTGTCACTCCGACGTGTCGGTGATCAACGGGACCTTTGGACAGATGTTCTCCCCGCCATTCGTGATGGGCCATGAGGGTGCCGGCCAGGTGGTGGCGGTGGGCCGCGATGTGACAACCGTGGAAGCCGGTGATCACGTGGTTATCGCCACCATCGACAACTGCGGGCGCTGCTCGGTATGTGCCACTGGCCACCCCACCTTGTGCCAGACCTCCAAACTGGGGGCGGCCATCGCCAAGCGCAATGAGACCGGCGAGGAGCCCGGCCCCGGCGACTTGCCCGCTTACTTCACCTACCAGGGCAAGGAGATCATGGGCTTCGCCAACACCGGCGTGTTCGCCGAGGAGGTGGTGGTAGGCCAAGGCCAAGTTGTGGCCATCGACAAGCGGGTGCCGTTCACCAGCGCCTGCCTTATCGGCTGCGGCGTGCTCACCGGAACCGGCGCCATTTTCAACCGAGCCCAGGTCTACCGGGGCGACTCCGTGGCGGTAATCGGCGTGGGGGGTATCGGCCTCAACGTGATCCAGGCCGCCCGCATCGCCGGGGCCACCAAGATCGTCGCCGTCGACAACAACCCCGCCAAGGAGGGATTTGCCCGCCAATTCGGCGCCACCCACTTCGTGGACTCCGGCCAAGACCCGTCAATCGAAACCGTGCGGGAGATCACCGCAGGCGGGGTGGACTGCTCGGTGGAGTGCGTGGGCAACACCTCGCTGATGCTGGACGCGGTGGAGATGCTGCGCCCTGGCGGCAGCATGGTGATCTTGGGAGTGGCGGGCATGGACTCCCGGATGGAGCTCGCCCCGTTCAAGCTCTATCAGAACAAGTCGATCATGGGCTGCCGCTACGGATCAGCCCGCCCCGCGTTCGACATTCCCGCCCTGGTGGACTTGTATCTCGACGGTCGGCTGCTGCTGGACGAGTTGGTGTCGGCCACCTACGACCTGGCCGAACTCGACAAGGCGTTCGACGACCTCGGGGCCGGGAAGCTGGCCCGAGGGGTGCTCGATCTGAGCTGATTCTCAGGCCGCTCGGTACTCCCGAGGAGCCCTGACCACTAGGCCGCCGGCGTCTCGGTGATGTCTGCGTCGAGGTCTAGATCGAAGTATTTGGCCGGATTCTCCAGCAGCACCTTGCGGGAGATCGACTCGTCCACCTTGGTGAAGTTCTCTTCGATGAACTCCTGGGAGTCGGGGAACGACCCCACCGAGTGGGGGAAGTCGGTGCCCCACATGATGTTGTCCCACGGGATGATGTCGACCATGTCGAACACCACCGGATCGCGGATCACGCTGAAGTGGAAGTGGTCGAGTATCTGCTCGCTCGGCTTGCGCTCGTAGCTCACCTTGAACCAGTCGCCGAACAGGTCGTAGTTGTCGTCCATGAAGTAGAGCGTGCCGGGCAGCCAGCTGGCGTTGGTCTCGGCGAAGTAGAACTTGATCTCGGGGAACCGCTCCAGCACGCCAGCGGCGATGAGCTGGGCCATGCAGTACACCGGGGAGTGGCTGCCGGCCCGCTGCACCAGTGCGCTCGCCCAGGGACTGTCGGACGTTCCCTTGGCCGCTGATTGGAGCGGGGCCTGCCCCGCCCCGAAGCCGAAGTGGGGGGCCAGCTTGAGGCCCAGCTCCAGGCTCTTCTCCCAGAATCGGTCGTCCACCGGATCGGCGTAGGGAGAGCCGTTGGGGAAGTTGTAGAACGCCACCGATGGCAGGCCGGCATCGGCGACGAACTCCAGTTCCTCCACCGCGTGGTCGATGCCGGTGATGGGGGTCACCGCATTGCCGATGAGCCGGTCGGGGGCCACCGAGCAGTAGTCGTGAGCCAAGAACGTGTTGTAGGCCCGGATCATGGAGCGGTACACGTCGGGGTCCTTGATTCCTTCAAGGAATCGGCTGGCGAACACCGGCGGGAACAGCACCTCGGCGTCGATGCCGTCGAGATCCTGCTCCCGGAGGCGCTGCTCGGCGGGACCAGCCCCCTCGGCCGGGCTGCCGTCGGCGTTGAAATAGGTGCCGCCGGAGAACTTCACCTTGTCGCGCCCGGCGATGTTCTGGCCGTTGCGGAGAAGCGGCTGACCTTCGATCAGCCACCCCTCTCCCCCCTCGGGGAGGTGGATCAGACGGGGTGCCCGGTCCTTGTATCGCTCGGGTACGTACTTCACGAATACATCGGGCGGCGTCTCCACATGCCCATCAGCGCTAATTACCTTGTACTTTCGGCCCATGGTTGGAGCTTATTCGGATCAGACAGAGAGGCGAAAAGCGGGGCGGCCCCGTCGTAGGGCTCGCACCGCCTGGGCGGTGCTTGCCCTCTTTGTGGCGACGGCCCTGGTCGCAGCGGGCTGCTCCTCCAACGATGACAACCCTTCGATCGCGACTCCCACGGAGGCATCGACACCGGAACCCGCACCCACCGAGGCGCCTGCGCCCACACCCGCGCCCACCCAGGCACCCTCACCCGAACCTGAGCCAACCCCGGCGCCCCCCGAGCCCACGCCTGCACCTTCCCCGGTGCCCACACCAGCCCCGACTACCGAGCCCACCCCTGAGCCTCCGGTCGCGCTCATAGAGTTCGGCGAGTTCCCCATAGGGGTCAGAACCCTTGAACTGGGCGGAGAACCCGGCCAGCAGCCGCTTTCAGTGTGGTACCCCGCCGATTCAGACGCGGTGGCCGATATGGACACCGAAATCTACGACTCCTCCCAAGCCACTCCCGCGGCCTTTCGAGCCCTGATCCCCGAGAGCATGCAAAGCCCGGTTGAGACCAACTCCTATCGCGACGCACCGCTGGCCGACGGGAGGTCTTATCCTGTGGTCATCTACAGCCACGGGTTTGGCGGTCACCGAGACGTTGCCATCTTCTTGACCACCCATATGGCCTCACATGGCTTCATAGCCGCATCCCCCGAACACATCCACAGGAACCTGCCCGCCCAGGCGTTTGGAACTGCGGAGTCCAGCCCCGAGAAAGACCAAGCCGATGTGGCCAACACCCTGGTTGCCCTGGAATCGACATTCGGGGGCGCCGTCGACACCGCCCGGGTGGGAGTGATCGGCCATTCCGCCGGGGCCAGTACCGCACTGGGCGCATTGGCCAACGAGTCGGTTTTGGCCGCCATACCGCTGGCTGGCGGCGGTGCGGTTCCCCCCGAGGGGGCAGAAAAGCCGATTCTGGTAGTCGTGGCTGAACTAGACATCACCGTGCCTACCGATAGGAGTCTGGCCAGTTACGACTCAGCCCCCGGACCCAAGACGTTCGTCAACCTGGCTCAGGCCGGCCACAACAGCTTCACCGACAGCTGCCCCGTCATTCTCGCCGGAGGCGGCCTGGGCATACTCGAACCTCTCCTCGGCGCGGAACAAGTAGCCCGGGCCGAAGACGGATGCACTCCGGAGAACGCTGATCCCCTGGCCATGCAGGCTGCTCTCAAACACCTGGCAACGTCATTTTTCCTGGCCAATCTGACCGATCGGCTCGACGTCGGGGTCACCCCCGAGTTCGCCGATCTCATCGACGGAGTCGATTTGGCCGACTACCGCCAGGCTGGCTGATAGCGCTCACTCCAAGCCGAGGTGGCCGCGTACAAAGCGGCGGTAGCCGGCTGCACTCCAGTTGTCATGGTCCTCGCCCCAGCCAACCGCGTCGCCGAAGGTCCACTCGCTGAGGCAGTTCCACGTCCACAAGTTGGGATTGAGGTGGACGCCGATCCGGTTCACCGACCGGCTGGTGGCCACCAGCTCGCGCCCTGACTCGTCCACCGCAGAGATGCGCACCACGGTGGGGGCGCCGGTACCGGGGTCCCGCTCCAGCACATCCCGTCGTCCCTGTCCGGGCACCAGCCGGGAGTACTCGCCGTCGCGCAGGTAGTAGCCGTGGATGACGGTGCAGTCGGGGCCGTCGCCCTCGCCGTAGGCCATGGTCAGGGCGTGGAACCCGTCGGTGTCAGAGGCGGTGGCGTAGCTGTAACCGCCCCGTACCGCACCGTGCAGCGTGGCGCCGAACTGGCTGCGCGGCCCCCACGACCGGTCCCTCATGCCGTAGGCGTCCACCTCGTAGGTGTCATCTCCCAGCCGAATAGAGCCCTGGTAGCGGCCCGGCTGGTCCAAATGGCCGTCACCCAGATAGTTGGGCGGGCACACCGCGGTGAACGTCAGGTCCACCTCGGCCTCCCCGTCGTCTCGGCATAGGAACCTGATCCGGTACTTCTTCAGCGGCTCAACCGCCTGGTAGCGGATGCCGTTGGGGAGCTCGATATCGCTCAGCGGCTGATCGGGCAGGGGCAGGTGCCAGAAGTTCTTGGCGTAGCGGCAGTTCCAGATCTGGTCGCCGCCGGTGTCCCAGAAGAAGGCCCCGCCCGATGTGACCCCCTGGTTGGGCCGGAAGAACGGATAGAGCTGGCCCGACAGCTTGCGCTCGGGGGCGGCAAAGGTAAACCAGCAAGTCTCGGTCCAATAGGGGTCGTCGGACGTGGGCGGGTGGAACTCGTCGTCGGGATGAGTGGCGGTGACAGTAGAGGGATTAGCGGACATGGGGTGCCATGCTATGGGACATGGCCCTCGGTCCTGACGATCTGGTGCTCAGCTCGGGCACGCTGGACAACCCGCCGATTGAGGTGCTGGTGGAGGCCGCCGTGGCCGGGGGATTCGCCGGTCTGACCTTGTGGCCCGCGGTGTACCCGGCTGACCCGGCTTTGGGCGAGCGCATCCGCGAGGCCGGGCTGGCCGTGGCCGACATGGACGCTGCCATCGTATGGGTGGGCTCCGACGACCCCGGCGGACCGTATTACGAGGAAGCCCCCCGAGAGACGGTGTTCGAGGCGGCTGCCGCTCTGGGCGCTGCCGGAGTGAACTCGCTGCTGGTGTGCGCGGGATCAGCGACCAGAGAGCAAGCGACTGAGGCTATGGCTGGTCTAGCCGACCAGGGTGCTTCCGTCGGGGTGGATGTGTTCATGGAGTTCAGCCGCAGCCGGCCCATCCCCGACCCTCGCACCAGCGCCGAGGTGGTGGCCGCCACGGGCCGGGCCAACTGCGGCCTGACGGTGGACTTCTGGCATGTGCATTACGGCCCCGGCGACTTCTCTGACTTCGCCTCTATTACTGGTGGCCTGGTGGGGGCCATCCAGCTCAACGATGCTCCGGTGGAGTTCCCCGACGACCTGGGATGGGCCACCCGGTACCGGCGCTGTGTTCCCGGCGAGGGGGTTATGGACCTGGTCGGTGCGCTGAGGACTATCCGGGCTGCCGGATCCGGCGCGCCGGTGACTCTGGAGGTGTTCGACTCCGACCGGTTGGAGGCTATAGGGGCGGTGGGATTCGCCCGGCTGTTGGGCGACGCCACCCGCCGCGTGCTCGACGAGGCCCGCGGCTAGACGCCCACCCGGATCGGGAGGCCCGCGGCCCGGTACACCGCGTCGATGAGTTCCATCGTCTTGATCGACTCCGACGGGGGATACAGGTTGGGGCCGTCGTCTTCGACGCAGGCTCGGAAGGCCCGAAGCTGGCAAGTGTAAGTAGCAACCTGCTCAGCCGGTTCGTGGTGGACGGTGTTGCCATCGTGATCGGTAACGGTGAGGCCACTCCCCCACATGGGGGCCAGCGGGTTGTCTATCAGGAGACGCCCCTTTGACCCGGTCACCACCACCTCGGCCCGGAACTCGAAGCCGAACGCCTCGGGATCAATGTCCTCGGGGTCGCCCAATTCGGCCTTGCGGTCGGTGCCGGTGAACTCCGAGACCATGGACGCGGTGGCCCCGCTATGGCGATAGCGCAGCTCGGCGGTCATCTTCCGGTCGATGTCCGGGGCCATCTCCTCGCACTCGGCCCGCACCGCCTCGAGCTCCCCGAAAGCCCGCAGGTTGCTGAGGGCATACGAGCCAGTGTCCATGAGGGCGCCGCCGGCCAGGTCGTAGCGGTAGCGGATGTCGTCGGCGCCGTGCATCGACGGGAAGACCATGGTCGCCTTTACATGGCTCATCTCCCCCACCGCACCGTCGGCCACCAACTCGATAGCCCGTTGCGCTTGAGGGTGGAAGGGCCAGTGATAGGCCTCCATCACCACCAGCCCGGTCCGCTCAGCGACCTCGGCCACCTGGCGGGCCTCGTCGGCATTGGCGGTGAACGGCTTCTCCAACAACACCGGCTTGCCTGCATCCAGCGCCACGATGGCCCAGCGGGCGTGGTGGGAGTTGGGCAGCGGGTTGTACACCGCGTCGATCTCCTCAGAGGCCAGCAGATCGTCGTAGCTGTCGAACACCAGGGGTATGCCATGCTCATCGGCGTAAGCCCGAGCCCGCTGCGGGTCTCGAGCCGCCACCGCGGCCACTTCCACCCCGTCGACCTCTTTCGCCGGCTCGATGAGCCCCATCGGCCCGATCCACGCCGCTCCCAACATGCCCAGTCTCATGGCCGGAGGATAGAGAGGTCAGGCTGCGAACGCCGCTTTGAGGTCGGGAGCCAGTTCAGGGCGGCAGATCAGGATGCCCCACTGGGCGAGGTCGCGACGGTTGTAGAGCAGCGGGGAGCCGTCGAGGTGGGAAGCGTGGAGACCGGCGGCCACCGCGACGGCCACGGGGGCGCAGGTATCCCATTCGTAGAGGCCGCCGGCGTGAACCCAGGCGTCGGCCTCGCCGGTGACCACGGCCATGGCCTTCACCCCGGCGGAACCCACGCCGTACACGTCGGCGTCGAGGTAGCGGGCCAGACGGTGGCTGTCCCACCTCACCCGGGAGCGGGACATCACCACCAGCGGTCGCTTTCGGCCGGAATCGGCGGGTGGCCCGTCAGCGCTCATCGTGCTGAATGTGCGGCCCCAGGGGGGCACAGAGACTGCTCCGACCGCCGGTTCGCCGTGTACTGCCAACCCGACATGGACTGCCCAAGTGTCGCTCCACTGGTCGGCATAGTCGGATGAGCCGTCCAACGGGTCGACTATCCACACCCGTTCGGCACCCAAGCGGGCGCCGTCGTCACGCCCCTCCTCCGACAGCACCATGTCGTCGGGCCTGAGCTGGGCCAACGCCCCGGTGAGATAGCGATGGCTGAGCTGGTCTCCCGCCATCTCCCGTTGGAGGTAGCCAGCACGGGATTCCTCCATCTCATCAGACAGGGCCTGGAGCTGTTCCCCCGCCTGCTGGGCCAACCAGTGAGCCAGCTCGTGGTCACTCAGTTCCGGGGTCTCGCTCACGGGGCCAGCACAATCGGACGCCAATCGAGCACGGGCACCGGATCAGCGCCGCCTCGCTCGGCTTGCACGATCACAATGAATGCCAACAGGCGGCCGTTGGGCACCGGATGAGCGGCGTCGAGGGTGGCTGATACATCCACTACGTCGTCCTCGAACACCGGGCCGGTGTGGTCGCACAAATGCCAGCCCACCACGGTGGCCGCGGTGGGCAACAGGCGCACCAGCCCAGCCTGAGCCAATCCCACGGTGTGCCCGCCATACACCAGCCGCTTGCCCTCCTTACCGAGTGATGCATCCCGGTGCGGCGGGGCCAAGTTCTGAGTGAGCCGAACCAGAGCGGGTGCATCGGTCACCGTGTCCCGCAGCGGATCGCTCCGGGCCTCTCCAATCAGCCACTCCTGGGGTGTCCCCAATGGGGACAGATCCCAGCCGAGCGGAGCGGCCTCGACAAATGGGGCCATGTCGAGCTCTTCGGTGGTGCCCCCTAAGTCATCGTGGTGGCCTGTAGCCGCATCAGAGCGGCGGCGGACCAGCGCGCACCGTTCGAAGTCCAGCACCAGGCGACCCTGGTCGTCGACCGTTTGCATGCTGAGCAGCACCAAGCCCCTGGGGGGTCGGTCAGGCCGGGCGGAGGCCTCTCGCAGGCCCCGAACGGTCACCGTCGTGGTGAGAGTCTCCCCTACTCGCACGGTACGCAATTGCCGTACCCCCCGGTAGAACAGATTGGCCACCACCTTGCGGGTGGCCACGGTGGACTGGCCGATGGCCACTTGCAACACCAGCGCGGGGTTGACCACTGATCCGGGTTGCCCGGTAATGGCCTCAGCCAACGGACGGCTCAGGCTGATGGCCAGTGGATCGCCGCAAATTGCCTGGTAGGCAGCAGCCTCGCCCGGGCCGATGGTGATACCTGGAGCAGGGTCGAGCGACTGGCCCACTTCAAAGTCCTCGAACCAGGGACCGTCTCCTGCCGGTGCAACCACGCTCCGAAGTAAACCACGCCAGCCACTGGTCACCTGAACCGGCTCCCATTGTCCATTAGGTTCAGCCCATGCCAGCAGCTGCACCCGACGAAGTCCCAGCCATCATCGAGGTGGCCATCAACGGAATCACCAGCCCCGAAATCAATCCCAACGTGCCCCTGAGCCCTGAGGCCATCGCCGCCGATGCTCTGGCCTGCTTCGACGGCGGCGCGGCCATCGTCCACACCCACAACCACGACATCAGCCTTACTGGCCGCGATGCCGCAGACCCCTACATCGAGGCTATGGCCCCGGTGCTAGCCGCTCGTCCTGACGCCCTGTGGTACCCCACGCTCACTTCCGGGGACCATCAGGCCAAATACGCCCACATGGCCATGATCGCCGATGAACTGTCCCTGCGGATGGTGGCAGTGGACCCCGGCTCCACCAACATCGGCGGCGCCGGGCCCGATGGGCTCCCAGTGGGCGGCACATATAGGAACGACTACGCCGAGATCCGGGCCAGCTTCGACTTGTGCCGCGACAACGGCTGGGCTCCGGCGATGGCCATCTACGAACCCGGCTTCTTGCAATGCGTGCTCACCTATTACCGGATCGGCCAGTTGCCTGCGGGTTCGATGGCCAAGCTCTACTTCGGCGCCGAGTGGGGACTCTCCCGCCGCTCCAGGGGGGTCACCTTCGGGTTGCCCCCTACCAAACACGCCCTGCTGGCCTATCTAGACATGCTGGAGGGCACCGACATCCCCTGGTCGGTGTCGGTGTGGGGCGGCGACCTCATGGCCACCCCTGTCGCACGACTGGCGCTAGAGCTGGGCGGCCACCTCCACGTGGGCATCGAGGAGTTCTACGATCCCAACCGCTCCCCCACCAATCAGGAGCTCTTGTCCGAAGCCGTGGCCCTCTGCAACGAGGCCGGCCGACCTCTGGCCACCTGTGACGAAACGGCCGAGATGCTGGAGCTGCCCTAGCGGCTTAGACGCAGGGGTTCTCCATTGCGCCGAGGCCCTCGATCTCGGAGCGGATCACATCACCGGGCTTGAGGTAGTGGCCTCGGGCATGGCCCACCCCTCCGGGGGTGCCGGTGAAGATGAGGTCTCCGGGGTGCAGGGTGAGGATGGTTGACAGGTATGCCACCATCTCGGCCACTGGGCGCATGAGGTAGCTGGTGCGGCTGTTCTGGCGCAGCTCGCCGTTGACCTCACAGGAGATGGCCAGGTCGTCGGGGTTGTCCACCAAGTCGGGGCTCACCAGTGCAGGGCCGATGGGGCCAAACGACTCCCGTGACTTGCCCAGGGAGAACTGAGGCGGGGAGGCCGCGGTCTGCAAGGCCCGGTCGGAGATGTCCTGGCCGATCATCAGCCCGGCTACCCGGTCCCAAGCCTGAGCTTCGTCCACCGCACGGGTTTCGATGCCGATCACCGCAACCAGCTCGCATTCGTAGTCGCAGTGTTCGCCCACCAACTTCACCGGTGCGGCCGGCCCAACCAGGCAGGTGGGGAACTTGGTGAACACCACCGGTGCCTCACCGGCGGTCCGGCCCATGGGATCGACCCGATCGATCTCCTCGATATGGTCCCGGTAGTTGAGCCCGTAGCCGAACACCTGCTTTGGGTTGGGCACCGGGGGGCCTAGCTCGGCTGGGCTCAGCCGACCGTCGGGCACGCCCCGGTCGGCCCAGAGGCGGCGTAGATCGTCAATGTCGGCCAAGGCGTCCATCGGATCCATGCCCATCGCCCAGAAGTCGGCGCCGTCCAGCAGCACCGCCTCTCCCGCCCGGTTTGCCAATCGATAGCTCATCGCCAGTCCTTAGAGAGCTAGAGCGCGGCGGCCAGCTCGACCGCTGATTTCATGGCACCCTCCAGAAAACCGGGCTGAGCGCAGTCGCCCACTGCATGCACCTCGGCACCCGCCGCCCGCAGCTCGTCGGCCAGCGACGTGTCGGGAGCGAGCTCGGAGGTCACAACCACCAGATCAGCGGGCGTCGTCTGCTCGGCATCGTTGGAGCGCCACACCACCCCTTCGTCGGTGATCGCCACCACCTGCGCGCCGGCAACCATGTTCACCCCTGCTTGGCCGAGGTCGTTGACTACCCGCCAGCGGCCAGGGAGCCCCATAGAAAAGCCGAACGCCGGACCGGACTCGATCAGCGTGACGTCGGCCCCTTGGTGGTGGGCGGTCTCGGTCACTCCGATGCCGGGGAGGTCTCCGCCCAGCACCGCCACCCGGGCGGCATCCAATGAAGCGCCGTCGAGCAGCCACGGGGCCAAATCGTCCACCCCCCACACCTGGGGGCCGTCGATGCCGTCCACATCGGGAAGGCCCCACCGGCCGCCCACTGCGACCACCACTGCATCGGGCGAGAGCGCGCGTGCCGCGGATGCGTCCAGACGGGTGTCGAGCCGCACATCCACTCCGAGCTGATCGAGCTGGCGCTCGAACCACTCCATGAGCTCGGCGTTCACGTCGCTGGTGGCCGAGGCCAGCGCCCATCGGCCGCCCAGCCGATCAGATGCGTCGGCCAGGATCACCTCATGGCCCCGCAGGGCGGCCACCCGGGCGGTCTCCATGCCCGAGGGCCCTCCGCCGATCACCAGCACCCTTTTGGCCGCCGTCGCGGCCTCGGCGGTGAGCTCGTCCTCCCGGCCCAAAAAGCCGTTGCCCGCGCACCGAGTTCCCACCCGCAAGAAGATGTTGCCGATGCAGCGGTAGTGGTAAACGCAGGGACGCACATCTTCGGGCTGGCCCGCGGCCAGCTTGTTGGGCAGGTCAGGGTCGGCCAGGATCTTGCGGCCCATGGCCACAAAGTCGTATCTCCCCTCGGCAATGTGCTGGTCGGCAGCTTCGGGGCTGATCCGTCCCACGGCAATGACCGGCACGTCCACCTCGGCTTTGACCGCGGCCGCGTTGGGCACCAACAGCTCGGGCACGTGAGGTCCGTAGGATTCAGTGGGCCCAGTGGCGATTCCCGGATCGTGGTAGGCCGACACGTGGATGGCGTCGGCACCCGCCGCGGCCGCCACCCGGGCGTTGTGCAGGGCGTCGTCTAGGACGATGCCGTCAATGCCCACCTCGGTGCTGTTGAGCCGCACCCACACCGGGTAGTCATCGCCCACCCGGCGGCGGATCTCAGTGAGGACCTCCTCCAGGAAACGAGCCCGATTCTCCACCGACCCGCCGTATTCGTCGTCTCGGGAGTTGATGGTGGGCGACAAGAACGCGTCTATGAGATAGCCGTGGCCGCCGTGCAGCTCAACTGCGTCCACTCCGGCCTCCCGAGCCCGCACGGTGGCTGCCGCGAATTGGTCGATAACCGTGGCGATGTCGTCGTGGTCCATCACCCGGTAATGGGGGTTGGAGGTGGGCGCCATGAAGGGCTCGGCCATCATGGCCCCCTCCTCGGCGGTGACCATCCCGTAGAGGGGGTCGACGGTCATCGGCCCCGGCTCCGACGGCACCCACATAGGACGCCCGGCCATGGTGTCCTGAAGACCCATCTTGCCGGCGTGGGTGAGCTGCATGGCGATCTTGCCGCCATGGTTGTGGACCCGATCGGCGGCCCGTTTCCACGACGGGATGAACCGGTCTTCTGAGATGGCGGTCTGGCGCTTGTTGGAACAGCCCACCGGATGGGCTACGCCCACCGAGCCCAGCATGACCACGGCCATGCCGCCCTTGGCCCGAGCCTCCAGGTAAGCGGCCTGGTCGTCGGAAACCTCTCCGTTCTCGTCGCCCAACTCCTCGCCCATAGGGGCCATGATCAGCCGGTTGCGCAGCTCCAGAGTGCCGATGCGACCCGGTGACAGCAGATGCTCATAGCTCATAGATGCTCCTAGCTCATAAACGCTCGTAGCTCATGGCCCCATCATGGCCCATTGTCGGCAGCCCGGTCAGAACCAAAGAGCCTCTGCGACTGTTGGCAACCACCGCCGGAGGGTTTATGACTGCTACCCGGCATCTCCCTAGCCGTAACCTGCCTGAGTGTCTTTGATCGCAGCGTGGGGGCTGACCAAGCAGTTCGGCGACTTCACCGCGGTCAACGGCATCGACTTCGAAGTCGAACGGGGCGAGGTGTTCGGCTTCCTGGGGCCCAACGGCGCGGGCAAGTCGTCCACCATGCGCATGATCGGCTGTGTGTCCGACCCCACCGGCGGGGCCCTGCGCATCTTGGGCATGGACCCTTCTCGGGAGGGAACCAAGATCCGGTCTCGCCTCGGGGTGGTTCCCCAGCAAGACAATCTCGACGAAGAGTTGTCGGTAGCCGAGAACCTGTACGTGTACGGGCGCTACTTCGACCTGCCCCGCGCCGCCCTGCGCCCCCGTATCGCCGAGCTATTGGAGTTTGTGCAGCTCAGCGAGCGGGCCGACGACCATGTGGAACCGCTGTCGGGAGGCATGAAGCGGCGGCTCACCATCGCCCGAGCCCTGATCAGCGATCCCGAGGTGCTGCTGCTCGACGAGCCCACCACCGGCCTCGACCCCCAGGCCCGCCATGTGGTGTGGGAGCGGCTGTGGACCCTCAAGCGCCAAGGGGTGACCCAGGTGCTCACCACCCACTATATGGACGAGGCCGAACAACTCTGCGACCGCCTCGTGGTGATGGATCGGGGCAAGATCGTGGCCGAGGGATCCCCTCGCCAGCTCATCGAGCGCTACTCCACCCGAGAGGTAGTGGAAGTACGGACCCACGGACAGGTGACGGTGATGGCCGAGGCGCTGCGTCGAATCGGCGAGAGCGCCGAGACGCAGGCAAGGGAGGAGCTCTATGAACGGGTGGAGGAACTGCCCGATCGGGTGCTGCTCTACACCGATCACGGCGAGCGACTGGTTGCTTTACTCGGCGAGGTCGAGCACGAGAGCGTGCTAGTTCGCCGCAGCACTCTCGAAGACGTCTTCTTGCATCTGACCGGCCGCTCGCTGGTGGACTGATGGCCCGCGCCGCGGTGGTTCCCAGTACAAGGCTGGCGGTGGAGTACTGGCTATTGACTTATCGCCGCAACTGGAAGGGATCGATCCTCACCAGCTTCTTGAGCCCGGTTCTGTTCCTAGCGGCCATGGGCCTGGGCCTGGGTTCGCTGGTCGATGCAGAGGTCGGTTCCGGTCGTGACTTGGGTGGGCTTGATTATCTGGACTTCCTGGCCCCTGGGCTTTTGGCCGGCAACGCCATGATGCTGGCGGTCAACGAGTCCACCTATCCGGTGCTGGGCGGCTTCAAGTGGTACCGCACATATATGGCCATGGCCGCCTCCCCGCTGCGGGGCCGCGACATCCTGCTAGGCCACTTCGCCTATATGGCCTTCCGGGTGACGTTGGCCAGCTTCGTGTTCTTGGGGGTCATGGCCGCATTCGGGTCGGTGTCGTCGCCGCTGGCGGTGTTGGCCCCGTTCTGCGCCGCCCTGTGCGGCATGGCCTTTGCCACTCCCACCGCGGCCTTCGTCGCCACTCGGATCAACGCTGACAACTTCAGCACCTACACCCGATTCGTGATCATGCCCATGTTCTTGTTCTCGGGGATCTTCTATCCGGTATCCCAACTCCCCATCGTGCTTGAACAGCTCGCCTGGCTCACTCCGGTGTGGCACGGGGTGAGACTGTGCCGGGCGCTGAGCACCGGCAGCGGTGTGAATTGGGAGCTGGCCGGGCATCTGGCCTATCTGGTGGCGCTCATACTTGCCGGCACGCTGGTCGCCAGCCGGACCTTTACCAAGAGGCTGTACGAATGAGCCTGGTGGGCCAAGGGCGCCGCCCCAACCGGCTGGGATTGGCCGCGACGGCCGGCTTGTTGCCGTCACGGCGATTCGCCCGCGTCGTGGAGCGCAACATCACCGTGTACCGGCGCACTTGGGTCACCCTGCTGTCGGGGTTCTTCGAGCCGGTGTTTTACCTGCTGTCCATCGGAATCGGCATCGGCGAGCTGGTGGGCGACGTGACCGTGGGAGGGCGCACCGTCGACTACCGCACGTTCGTGGCCCCGGGGCTGCTGGCCACCTCGGCCATGAATGGCACCTTCTATGACAGCACGATGAACATGTACTACAAGCTCACCTGGGCCAAGATCTACGACGCCGTACTGGCCACCCCGGTGGGCGTAGTGGACCTGGCCCTGGGCGAGATGGGCTGGTCGGTGCTGCGGGCCACCCTCTACTCCGGCGGCTTTTTGGGCATCATGGCCGGGCTCGGCCTGGTGGACTCGTTCTGGGCCATCGCCGCTTTGCCGGGAGCGACGCTGATCGGTTTCACCTTTGCCGCCCTGGGCATGGCCGCCACCAGCTACATGCGCACCTGGAACGACCTCGACCTGGTAACTGTGCCGCTCATCGTGCAGTTCCTGTTCTCAGCCACCTTCTTCCCGCTCGACACCTACCCCCGCGCCGTGCAATTCCTAGTGCAGGCCACCCCCCTCTACCACGGCGTAGCCATGGAGCGAGCCTTCATCGCCGGCGACATCAGCCTCGACCTGATCATCCACATCGCCTACTTGCTGGCCCTAGCCGCCGCCGGCGCTTTCATAGCCAGCCGCCGTCTCGGCCAGCTGCTCACACCATGAGCAACTTACTTGTCAATTCGCATTGAATAGGTCAGAATTATGACTAATGGAGTCAATACTGCCGTTTTCTGAAGTCAAGAGTCACCTTTCGGAACTTGCCGACCGAGTTGAGCAGGAGCGCGACCGGATCATGGTCACTCGCAACGGGCGCCCCTCGTTCATGCTGGTCAATTGCGACTATCTCGAATCCCTGGAAGAGACCCTTGACATTATGAGGGATCCCGAACTGGTGGCCTCGCTCCGCAGGTCTCGAGCCGAAGCCGAGGCAGGTCAGCGGATGCGCCTGCGCGACCACCTCAGGGACACCGGTGCATGAAGTCGATATCACTCCAGAGGGGCACAGAGATTTAGGTCGTCTTCCAGACAAGGTGTACTGGGCGGCGATGGAGGCCGTCTTCGGTCTGATAGCCGAGAACCCGCGCCAAGCGGGAAAGCCTCTGCTCTGGGACTTCGAAGGCCTCTTCTCTGCCCGCCGAGGCGACTACCGAATCATCTATGAGATCCTCGACTCCGAGAACACCGTGCTCGTTCACCGCGTCGACCACCGCCGCAGCGTTTATCGGCCGCGCTGACACCCGAGCGGGTTCAGACCAGAGCAGTCCCCTCTAGCCCGGCTGGCGGATGATGGTTCCGGGCTCTATGCCGGCGTCGGGGCCGATGCTGTCGAGTTTGAGGGCCATGAGCATGTGGAATTCGTCTCCACCGTCGCCGCTCTCGCCTTGCACGGTGTGGTCGATGGAGACGACCGATGTGGAGATTGATTGATCTCCTACGTCAACCACAAGAGCGTCGCCTACTTGGACTCGGCCCGCGGTGGCCCGGCCGATCACGAAGAAATCGTCGGCTGACATGGCCTCGGTGCGCACCACCTCAAGTCGGAACAGCTCTTTGCTGCGGCGCCACCGCTTGAAGAACGTCCGCCAGTTGCGGGGCTGGTCGTCCCATTCCCCCTCCACGATGCCCGGCGAGTTGCTCACAATTGGCAAACTAGTGCAATGAGCGACCGGTACACCATCATCTCGGCCGACTGCCACGCCGGGGCCAACCACGAGACCTACCGCGGATTTCTCGAGTCGAAGTACCATGGCGATTTCGACGCTTGGCGGGAGAAGTACCGCAATCCGTTCCGCGACCTCCAAGACGGCGGCCGGGTGCGCAACTGGGACAACGAGCGCCGACTGGGCGACCTGTACGCCGACGGCCAGGTGGGCGAGGTGGTGTTCCCCAACACTGTGCCCCCCTTCTTCCCCAGCTTCATCCTGTTCGCCCGCCCGCCACGGGCCGACCAGCTTGAGCACCGGCTCGCCGGAATCCGGGCCCACAACCGCTGGTTAGCCGACTGGTGCGCCCAATATCCGGACCAGCGGGCCGGCATCGGCCAGACCTTCTTGAACGACGTGGATGAGGCCATCAAAGACGTGGAGTTCATCGCCGCCAACAACCTGCGCGGCGGCGTGCTCATCTCGGCCATCCCACCCGACTGCAAAGACCTCGCCCCCCTGTACGACCCGGCGTACGACCCGTTCTGGGCCGCCTGCGAAGACCTCGGGGTGATCGTGAACAGCCACGGCGGCACCGGCGTCCCCAACTACGGCAAGTACTCGGTGTCGGACCTGCTGTTCATCACCGAGGTTAGCTTCTACTCCCACCGGCCCTTCTACCAATTGCTGCTGTCAGGGGTGTTCGAGCGGTTCCCCAAGCTCAGGTTCGTGATGACCGAGCAGGGCTGCGCCTGGCTGGTGGGGGCACTGTCGCACATGGACGAGACCCTGGCCAAGATCCGCGACACCGGCCGGATGGGCGAGATGCGCTACGACGAGAGCCACATCCTGCCCAAGAGCGCCACCGAGTATTTCCAGCAGAATTGCTGGGTGGGCATCAGCCAGCCGGGACACGATGACGCCGCCGCCCGAGAGGTGCTGGGTGTGAACAAGGTTATGTGGGGCTCCGACTATCCCCACAACGAGGGAACCGGCCCCTATACCCGCGAGCACCTGCGCCAGGTGTTCTGCGACACCGACCCGGTGGAGCTCCAGCAGATTCTGGCCGGCAATGCCGCCGACCTCTACGGCTTCGACCTCGACGCCCTGGCCCCGCTGGCCGCCCAGCATGGCCCGACCCACAACGAGATCGCTGTCCCCCTAGGCGAGCTCCCCGCTGAACCCAACGAGGCCCTGCTCAAAAACGCCGTCGCGGCCTGACAAGTCTGGTAGACAACAGAGCTAGCCGCATTGGCCTGATTCGCTCGCGTCCTTCGGCAGGCCCAAGAGAGCCAGAGGGAACCAAAGACCATCACTGGGCGTCGTTGCCAAGTGATGAAGACTATCCCTTGGATGGCTTCGGGAGTTTCAGAGGGCAACCAGCCGATTTGGCATGGGCCCACGACAACTGGCGAGATTCCGCGGCTGACGAGCTTCGACGACCTGTACCGAGACGAATACGGGCCGATGGTGCGCCTCGCCCGAGGGTTGGTGGATGTGCAGGAAATCGCAGAAGAGATCGTCCAGGACGCCTTCGCCAGGGTGTACGAGCGATGGAGCCGGCTCGACCACCCCGGCGGCTATCTGCGCACCGCGGTGGTGAACGGCGCCCGAAGCGAGCTGAGGAAGCGAGAAGTGAGGAGGCGGATTGGCCTCCGGCCGTTCGTTCCCCCCCAGCCTGAGGATCAGGACTACCTGCTTGATGCCCTAGACCAGCTCTCACCCCGTCAGAAGACCGTCCTTGTCTTGAAGTTCTACGCCGATATGACCGAAAAAGAGATCGCCCAGGCCATGGGGGTGCGTCCGGGCACGGTGAAAAGCGCCACCTCCCGAGGATTGGCCGAACTGCGAAAGGTGGTCGAGCAATGAACGACGAGCGCCGCATCCCTGAGAACCCGACCGCCGCCGACGATCAGGCCCTCGGCGAGGCCTTGGGCTCCGCCATCCGAGGACGGGTTGATGCCCCAGCTGCCCGGCCGCCGGTGTCATTGATCGCCGAGCGAGCCGCCGCCCGGGCCAAGGCCCGCAACGCCCGCCGGGCAGTAGTGGGCATCGCCGCTTCGGTTGCCCTGGTAGCTGGCGGAATCGCCGCCTGGAATGCCTTGGAGGATGATCAACCCACCCAGGTCATCGTGGTCGATGATCCCACTGCCTCCCCTGTGCCCGAGCCGAGTGCAGAACCGACCCCGGCACCAGCCTCGGAAACTCCGAATGAGCCAGAAGACGCGCCCCAGACTGATCCTGAGGTTCGCTCCGAACCCAAAACGCCGGAGAGCCTGTCCACCATCCCAGCGGTCGCCTGGACAGAGTTCGAGCCAGCCCAGGTTTTCGGTGCGGGCTTGCCCGACGCCCACCACATTTTGTCTGTAGGCGACGGTCGGATGCTGGCCCAGGCCTACGGCCCCGACGGCAATCAGGTCATGGTGACTGAGAACGGCCGCGACTGGACCGTGGTTCCCATGCCAGCAGACTTCACACCCGAGAGATTCGACATCGCTGGGAATCGCTGGCTGGTAACTGGTTGGAGATTCAACGAAACCAGCTTCGAGACCCAGGCGTTCTTCTCTGACGACCGAGGAACCACGTGGACTGATCTCGCCCTCGACATTGTTGACCTCGACGAGACCTCCCGTGTCGAAGCAGCAGCGGTGTCAGGGCAGAACATGGTGTTGGCGGTCGAAAGCCCCGTCCATGCCGACGTCGCCGCGGTTATCGTGGGTCGCGGTCTGGTGCCCGACAAGGAATCGATAAAAGGCTGGACGGGCGTGGAAGGCAACACGGTCAGCTTCACCCGAGACGAGTCGTCGCCGCCCGAGTCGTTTGAGCTGACCGCCGAGGAAGAGGATTTCCTCTACGGAGGCGATCGGAGCTTTGTCCGCATCTTTCACAGCGACGGAGGACCCGCGGAACTCGTGGCCGAGTATTCGGGCTGGGATGTTGCCGGTTACGGCGCGACCAATGGCTTTCACTTTTTGATGATCGCCGACGGGGGGGCGCTGGAGCTCACCTCCCCGGATGGCCGCCAATGGAGCCAATCTCCTTTGTCCACTGGTGATGGAACTCCCGTCGATCGCCTCCCCAACTACTACGGGTCAACCAATGAGACGGTCTGGACATCGGGTGGAGCAGCAGGCGATTACCGAATCGAGCGTCTCAATGGCGTGTACACCACACCCCTGGCCGCTGGGCTCCCAGAAGGCATTGCCCATGTGAATCGTTTCTCGGTCGGCCCTTCGGGCATCGCCATGGTGGCGGTGCCCGGAAGCTTCCCCGACGCCGACCTCGAGTTGGACTTGCGGGTCGCCAAAGACGGCTATGAGCTGCGCTACGCCGAGCCCGAGGGCGGCTTCACCCTGTGGGACTTGACCGAGGACGCCGCCGTCTACGTGTTCGATGCCGAGGGCGAGCAGAGCAACATGCTCCCTGAAGGCATCCGGGTCGTGGAGAGCGGCGACGGCGCTCCCGAGCTGCTGGTCTTTGAGGATCCGGAGACCGGCGAACACCTTGTGTCGTTCACCAGGGAAGAACTGGAACCTTGGGCCAACGCTGAGAGCTTCTTGGCCGCGCCAGACATCAGACCCCAGCGGGTTGAAGCGTGGGTGGGATGGTCGGCCGACGGTACCAGATGGGTGTGGCAGACCCTCTCCGGAGCCTTTGGCCTGACTGGCCTCTCCGATGTCGAGAAAGAGCTCACCAACGTGGAACTGGCTGTGGGCAGCGACTTCGTGATCGCCCGTGTCCAGCCCTACCAAGTCGATCCCTCCGATTCCACGAACGAAGACGGCCTGATGCTCACCGGCGAACCCGCCCGCTGGTTCATCGCCACCGTGCAGTGACGATGAACGCGACCTCCACCTCGGATAGGACGGTGGAACTGCTGTAGGCGGTTGGAGCGTCCCCTCCGCACCAACCGCCCGCAGCACCGCTCGCAAGCCCCGCTGGCCAGCCACCACTTAGACTCGGCGCATGATCATCGATGTGGATACCCACTGGGAGATCACGGGGGACTCGGCAGGGGTTGATCCGATGAAGCAGTGGGCCGATCAGATTCCTGACAACCGGACGCATCTGGCCAACGCTATCGCCGGCGACCTGCTCCAAGTACTGCCCGCGGAGCGGCGGCCCCCTCCAGCAGAACTGCTTCCAAAGTTGTTCGAACGGGCCGAGAAATCCGGCGGACCGGTGGTACTGCATCCCCGCCACGACTCCACCGCGGCTGAGCGGGTGGCGTGGATGGACTCGGTGGGCATCGACCACAGCCTGGTGAATCCGGGCGCCTATTGCAAGAAGCAAGACTACTTGCGCCCCGACGATCGGGTGGTGGCCGCCCAGCGGTGCAACGACTTCCTCACCGAGCAGCTATGGGACCGGCGCGACCGCCTCCACACGGTGGCCACTGTCGACTTCTCCGACCTGGACCACGCGGTGGACGAGCTGGAACGGTGCCGGGAACGGGGCGCCCGGGCGTTCTTCCTCTACACCCTGAGGGGGGCGCCCGTCGGTGGCCCGCCTGGCCACCCCGACTGGGACAAGGTGTGGGCCGCGGCTATCTCGCTGGGCATGGTGGCGGTGATCCATGTGGGCAACACCGAGGCCGACTTCTCCAAGTGGGCTGACATCGGCTGGGACCTGCCCGACGGGGCCGGCATCGGCGGGCTGATCCGGCTGGCCAATACCCAGCGGCTGCACGCGGCCCAGAACCTCATTGCCGGCATGCTGTTCGGCGGGGTATTCCACCGGTTCCCCAACCTCACCGTGCTGGTGGAGGAGATGCGGGCCGGATGGCTCCCCTGGTACGTGTCCACGCTGTCGCGCCAGTGCCTGTCGTCCCCGTCGTTGGGTGATTGGCCCTGGCCGGTCAGCGGCGAGGAGATGCTGCACCGCAACGTGCGGCTCACTCCCCTGCCCGGCTTCGGCGACGCCGACGCCTTAGACGTGGTTGCCGCGCTGCCCGACATGGTGGTGTTCTCCTCCGACTATCCCCATCAGGAGGGCAACGCCGACCCCATCGAGCTCTACCGCCCCGCCTTGGACGAGCTGAACAATGAGGTGCGTACCGCGTTCATGGGCGCGACCGCCGCTGACTGCTTCGCCCGCATCGGCGACCCGCTACCTACGGTGGGCTGAGATCCCCGAAGATCAGCGCCCGATCGGCACCATGTAGAAGGTGATGCCGCCGGGCGCCCCTTGTTCATTGAGGGCGTCGCGGGCCGCGGCCAGCGTCTTGCCTGCCTCGGTCTTCTCAAAAAACCAAGCTTCCACTTGCCGAGCACCGGCAGGCGGGCCGTCGGCCAGCTCCAAGGCGGCCTCTTGGTAGTACGCCCGGATGTCATGGGACACCGCGATGGTGTCGAAGCGAGGGCCATAAACCTCTTTCCAGTGCTCGCCAGCGACCACCCGCTCCAGATCGGCCAGCGCACCTGGCACTTCATCGCTGCCGATTGACCGGCCAACCTCGGTGGCCCCACGGCGAGCCACAGCTCGGCCGTAGGCGGCCCGTAACCCCTGAGCCTCAGCCACCGGTGGCGACAGGTCGGCGTCGAAGCGAGGAGGCAGGTCGCAAGCCAGTGGAGTCTCGTCAGCTTCCACCGCTTTGGGGTAGTCCTCCACCACAGGCCCCGACGAAGCCTCCAGCAGATCGAATGCGGCCCGCAGCACATCGTGTTGGAACTCGGCATCGCCGGGAATTCCCAGCGGCCGACCCAACGGGAACTCGCAGTACAGCGTGCGGGGCACCTTCATCTTCTCGGCCACCGGACGCATCGAGGCCAGTACCACGGTGGTGATCCCGGCATCTTCAAGAACGTGGGCCAGCACACACACGGTGCGCGTGCACAGTGGTCAAACCGGCGTCAAGATGGCCACGTCCACGCCATCGGCCTTCAACTCGGCCGCCGCGGCCGGGCCGGTGTCGAGTCGGACTTCTTCCACTGTGTCAGGCTGATTTCCGGCGAACGCCACATGCCGAGGCGCCACCTGGCCGACTACCCCGTCGGCGGCCAGCTCCTCGAGTCGGTCGATGGGGTACACCGCGTTGTGGTCTAGCAGAAAGGCCGAGCGGTCGAAGTTGGTACTCCAGTGGCCCAATACCAGTTCGCGATCACTCCGGTCGATCATCCGGTAGCCCGTGTCAAACGGTGTGAACAGATCCTGATCAGGCCGGTGCAGCGCGGCGCTGGTCACGATGGCCACGGTGGCCTCGGCCAGTGGAGGTGGCGTTGTCCACGGGGTGGTTTCGAACTCCGGAACCGGCAGGTTGGCCCCAAATTCCCGCATCATCAGATCGCTCGACATGGGCCTACTCTCCCATAGCCGGGCATCACCGTCCTGATTCAGGTGGGAACGATCTCCGGCGCTGCTCCCCATACCGGGCTCTGACTTCTTCGCATGCGATGCCGACTGGAGGCTCCACCTGCTCTCCCCTCCCTAGCGGCCAGTCGGCGGCAACCTCAGCCGGGTGGCGAGTGGTGGCAACTGCCGCTGCCTGCACCGCGGCGCCCACCGCCACCGTCTCATCGTCGTCAGGCACAGACACCGGCTCGCCGTGCAGCGCTGCGGCTCTCAGCCGGTAGGCCTTCGAGCGGGCCCCGCCTCCGACGAGGTGAAGCGTGCCCCCGACGTCCACGCCGGCGGCCCGAAGAGCGTCGAGACCGTCGAAGAGGCCGCAGAGAACGCCGTCGTGGGCGGCCAGGGCCAACTCCTCGCGGGTGGTGTCATTGCGCAACCCGGCAAAGAGCCCGGTAGCGTCGGGCAGGTCGGGGGTGCGCTCCCCATCGAAGTAGGGCACCAGGACCGGCGGGTTCGGGCCGCCGGGGGCGGCCAAAGCCATCTCGGCCAGACCGGGGGCGTCCACGCCTAGCCATTGGGCCACCGTGTCGGTGACCCGGGTGGCGTTGAGAGTGCACACCAGGGGCAGGAAGCCGCCGGCAGCGTCGGCGAATCCTGCCACCGCTCCCGACGGGTCGCTGGTCGGTGTGCGGGACACCGAGTAGGCCGTTCCAGAGGTGCCCAGGGAGATGACCGCGTCGCCTGGCTTGAGCCCCAGGCCGAGGGCCGCGCCCATGTTGTCGCCGGTGCCGGGGCCGACTAGCACCGACTCGGGCAGTCCCAACGCGGAGGCCGCGTCCGGGGTGATCTCACCAGCAGCAGCGTCGGGGGCCAGCACTCGGGGCAGGCGCGGCAGCCAGCTCTCCGGGCCACCGACCGCTAACCCCAAGAGATCATCAGCCAGTTCGTTGCTGGCGGGATCAAACCATCCGGTGCCCGAGGCGTCACCACGGTCGGTGACATGGGCACCGGTCAGCCGCCAGGTGATCCAGTCGTGGGGCAGCATGATCCGAGCGATCCGGTCGCCCAACTCGGGCTCGTGCTCCAACACCCAGGCCAGCTTGGCGATGGTGAAAGATGCCAGCGGAACCGACCCGCAGCGTTGGGCCCACTGCTCTGCTCCGTGGCGGGCAACCAGATCTCGGGCCTGAGGTGCAGAAGTCGTGTCGTTCCACAGCTTGACCGGTCGCAGAACCGTGCCGTCCTCGTCTACCAGCACCAGCCCGTGCTGCTGACCGGCCACGCTCACCGCCGCCACGTTCGACCGGTCGGCATCTGTGAATTGGGCAAAGCAGGCTTTCAACGCCTCCCACCAAGTTGCCGGTTCCTGCTCGCTAACCGGCGGTTCCCAGCATGCGTGGCTGTGTGGGGCACTGGTCCGCTCCACCAGCCGACCCGAGTCGATTTCTCGCAATTCGACCTTGGTGGACTGGGTGGAGGAGTCCACCCCGGCCACCAGCGCGCAGTTCGCCATCAGCGGCCAATCGCAGCAATGCCCGTCATCAGCCGATCAATCTAACATTCGGTTACTCGGCCCCAAATCAGTTCGGCGTGGACCAGATGATGCGGTTTACCTCGTTCTCCAGCCGCTCCTGACGTCCCGACACCGGCTGGGGGTCGAGCCCGTCGGCCACTGCTTGGTCGCCCAACGCGGCCAGGTCCATCTCGCCCTTCATGATTTCCGCGCCCAGACCCGTGTCCCACTTGCCGTAGCGGTCGGACCGGGCCTGCTCGATGGCGCCGTCGGCCAGCATGGCCTCGGCCACCAGCAGGGAGCGGGCCAGCGTGTCGATGCCGCCGATGTGGCCCCAGAACAGGTCGTCTCGGGCCATGCTCTGGCGCCGGAGCTTGGTGTCGAAGTTGAACCCGCCGGTGGTGAACCCCCCGCCTCGCATGATCTCGTAGAGAGCCAGGGACAGTTCGTCCACCGAGTTTGGGAACTGGTCGGTGTCCCACCCGTTCTGAGGATCGCCCCGGTTGGCGTCCACGCTGCCGAAGATGCCGTTGTCCACCGCATAGGCCACCTCATGGTGGAAGGAATGGCCCGACAAGGTGGCGTGGTTCACCTCGATGTTCACCTTGAACTCGTCGACGAGGCCGTAGCGGTCTAGGAAACCGTGGACCGAGGCGCAGTCGTAGTCGTACTGGTGTTTGGTGGGCTCCTGGGGCTTGGGCTCGAGGAGCAATGTGCCGGTGAAGCCGATCTTGTGCTTGTGCTCGGCCACCAGGGTCAAGAAGCGGGCGTGCTGGTCGGCCTCTTGGCGCAGCCGGGTGTTGAGCAGCGTCTCGTAGCCTTCCCGACCGCCCCACAGCACGTAGTTGGCCCCGTCGAGTCGGTGGGTGGCCTCGAGCATATGGCGCACTTGGGCCGCGGCGTGGGTGAACACATCTGGGTCGGGATTGGTGGCCGCCCCCGCGGCGTAGCGGGGATGGGAGAACAGGTTGGCCGTGCCCCACAGCAGCCGCACGCCGGTGGCCTCCATCTTGGCCGCCGCCCGCTCCACCATCGCATCCAGATTGGCTCGGCTTTCGGCCAGGGATTCCCCCTCGGGGGCCATGTCCACGTCGTGAAAGCAGTAGAACGGTGTGCCCAGCTTCTCGAAGAACTCGAAGGCGGCATCCTGCTTGGCCCGAGCCGCGGCCATCGGGTCTTGGTCGGGCTCCAGCCAGGGTCGGTCGAACGTGCCGTGGCCGAATATGTCACTGCCCGGCCAGTTGAAGCTGTGCCAGTAGCACACCGCAATGCGCAGGTGATCTTCCATGCGACGCCCCATCACCACCCGATCGGGGTCGTACACCCGGTAAGCCAACTGGCCGAGTCCCGCGCGACTTCCGGCATGCGCCACCGGCTCGGGAACAGTGTCGAAGAAGTCAGTCATGGCGAGCCTCCGTCATGGCGCCGTTGATGCCACCATCCGATTCTAAGGATTGACTCTGACACTCGCCCGATCACACTTCGATTGTCCGTGTACGCTTGCGGGGTTGACATCAAGCATCGAGCATGAGAGGCGGGGCCATGTCTTTTCCTTCTGATCTCGAGATTGCCCGCGGGGCGAATCTCCGACCGCTTACTGAAATCGCTGAAGAAGCCGGCATCCCCACCGAGATGCTGGAGCCCTACGGGGCGGGGGCAGCCAAGATCAGCCTGGACGCCATCGAGGCGCTGGCCGACCGGCCCAGGGCCCGCTATGTGGTGGTGACCGCCATCACTCCCACACCGCTGGGCGAGGGCAAGACCACCACCACGGTGGGCCTGGGCCAAGGTTTCGGGCACATCGGCAAAAGGGCCACTATCGCCATCCGCCAGCCTTCGCTGGGGCCGACGTTCGGCATCAAGGGCGGCGCGGCCGGCGGCGGCTACAGCCAGGTGGTGCCCATGGAGCTTTTCAACCTCCACCTAACCGGCGACATGCACGCGGTGACCGCAGCCCACAACATGTGCTCGGCCATGCTCGACGCGCACATCTACCACGGCAACGAGTCGGGGCTCGATCTGCACAACATCACCTGGCGACGGGTGGTGGACATCAACGACCGGGCCTTGCGCAACGTGGTGATCGGCCTGGGCGGGCGGCTCGACGGAGTCCCCCGGGAATCAGGCTTCGACATCACCGCCGCGTCCGAGGTGATGGCCACTTTGGCGTTGGCCACGTCGCTGTCGGACTTGCGGGCCCGGCTGGGCCGGATCGTGGTGGGCTACACCAAAGCCGGCAACCCGGTGACCGCCGAGGACCTGAAGGCCGCTGGGGCCATGGCCGTGCTGTTGAAGGACGCCCTCAAGCCCAACCTTATGCAGACCCTGGAGGGCGGCCCCGCCCTGGTGCATACCGGTCCGTTCGGCAACATAGCCACCGGCAACTCCTCGATCGTGGCCGACCGCATCGCCATCCGCACCGGCGACTTCCTGGTAACCGAAGCCGGGTTCGGCGCTGACATGGGCGCGGAGCGGTTCTTCAACATCAAGTGCCGCTATTCGGGCATCGACCCGGATGCCGCGGTGATGGTGGCCACCGTGCGGGGCCTCAAGGCCCACTCCGGCAACCACCGGATCGTGGCCGGGCGGCCCCTGCCCGAGGCGCTGCTGGCCGAGAACCCCGACGAGGTACACGCCGGGGGCGACAACCTCCGCAAGCAGCTCTCCAACATGAAGGCCCACGGTGTGACCCCGGTGGTAGCCATCAACGCCTTCCCCGGCGACCACGACGCCGATCTGGCCGCCATCGGCGAGATCGCCGACGAGTACGGCGCCCGCTGCGCGGTCACCACCCACTTCTCCGACGGCGGCGCGGGCGCAGCCGATCTGGCCGAGGCAGTAGCTGAAGCCTGCGAGGAGCCCAGCTCGTTCAAGGTGCTGTACGAGGACGACCTCTCGCTCAAAGACAAGATCGCCGCGGTGGCCACCACCGTGTACGGCGCCGACGGCGTGGAGTATTCGGCCACCGCCAACCGCCAGCTCGACACCTACGAGTCGGCCGGCTTCGGCCACCTCCCGGTGTGCATCGCCAAAACCCACCTGTCGATCTCGTCCGACCCGTCCCTCAAGGGCGCCCCCACCGGCTGGACCCTGCCGGTGCGGGAGGTGCGGGCCTCGGTGGGCGCCGGCTTCGTCTACCCCATCTGCGGAGACATGCGCACCATGCCCGGCCTCGGCCGCCAACCCGCCGCCATGGGCATCGACCTCGACGAAAACGGCGAGATCGTCGGCCTGAGCTGACCGGGTGGCCGCCCACCCGGCGGAACCAAATCACCCAGCCAAGAGTCTATATCGTGCGAGTATGACCGAGCGCGCCGGGAATCTCTTGGTCTTGGTCGGCGCATTGGTGATTCTCTCCGTCGGGATGGCGGGTTGCGGCACTGAAGGCTCCCGGCCCGCTGCCCGCCAGCCCGACACCACTCAAACAACCCAACCGCCTATTGCAGCATTAACTGAACCGGTTGAATCACCCATCCCGTCGTCGCATTCAACGTCTGCTCAATCAGCATCAAGCGCTACCTCCCCTGCTCCTTCTGCTGCTCCCGTGGTTAGGCCGACTGCTAACCCCCCTCTCCCATCAACTCCGTTCCCGACACCGATGTCGATTCCCCACCCAACGCCACAACCAACGACCAACCCCATAGACCCGAGTAGGCAGACATCTCGATTCCAATCCATCTCCGCCGGGCACAATCACGTGTGCGCACTTCGAACAAACGGATTCGTCACCTGCTGGGGAGATAATTCTCATGGTCAACTTGAAGTTCCCAATGCTCTGTTCCACTCTGTCTTTGCTGGCGACAAACAAACGGGCTCTTCGCGTTGAAGCTGGGACCAGGGTGATTTGAGGGTCCGCCACTGAGGGTGGGGGCCTCGCCGATTCTTGTGACTGTCACATAGTCCAAGAGACGGGAGGCCCCTGGTGGTTGAAGGTAGTACGGCAGCGCAATTGGGCGCGGCCGGATTCGAGGTGACCGGCGTCGAAGAGGCGTACGGCGAGGTTTCAGTGGGGGTGCAGACACCCGGCGGGCAGGTGGTGTTTTGCGGGTCGTGCGGGCGCAGGGCCCGCTCGAAGGGCCGCCGCGAGGTGGTGCTGAGAGACGCTCCGGGCGCGGACGGCCGTGCGGTGAGGGTGCGGTGGAACAAGCGGATCTGGGAGTGCCGCAGCCCGCGGTGCGGTGCGGGGTCCTGGACTGAGCGCTCAGAGTTGGCCGGGCCGCGCCGGGTGCTCACCTCTCGGGCTGAGCGGTGGGCTGTTGGCCGGCTCGCGGCTGTGGAGGGCTCGGTGGCGTCCGCGGCCCGCCGGTTGGGGGTGAGCTGGCGCACCGTGTGGTCAGCGGTCGAGGCCGCCGCCGAGGAGATCGCCGGCGACCCCGGCAGGGTCGGCCAGGTCGCCCGGCTGGGCTTCGACGAGACCGTCATGGCCTCGGCCGCCCGTCGCCGGCGACGGCGGTTCGTCACCGCCGCGGTCGACGCATCCACCGGCCAGATCGTCGACGTGTTCGACGGCAGAGACGCCGCCGACCTGCGCAGATGGGTGTACCAGCAGCCCCGGCGGCAGGCCGGCGTCGAGGTGGTCTGCGTCGACCCCCATGAGGGCTACCGCAGCGCGATACGACAACTCGCTCGCGACCGCAGCCTGCCCGCCACAGTCGAGGTCGCCGCGGACCCCTTCCACATCGTGCGGCTGGCGAACCAGGCGCTCACCAGATGCCGCCAGCGCACCCAGACCGAGACCACCGGCCACCGGGGCCGCGCAGGCGATCCCCTCTACGGCATCCGCAAACTGCTGTTGACCGGCGCCGAGCGCCTCGACGCCGCCGGCCTCCAGCGCCTGCGAACAGCCCTCGACCAAGGCGACCCCTACGACGAAGTCGCCGACTGCTGGGCGGCCAAGGAGAAAGTCCGGTCGGTGTTCAAAACCGCCGACCCCGAACAGGCCGCCGACCGACTCGACGACGCCATCGCCTACAGCGCCGCCCCCGAGGCAGCCCCCGAGCTGCACAAACTCGCCGCCACCCTGAAGCGCTGGCGCGCAGAAATCATCACCAGCACCACCACCGGCACCCACAACGGGCGCACCGAGGCCGCCAACCCCCGAAATCAAAGACGTCAAACGCTCAGCCAGAGGCCTCACCAACCTCAACAACTACCGGCTCAGAATCCTGCTTGCCGCCGGACGAAAACCCGGCCAAACTCAACCCGTCACAAAAATCAGAACCCGACGTCCCCGCTTCATCGCGTAGAGCCACTTATATTTGGGAACCAATTTTGCTGACCATGATAACAGAGTCTCTAATTTTGCCTGCGCATTGCGAGTGAACGGAGATGTCGATTGCTGGGGCATGCACGAATGCCTTGACTTGGAATGCCTAGAACCCATTCCAAGCTTTGAATATGCCCCGCCCCGCAGCTACACGCGGTTCCCAGAAGACGCTGATCCGTTTTGGCAAGCCGAAGGAATCTGCGCATTGCGAACGGACAAGCATATTGACTGCTGGAATTACAGTCTACCGGATCCACCTGCTGGAGAATTCGAAAAGCTGTCAGTGGGCGGACAGCACTATTGCGGACTCAAGGTAGATCAGACGGTTGCTTGTTGGGGCCACAATGGTCATGGCCAAAGAGCCGCCCCTTACGGCAAATTTGTCGATGTGGTCGCTAGGAAGGATCACTCCTGCGCCCAACACCCAGATGGGTCCGTGGTTTGCTGGGGCAAGGGGTTCGATGACATGCCGGTCCAGTCTGAAGGCCCATTCATGCATTTGACTGCCAGCGAGACTCAATTTTGCGCATTGAAATTTGATGGAACGGAGAATTGCTGGGAATCAGGCAACGAGTCGCCAGCCGGCAATGTCATCGCGTCTCCCGCTGAAAACACCTACACAGCGACATCAACCGGAACCCATCATGGGTGCGGTCTATTGCGTGATGGGACGGTCAGCTGCTGGGGTGACAATACGTACGGACAGTCAAATCCACCCGCAGGCCAATTCACGTCGATTGCTGCCGGCTCATTCCACACTTGCGGTCTGCGACCAGATCAGACGATTGAATGTTGGGGAATCCAGTCTGTTCTCCGCGTTGAGTAGGAGACTCTGCCGGTGCCGGAGGTGCAAGCACCGAGAGAACTGGCGAGCACTCTTGTTTGGCTATGAGCAGATCTCGCTGATCATGCCGACCGCAGGCGGGGCAGGAACCTCGGACAGCGGGCAAGTAGGGTAGAAGCGGCCTCAGGGTGTCTCTGGGGGAAAGGGGTGCAAATGGCGAAGCGGGAACGGTTGACCGTGCCGATGGTGCGGGACAACGAGAGCCTGCGAGAAGCGACGTGGGAAGAGGCTCTGTCGCGGGCTGCGACCGGGTTCAATCAGGTGATTTCCGAACACGGGCCGCAGGCGTTCGGGATGTTCAGCTGCTCCAAGGCCACCAACGAGATGAACTACATCGCCCAGAAGTTCATCCGCACGGTGGTGGGCTCCAACAACATCGACTCCTGCAACCGAACTTGACACGCTCCTTCGGTCGTCGGTCTGGCGACAGTATTCGGAGCGGGAGGGGGCACATGCTCCTACCAGGAGGTTGAGGAAACCGACGTGATCTTCTTGTGGGGATCCAATGCCCGCGAGGCCCACCCCATCTTCTTCCACCATGTCCTCAAGGGCATCGACAACGGTGCCCGTATGTACTGCGTCGACCCCCGCTACACCTCCTCGGCCCAATTTTCTGACGTGTGGGTGGGCATTGACGTGGGCACCGACATCGCCCTGGCCAACGGCATCGGCCGAGAGATCATCCACGCCGGTCTGGCCAACCAAGACTTCATCGCCCACTCCACCCAGGGATTCGAGGCCTACGCCGCCTCGGTGGAGCCGTTCACCCCCGAGGCAGTGGCTGCCATCTGCGGCATTCCCGCCGAGGTCGTGGTGGAGATGGCCCACGCCTACGCCACTGCCGACAAGGCCCAGATCCTGTGGACCCTGGGCATCACAGAGCACCACAACGCAGTCGACAACGTGCTGTCGTTGTGCAATCTAGCCCTGCTCACCGGCCACGTGGGGCGGTGGGGGTCGGGCTTGGTGCCGCTGCGGGGCCAGAACAACGTGCAGGGCGGCGGCGACATGGGGGCCATCCCCAACAAGTTCCCCGGCTTCGCCAGCGTGGATGATCCTGACCATCGGGCCCGGTTCGAAGCCGCCTACGGCCGGGAGCTCAACCCTGTTCCCGGATTGCACCTAACTCTGATGTTCGAAGCCATGGAGCAGGGCGATCTTCGGGCCCTGTACGTGATCGGCGAGAATCCGGCTGATTCCGAGGCTGATGCACTCCACGCCCGGGCCCAGCTCGAAAGCCTGGACATCCTGGTGGTGCAGGACATCTTGATGACCCGCACCGCAGAGATGGCCGATGTGGTACTGCCCGCATCGGTGGCCTGGGCCGAGAGCGAAGGCACCGTCACCTCCAGCGAGCGCCGGGTGCAGCGAGTACGCCCCGCGGTTTCCCCACCCGGCCAGGCCCGCCACGACATCGACATCCTCTGCGATATGGCCGAGGCGATGGGTGACGAACTCGGCCCCCGCGACCCGAAAGCAGCGTGGGACGAGCTCCGTAGTTTGTCGGCGATGCACGGCGGCATGGCCTGGGAGCGCTTGGAGGCTGCCGGGGGCCTGCAATGGCCGTGTCCCGACGAGGACCATCCCGGCAGTGCCTTCCTCCACGGCTGGCTGTGGGCCGACGACCTGGAGGGCCGCGATCCGGCCCCCTTCTCGGTGCTAGAGCACGAGGGGCCGACCGAGGAGCTGAGCGAGAAGTTCCCCTTGCGGCTCACCACCGGGCGGGCGCTGGACTCCTACAACACCGGAGTGCAAAGCGGTCAATACGACTCGCCGATCCGATTCGCCGGCCTGGACATGAACACCCACGATGCCGCGGGTTTGGGCATCGCCGACGGCGACCGCGTGCGAGTGTGCTCCCCCCGGGGCTCGGTGGAGATGAACGCCCGGGTGGTGTCAAGCCTGCCGCGAGGGCTGGCCTTCACCACCCTGCACCATCCCGAGCTGATCGACGTGAACGTGCTCACCAATCCCGAATGGGATCCGAAATCCGGCACTGCCGAGTTCAAAGCGGCAGCGGTGAGGGTGGAGTTGGTCGTTGCCCCCGAGACTGCGGGGGCATCCGTTGGCTGACCTGCACTTTGGGGACGACCAGCCCACCGAAGCCGAACAGGCCGCCATCGACGCCATCGTTCCCCAAGCCAACGCGGCCTCCATTGTCGAAACCGAGCGGATAGTCCGCGGGGGCCGCAGCCGGCGCCACGGCCTGCGCCACCTGCTGCTACCGGTGCTGCATTCGCTTCAGCACGAGATCGGCTGGATCAGCCCTGGCGGTTTGAACGGGGCGGCCGAGCGGCTGGGGGTTCCCCCAGCTGAGGCCTATGGGGTGGCCACGTTCTACGAACTGCTCCGAACCGCCGATCCCGGCCACCGCGACGATGTCGTCCATGTGTGCGTCGATCCGGCGTGCGCTCTGGCGGGCAACAATGAGCTTCGGACGACTCTGGACGCGGATGGGGCCAGGGTCCACGACAGTCCCTGCCTCGGCCAGTGCGAGCGGGCCCCTGCGCTGTTTGTCCAGGGTGTTGGGCGGCCCGACCGGGTGCCCGCCGATGACAATGAGGAGTTCCAACTGCCCCAAGCGGGCGACCCCGGCCTGCGGGTGCTGCGCCGAGTGGGCGTGGTCGATCCCACCAGTCTGGAGTCGTACCGGGAACATGGCGGCTATGAGGCCCTGGCCACGGCCATCGAGATGGGACCAGACGCCGTGATCGCCGTCATCTCCGACTCCGGGTTGTCGGGCCGAGGGGGGGCGGCCTTCCCCACTGGCATTAAATGGCGGGCCGTGGCCGACGAGCCGGGGGCGGACAAGCACGTGGTGGCCAACTGCGACGAATCGGAGCCGGGCACCTTCAAAGACCGCATCTTGTGCGAGCAAGACCCGTTCGCGGTCATCGAGTCGATGACCATCGCTGGTCTGGCTACCGGAGCATCCCACGGCTGGATCTACATCCGGGGTGAGTACCCTCGGGCCACTGCCCGCCTGGAGAGCGCCATCGCTCAAGCCCGGGCCTCGGGGCTGCTGGGCGACGATGTGGCCGGCAGCGGGCAGCGCTTCGACATCGAGCTTCGTCGGGGGGCAGGAGCCTATATCTGCGGCGAGGAGACAGCGCTGTTCAACTCCATTGAGGGCTTCCGGGGCGAGCCCCGCAACAAGCCTCCCTTCCCCACCACCCACGGCCTGTTCTCCCAGCCCACTGCCGTCAACAACCCTGAGACCCTCATCAACGCTTTGGACATCGTGATCGACGGCCCCGACACCTACCGATCACTAGGCACCGAGCGCTCCCCCGGCACCCGGTTGTTCTGCCTGTCGGGGCGGATAGGAGTTCCAGGGCTCTACGAAGTGCCTTTCGGCACCCCGCTGGGCGACTTGCTCGACTTGGCCGGCGGGCCGGTTGGCTCGCTGGCTGCAGTCCTGCTGGGCGGCGCGGCCGGAGTGTTCGTCGGTCCCGACTCCCTCGACATGCCCCTCACCCTGGAGGACACCCGTGAAGCGAGCGCCACCCTCGGCTCAGGAGTGGTGACGGTGTTCGACGACACCGTGGATATGGAGGCCGTGGTCGTCCGCATCGCCGAGTTCTTCCGGGACGAGTCGTGCGGCCAGTGCGTCCCCTGTCGGGTGGGCACCCAGCGCCAACACGAAGTGCTGGTGGAGCTGCAAGGCTCCGACAAGCCACTGACCAAACAGCGATCTGAGCTCATCGATGACATGGCCCTGGCCATGGTCGATGCCTCCATCTGCGGGTTGGGCCACACCGCGGCCTCCGCTGTGCGCTCCGCTTTGTCGCTGGGCCTGATAGGAAATAGCCAGTGAGCGGCGCCATCACCGAGACCGCGGTGACCATCCGGGTTGACGGCCAAGAGGTGGCCGTGCCCGAGGGCGCGACCATCCTGGATGCCTGCGATGCCGCGGGCGTGGAGACTCCCACCATCTGCTACGGCCCCACCCTCACCCCGGTGAACGTGTGCCGGTTGTGCGTGGTAGAGCTTGACGGCAGCCGGGCACTGGTCCCCTCCTGCTCCCGTCCAGCGGAGGAGGGCATGGTGGTCCACACCGACAGCGAGCGGGTGCGGCACAGCCGCAAGATGGTGCTGGAGTTCCTAACCACCGGTGTCGACGTGTCCCAGGCCGATGAGCTGGGCCAGTGGGCCGAGCACTACGGCGCCGACCCCAGCCGCTACGTCCCCGGCGGCGAGACCATGGATGAGCCGGTTCGGGTGCAGGACAACCTCTACATCCGGGACTACGACAAGTGCGTGCTGTGCTACCGCTGCGTGGAGGCCTGCGGCGACGACGCCCAGCACACCTACGCCATCTCGGTGGCCGGCCGAGGTTTCGGCGCCCGCATCTCCGCCGAATTCGACGTGACCCTGCCCGAATCGGCCTGCGTCTACTGCGGCAACTGTGTAGCCGTGTGTCCCACCAACGCCCTCCAGTTCAAGACCGAGTTCGACCTTCGCCAGGCCGACGACTGGCGTCCCGAAGACCAAACCGTCACCCAAACCGTGTGCTCCTACTGCGGCGTCGGCTGCAACCTCGAACTCCATGTCCAAGACAACCAAATCGTCAAATGCACCTCCCCCGACGACCACGACGTAACAAGCGGCAACCTCTGCATAAAGGGCCGCTTCGGCTGGAACTACGTGTAGTTGCCGGGCGCTGCCCCAGTGCCACCAGGGGATACTGTCACTGGCGTCGGTAGACTTGTGGCATGGATTTAGGTGCTCTCACCAGGGGAAACACCACGAATGCCAACGGCGAGTCACGGGGCAGCGAAAGGCCTACCGTGGATGTTCAGCTGGTTGAATTTGATGGGCTGGGGCCGGGTGAATTGGTCAAGTTGATCCTTCAAGCCGACAGTGCCCGTCGGCAGTTGGATGGCTATCTGGCAGCCCTGTTGGGCAGATTTGGCGATCTGCAAGGGCAGGATGCGGTTGAGGAACTGTGTCGCCAGTTTGGGCTCGGTCGTCACAAGGCTCGCCAGCAGGCCAAGACATCTAGTGCGCTCAAGGCGTTGCCCGACACGTTGGAGGCGGCCAAGCAGGGGTGGATCTCCATTGATCACGCCCGAGTGATGGGTGAGTCGCATCTGCGGGCGCCGCTATCCAAGGATGAAGAGCTGGAGTTGGTCGTCGTGGCCATCTCCGAGGATCTCGACGAGTTCAAGAAGACTCTGGCCCGCCGGGAGGATCAGCGCCGGGCCGATGACGGGTTGACCCGCCATGAGCGCCAGCGCGAGCGGCGCAGCGCCAAGGTGTTTGACGGGGACAACGAGATGGTGATCCTGTACGCCGAGTTGGATCGCATCGCCGGGGAGCGGGTCAAGACCGCGCTCCACGACCTGAGCGATCGGCTGTTCCGCGAGGACTCCAGAACTGAGAGCGACCGTACCCACGACCAGCGCAGCGCCGATGCCCTGGTCGCGCTCGTCACCCAACGACCCGACCGAGCAGACAGTGCCGGTAGCGAGCCTGAGACAAAGCTTGAGGTCGACATGCCTGAAACAGGCGCCGCGAACGACGATGCCAGCGATTCGGGGTGTGACCTCGATCCACAGGCAACCACACTGATCGTCTCGGTCGACTACGACACGCTCAGTGGCCAGCTCAAGAACGCAGGACTCATCGACGGCACCTCCATCGACGTCGACGACCTCCGCCACATCGCCTGCGACGCGGGCATCGTGCCCGCCATCTTCGCCGCTGACGGCCAGCCGCTCTACATGGGCAGAAAACAGCGGGCTGCCACAGCCGCCCAAAAGTTGGCCTTGATCGCCCGCGACAAGCAATGCGTCGGATGCGGCATGAGAGCCAGCGCCTGCGACGCCCACCACATCATCTGGTGGGACGACGACGGCCCCACCGACATCACCAACCTCGTGCTGCTTTGCCCCAAGTGCCACAAGAAAGTGCACAAACACGGCTACCAAGTGACTGAAGACGCCGCCGGGCGGCACAATCTGAACGCTTCGCCCCGCGCAATCGACCGAGATCGGGTTCGAGGGCCAACGGAAGCTGTCGCTGCCTAGCTGATTCGTGCCGGGCTCGCTCGAATCCACTCACTCCTGAGCCTCTTTCATCTCCTGCTTCAGCTTCCCGACAGTGCAGGGTCTATCGGGATGGTGGTGGAGCATTGCGTGGCAGTTCGGGCACACCGCTACGAGATCGGTCGCAGGATTGACCTTGTAGTTGTCGTGGTCAGTGATCTGTGACAAAGGCACTTTGTGGTGGACCTGCATATAGCCAAGTGCGAACTCTCCGTACCGGTCCTCAAATCTCAGGCCGCACACCTGGCAGGTGTAGTCGTCGTGCTCGAGACGCCACCTTCTGGCTTCTGGGTCGCGCTCGTACCGATTGACCTCGACACGGTTCTTGGCTCCTTCGGGAAACTCGAACTCGTCAACGGACCACACCCCGGCTTCATCGCCTGTCATGTAGTCGCCTTTTGAGAAACGCCTGAGCACGCCCATCACTTGGTCCAAATCCAGTGAAACTACGGACCATCTGCGCGCGTCTATTTTGTCAATCCGCGCTTCGGACTTCGGGATCCGGTCCGTCAACCACTTGACTTCGCGACGAAGCCGAGCGCCAGGACCCATACCTACATCGTGAATCGCATCATTAGTCACTCTGCCGACCACGATCCACTGGCCCTCTTTTGGGAGCCCCTGAGAAGGAAGCACGACATAGTCGTCAATCTCGATCTCGTTACAGAAATACCAGAGATCATGGAAGGCCGTTTCCTTGTCCGAGGACTTCCGTCCAGGCTGGTCGAGACAACCTCGGAGCATCTCTTCGTTGCTGAACGCGGCACGAGGAACATCGACTACGTAGCTCTCCCACCCGAGCGTTACCACTTTGTTGCGTCTGTTGTATTCCACCATCGAGCCAACGTCGTGTGGGTAACCACGCACAAGCCAGGCTCGAGTCTCTCTCGGCCCTCTCTGCGGCACACGCCCAACACGCTCAGCAGACATGTCGAGAGCCTACGGCTGAAACGTTGGCCGACTACTCCCCTGTCGTCCAGTAATGCTGAATTCGCTCGATGGCCTCTTGCCTGGTCATCTCGCTCAGACGGGCTTCGGAGAGGCCCACCCTGTGTTTCAGTAGGTAGAGCAGATCAGCTGGGATCCCTTCTGCCGATCCTGGTCGCGTCCCGCGGTCGGGCGGTACGCCGTCTTGGACGCAGCGCCAGAACTCCTCGGCGCCCACCTTGAGCTGGTCACGCAAGATATGTCCCCAGAGCGCATCTCCATAGTTCGTGCGATCCGGCGGTCTTGATACCCGCGTTCTCAAGACGGAGCCATCGGGAAGGTCTAGCTCGTAGGTCTCATGATGCGTGTTGCGCTTTCCGACGGCTGAGCGCACCAACCGCCATCCCTCGACTTCGCAGAAACGGGCATGATCACGCCGGGTGGGCGCTGGGAAACTCAAGAATCTCTGCCGAACGCCCAACTGGCTAGCTCAGCATCAGAGCTCATGGACACGAACAGCACCAGCGGCCAGAGATGCTCGTGGTTGGGTACCAGTCTGAGCCGCTCCTCCCAGTCCTCTGCGTAATCCCTGAGGGCGTCGAGGAACTCCTCGGCGGCTTCCTCCAAATCGGCTCCATCAGCGGCGACCGGGGTACCCGGCAAGAACACCGACCAGCCTCCCGCCTCAGCAACCGCCTCGGGCCTGCCCAGCTGCCAGGAGTCGGCGAGAAGCGCCTGGAGACGGTCTCGCTCAACCAGCGCAACCTTTCTTCCATGGCGTTCTATCCCGATTGGCTTGCCTGCCTCGGCTGCGTCAAGTACTTCACGAAGCCTGCGACGGGTATCCGTGAAGGTGAGAAGTTGCATAACCAAAGACTATCCGGGCGGTCATGTACGTAAAGTACGCGACGTACATAACATCGGCCGTTCGCAATTCCCATGAATTGAGCACCCCAGACGAGGCCTCGATCTCGGGCACATCAGCTGACCGTTGTAGGCGCTCTAGATATGCGAGAATTCCGGGCGATGACTGCTATCAAATTGGACGGCGAAATGCTGTCAGCTGAGATCAAGGAAGGCCTGCGGGAGCGGATTGCTGCGCTGGCTGAGAAGGGGGTAACCCCAGGATTGGGCACGCTGTTGGTGGGCGACGATGGACCGTCGGCCAATTACGTGGCCATGAAGCACCGTGACAGCCAGGAACTCGGCATGGTGTCCCAGGAGGTGCACCTGCCCGAAGACGCTACCGCCGAGGAGGTGAACGCGGTGGTGGACGACTTCAACGCCAACCCGGCGGTGGATGCGTACATCATGCAATACCCGTTCCCCGACCATCTCGACTACGAGGCCACTTTGTTGCGGGTGTTGCCTGAGAAGGACGCCGACGGTTTGCACCCTGTGAACCTGGGGCGGTTGGTGCAGGGAGTTCACGCTCCGCTGGCCTGTACGCCGCGGGGGATCCAGTTGATGTTGGAGCGCTACGAGATTCCCATCGCCGGGCAACACGTGGTGATCATCGGCCGAGGTCTCACTATTGGGCGGCCACTGGCCAACTTGTTGTCGCTGAAGCGGCCCAACGCCAATGCCGCGGTCACTGTGGTGCATACCGGGGCGGGCGACATCTCCCGGTACACCAAGAACGCCGACATCCTCATCGCCGCGGCCGGAGCGCCCCGCATGGTGAAGGCCGACATGGTCAAGCCCGGTGCCGCGGTGGTGGCCGCCGGGGTGAGCTTCGCCGACGGCAAGCTGGTGTCGGATGTGGACGACGACGTGGCTGAGGTGGCGGGCTGGCTTTCGCCTCGAATCGGCGGGGTGGGGCCGATGACCCGTACCATGCTGATGGCAAACACCGTGGCCGCTGCCGAGCGGGCTGTGGGCTGAACAGGCTCGGTCCGACGACAGGAAGCAGCGACCAAGGAATCCCGAACAAGAACCAGGAAGCACAGACATGGCCGACGCCTACATCATCGACGCAGTTCGCTCCCCCATGGGCCGCTTCGGCGGCGGGCTGAGCCACCTCCACCCCGCCGATCTCGGCGCCAGCATCTTGAGCGGGCTGATCGAGCGCACCGGCGTGGACCCAGGCGCGGTGGACGACTGCATCATGGGCTGCGTCGGCCAGATCGGCGCCCAGGCCTTCAACGTGGCCCGCAACGCCTGGCTATCGGCCGGGCTGCCCGAGCACGTCCCGGCGGTGACCATCGACCGCCAGTGCGGGTCATCGCAACAGGCGGTGCACTTCGCCGCCCAGGGCATCATGTCGGGCACCCAAGACCTGGTGGCGGCCGGCGGAGTGGAGGTGATGAGCCTCATTCACCTCAACAGCCAGGGCGACGTGGGCCCCGATCTGGGCATGCGCTACCCGTTCGACGGCGACGGCTGGGCCAATCGCTTCGGCGACGAGGAGGTCCACCAGTTCCGGGGCGGCAACCTCATCGCCGAACGGTGGGACGTCACCTTGGAAGACATGAATGGCCTAGCCCTTCGCAGCCATCAGAACGCCGCCCGAGCCTGGGAAGAAGGGCGCTTCGAGCGGGAGGTGCTGGCGGTGGACGAATGCGCCCGCGACGAGGGCATCCGGCCCGACACCTCCATGGAGAAGATGGCCAAGCTGCGCCCCTTCTCCGAGCACGGCCCGCTGACCGCGGCCAACTCCAGCCAGATCACCGACGGCTCGGCCGCCCTGCTCATCGCCTCCGAAAAGGCGGTGGCGGAGCATGGCCTCACCCCCCGAGCCCGGATCCACACCCTGGCAGTGGTGGGCAGCGACCCGGTGCTCATCCTCACCGGCCCCATCCCGGCCACCGCCAAGGTGCTGGAGCGAGCCGGCATGGAACTCGACGACATCGACCTGTTCGAGTGCAACGAGGCCTTCGCCTCAGTGGTGCTGGCCTGGGCCAAGGAAACCGGCGTGGACATGGACAAGGTGAACGTGAACGGCGGGGCCATCGCCCTGGGCCACCCCCTGGGAGCCAGCGGCGCCCGGATCATGACCACGCTGCTCAATGAGCTGGAGCGCTCTGGCGGCCGCTACGGGCTTCAGACCATGTGCGAGGGTGGCGGACTGGCCAACGCCACCATCATCGAGAACCTGGCTGCGTAGAGACCACCGAGGAGACCGAGAACCAAATGGGCATTCACATCGACCACATCTCATTGCTGGTGAAAGACCTGGCCCAGGCCGAGGAGGACTGGCGCCAGATCCTCGAGGTGCTGGCGCCGGGCCACACCATGAAGGTCACCCGGGGGGAGGGGGCCGACGACATGGACGGAACCCCCATGGCGTGGGTCACGTTTCAAAACCCCGACCCCACCGGGGTGTCCATCCAACTCTGGGCGCCCGCTGAGCCCGGCCACTGGCCCGACAAGGTGTTGGCCAAGAAGGGCGAGTACGTCCACCACATCGCCTTCTGCTCTGACGATTTCGACACCATGATCGACGGGGTGCGCGACGCCGACATCCCGCTGGTGATGGAAGATCCTAGCCATCCCGACACCCAGCCGTGGCTCAAGTGGAACTTCATCCCCCCCGACAAGGCCCACGGCCCGCTGATCGAGTTGGCCACCCGTTACCTGTCGGTGGGCGAGGAGTGGCTCCCCCACCCCGACAACGCCGAGAACCAGCCTTTGGCCGACGAACTCCGCGGGCGGTACTCCGGATAGCTCCCAGTTTCCGGCAGCACGCGGTAGGTCGCTACTAGACATGACCAACTCCCCGGTGGCCATCACCATGCCGGTGGAGGATGGACTCTCCATTGGATGGCTGACCGACCTGGTGATTCACGCCGAACAAGCCGGAATCGACACCGCGCTGGTGGGCGAGGTGGCCGGTCCCGAGGTGTTCGCCACCCTGGGGGCAATGGCCGCCCGCACCGAGCGCATCAAGCTGGGCTCGGGCATCGTGGCCGCCTACACCCGCTCCCCCGCCCTTACCGCCATGGGATTCGCCACCTTGGCCTCGCTGGCCCCCGGACGAGTGATCGCCGGCATCGGCGCCAGCAGCCCCATCGTGGTGGGACGGTGGCACGGCGGCGATTTCGAACAGCCTCTGGCCACTGTGCGGGAGTTCATCGGCCTGCTCCGGGCTGCACTGGCGGGCGAGAAGCTGAACCACGACGGCCCCCGGTTCCGCTCCAAAGGGTTCCGCCTCGACCTGCCCGGCGTGGAAGTGCCCGTCTGGCTGGGGGCCATCAACCCCCGCATGCTGGCCGTGGCCGGCGAGATAGCCGATGCCGTGTTCATGACGTGGTGCCCGCCTGGAGAGGTTGGCCCCAAGCAACAGGTCGTCAAAGCCACAGCTACAGAGGCGGGGCGCGATCCCGGCGACGTGGCCACCGTGCTGTCGTTCTGGGCCTACGCCGGTCCCGATCCCGAACAGGCCCTAGAACGTATGCGCCGCCAAGTGCTGGCCTATTCCATGGTCCCCACCCATCAGCCCGCGTTCGTCGGCACCTTCGACAACCTGCCCGAGGTGGCCGAGGCCTGGCAGCAAGGTGACCGCGCACGAGCGTTATCGCTGGTACCCGATGAGGCCGTCCTGGCCCAATGCGCTCTCGGACCCGACATGCTGGCCGACCGCATTGCCGCTTACCGAGCCACCGGCGTCGACCTCCCCATAGTGCTGCTCACCGGCGCCCACATCGGCGACGACATCGGCCCCCAGGCCACGGTGGACGCGCTCAGTGCGATTGCCGGCCCCTGAGCGGCCGACTTCATAACGTGCCTCCCAGCACCGCCCGCTCTTAGTATCCCCCCATGACCAAATGCGACGTTGTCGTCATCGGTGCCGGGGCTGCCGGGCTTAGCGCCGGGGCGCTTCTGGCCGCTGAAGGCAAGTCGGTCACCCTCTTGGAGCGGTCGCCCTTCTTGGGTGGCCGGGCATTGGCGGTGGACGACGAGGGCTTCAAGGTGAACCTCGGCGGGCACCTCATCGAGGACCCCGGCTCGGGGCTGACCAAGGTGTTCGAGCACGTCGGCAAGGAGCTCATCCACGGCGAGGTGTCCCACGACATGCCGATCTGGGACAACGACACGCAAACCTGGGGGTCGATCCGAGACCGCTATCCCGACAAGACCGAGGTGAAGAAGGTCATCAAGGCCATCACCGAGAGCACATGGGACGAACTGGAGGAGTGGGACGACCGCCCCATGCGGGAATGGCTGGCCCAGCACACCTCCGACCAGGGGGTTTACGACCTCTATGAGTTCATCGCCGTGCTGGAGTGCATGACCGATGAGTGGTACGACCACTCGGCCAGCGACAACCTGTGGGTGCGCAAGATGCACTACGAGGAGCGGCACATGGCCGCCTACTCCTGCTGGCCCGGCCAGGGCTGGGACGGCATGTGGCAAGACCTGGCCGACGGCTTCACCGAGCACGGCGGCGAACTGCGCATGAAGACCGCGGCCGGCCGCGTGCTGATCGAGAACGGGGCGGTGGTCGGGGTGTCAATCCCCCATGAGCCCACTGTGCCCAACGACTGGGACATCGGCGAGGTGATCGAGTGCGATGCGGTCATCTCCACCCTGCCGGTGTGGAACGTGTTCAACGTGGTGCCCGAGTGGGAGCTGCCCGACTGGTACACCAGCCAGATCCGCTATCTGGCCCAGGACCAGTACCGGGTGACCATGCTCAACCTCTACTTCGCCACCGAGGAACCGGTGACCATGTTCGATCCCCGGGAGCTGGCCACCTGGCTGGAAACCCCCCACAGCCCCACGCCGGGATACATGTACGACCAGGCGGCCATGGACCCCCAGGGCATCCCCAACGGACTCCACCTGTACTGCACCGGCGGCATCGTCCCCGGATCCCGTGGGCGGGACCGGCGCTACAT
>JAJEDQ010000223.1 GCA_022821445.1 Acidimicrobiia bacterium | reverse complement strand
TGGCGGTGGAGAAGAACCACCGCGCCAAGTGGACGCACCAACGGGTCAACGACGTGGCCCACGAGATGCTGGGCAAGGTAGGCCTTGACGATGTGGCTGATGTGACCGTGGGCACCCTCCCCACCGGCAGCGCCCGGCTGGTGGAGTTGGCCCGAGCCTTGGCCTGCCGTCCCCGGGTGCTGTTGTTGGACGAGCCGTCGTCTGGCCTGAACGAAGAGGAGACCTCTGCCATCGGCCAACTCCTGTTGGGGTTGGTGGCCGACAAGGACAACGATCTGGCCGTGCTGCTGGTGGAGCACGACATGAGCTTTGTGATGGGGGTGTGCGCCCGCATCCATGTGCTGGACTTCGGCAAGATCATCGCGGTGGGCACGCCTATTGAGGTGCAGGGCAACGAGGCCGTGAGGGCCGCCTACCTGGGCGGCGATGAATTCCGGGCGGGGTATGTGGAGGTCGGCGAGTGAGTACTAAGACGGCAAACCCGCTTCTGGAATTGGTCGGCATCCGCGCCGGCTACGGCACGATCGACGTGCTTCATGGGGTAGATCTCCGGGTCATGCCGGGCCAGGTGTATGCACTATTGGGTCCCAATGGGGCGGGCAAGACCACCACCTTGGGGGTGGCCAGTGGCCAGATCCAGCCCCACTCCGGATCGGTACTGCTCGATGGCCACGAAGTGAACGGCGTGTCTCCCGACCGGCTGGCCCGGGCCGGGGTGTGTCTGATTCCCGAGGGCCGGGGGATCTTCCCCAACCTCTCTGTGGCCGAGAACCTGCGGATGTCCACCTATGCCGGTGTGCCCTACAAGCAGGTGCAGGAGCGGGCCTTCGCCCAATTCCCCCGCTTGCAGGAGCGTCGCAACCAGATGGCGGGCACATTGTCGGGCGGCGAGCAGCAGATGCTGGCCATGTCTCGGGCGCTGTCCACCGACCCGGCCATTCTGATGCTCGACGAACTCTCCATGGGGCTGGCGCCCATCATCGTGGAGGAGCTATACGAGCAGGTGGCCACCTTGGCCGAGGCCGGACTCTCCATTTTGATCGTTGAGCAGTTCGCCCAAGCGGTTTTGGGGGTGGCCAACGAAGCCGCCATCATGCTGCATGGACGCATCCAGCGCACTGGGCCTCCCGACGAGATCGCCGAAGAATTGACCGCCGCCTACCTAGGCATGTCCTGAGGAGACACCATGAGTGACACGACCGAAACCACTGGCGACAGCAGCCGGCTCGAGGAGTTCCACGACGAGGTATCCAAGCTGCGGGCCTCCGGGGGACGGGCCAATCCCGATCGCTGGGTGTTCCGCCTCGGCCTGATCCTCACGATCGTCGGCCTCGGCTTCACCGTGGTCTCGTTCTTCCTGACCGGCGAGGCCTATGACACAGAGAGCGGATCCCAGCACATAGGCAACCACGTCGACCTCGTGGTCTCCGCCCTATTTGGCCTCAGCCTCACCCTCATCGGGCTGGTGATGATCTTGATCAGCTCGTTCAAGCGTTTCATGCGCTACTGGCTGGTCCGCCTCGTCTACGAATACCGCGAGCAGACCGACCGGGTGGTGGGCAGCTAGGGCCAGCCCGCCGGGTTCAGAATTCGTCGAGCAGTGCCCGGAGACAGTCGCTGGAGGGGTTCTCCAGCCAGAACGGGTTGTCGGCGGGCATCTCGCCTCGCAGCACGGTGCGGTTCATCACCCTCACCACGATGGCGGTGTAGCGGGCCGCAGCGAACACCTCGTACCAGGTGGTGTCTCCCGGATCGCGCCCCGCGTGGGCGGCGTAGAGATCGCGCTGCTCGGCCCGAGAGGGCTCGCCCTCCAGGCGGGGTTGGTTGCCCATGTGCTCGTGCGACCAGCGGTCGAACATCAGCCACCACCCCAGGTCCACCAGTGGCGAGGCGATGCAGGCGGCCTCGAAGTCAGTGACGCAGGCGGGCTCGAAGTCCTGCCAGATGATGTTGCCGGGCCGCCCGTCGCCCCAGTTCAGACACAGACCGTCGTCGGCGGGCATGTTCTCGTAGAGGTAGGCGAACCCGGCTTCCAGCACCGGATGGTCCCGGCCGTCGAGCTCTCGGTCGGAGTAGTCCCGCCAGATCCGCACCTGGGTGGCCGTGCCCGGCTGGTCGCCGGTGGACACCAGCCAGTTGAGTCCGGCGGCTTGCCAGTCGATGCTGTGGATCTGGGCCATGGTCCGCAGCCCCCGGTCCAGCAATTGGCGGCGCTGGCCGGGCTGGGCTTCGAAGAAGAAGCCGGAGCCGGTGTAGATCGGGTTTTCCCGGGGAATGTCACCACCCACGAAGCCCATTGCGAAAAACGGCCCGCCAAGGACGGAATCGTCGGCCTCGTAGCCCACCAGCGGGGCAATGGGGGCATCGCTGTGGGCCGCGACCGCCGACATCACCCGGTACTGGATGTCCACCTCCACATCCAGCTCGCCCGGCGCTTGCTGGGGGTACACCGCTGGCTCGGGCAGCTCTCGGCGCAGCACATACCGCTCCACCGCCGGACCCGACCCCCGGTCCACGTCAGCGTAAAACAAAAGCGTCTCCGCCGAATACCCCCCCGAAGGCACCTCAAACGGCCCGACTTCCACGCTCCGAGCCCCAAGCCGCTCCGCCAGCCACTGGGCCAGCGGCTCGCGCAGCTCCTCCCGTTCCACCCCCCCGCCGTTCATGGGCTTGGGAAGTTCCACCGAGGGCGGTGGGTGGCCCGGCTCAGGGCGCCCGCCGCCCGCAGCTCTGCGAGGACGGCGGGCTGGGCCGGGACAGGACCCGCCGCCCGGACGCCCGCCAACCAGCGACTGGATGACACTTACTGGAGCTCTTCCGCCCGGGGAACCTCGTACAGCGGGTCGGGCGTCATCTCCAGCGGGCCGGCATGCTCGATCCGCTGGCGGGTGCTGCGGTGCAGCGGGTCTTTGTCCAGTTTGGGGATCACGTGGGTGCCGAACAGCCGGATGGTCTCCAGGCAATTCTCATGGCTGAGCTGGATGGGCAGCCCGAACGACACCTGGTCGCAGCCGATCTCCTCATAGCGCTTCACCTGCTCCAACACCTCGTCGGGATCGCCGCACAGCAGGAACCCGGCCGCGATGCGCTCTTCCACGTCCTCCAAGGTGGGTTCGGGGATGATCGTGGGGTAGGGCGGCACCTCGTCGGGCTTGGGGAAGGTGTCGTGGTACTTGAACACCAGCGACTGGAGGTAGCTGAGCTGCATCTGCTCGCACACCACCCGGCGGGCCTCTTGGCCGTCTTCCAGGCACACCAGGCCGTTGGCGATCATCACGTTGTCGTTCACATACTCGCCGGCGGGCTCGGCATGGGGGATGGCGTTCTTGTAGGCCTCCACGTGGGGAGCCATGTCGTAGATGGTGGCCACGTTGAACCCGAGCACGCCCAAGCCGTGGCGGGCGGCCTTCTCATAGGTGGGGGTGTTGCCCGCCGCCACCCACATCGGCGGATGGGAGTGGCAGTAGGGCTTGGGCAGCACGTTGAAGGTGCCCCACGTGCCGGTCTCGGGGGTTTGGAAGGCGGTGCCGTCGGGGTGGGAGTAGGCGGTGCTTCCCCAGATCTTCTTGAACTCCCAGATCACCTCGTCCCAGTTGGCCTTGGTCTCCGACGGGTCGATGCCGAAGCCGCCGATCTCGTGGCTGCCCGCTCCGCGGCCGGTGCCGAACTCGAACCGGCCCTTGCTCATGT